>NZ_JAUYTS010000070.1 GCF_030695085.1 Falsiroseomonas sp. | reverse complement strand
TTACTTGACGATCTTGGCGACGACGCCGGCGCCGACGGTGCGGCCGCCTTCGCGGATCGCGAAGCGCAGGCCCTCATCCATCGCGATCGGCGCGATCAGTTCCACGTCCATCGTCACGTTGTCGCCCGGCATCACCATCTCGACACCTTCCGGCAGCTTCACGATGCCCGTCACGTCCGTGGTGCGGAAGTAGAACTGCGGCCGGTAGTTCGTGAAGAACGGCGTGTGACGGCCGCCTTCCTCCTTCGTCAGGATATACGCCTCGGCCGAGAAGCCGGTATGCGGCGTGATGCTGCCCGGCGCCGCCAGAACCTGGCCACGCTCCACATCCTCACGCTTCACACCGCGCAGCAGCGCGCCGATGTTGTCGCCCGCCTGCCCGCTATCCAGCAGCTTGCGGAACATCTCGACCCCGGTCACCACGGTCTTCACCGTGTTCTTCAGACCGATGATCTCGATTTCCTCGCCAACCTTCACCACGCCCCGCTCCACGCGGCCGGTCACCACCGTGCCGCGGCCCGAGATGGAGAACACGTCTTCCACCGGCATCAGGAACGGACGGTCCAGCGCGCGCACCGGCTGCGGAATGTAGGCGTCCACCGCCTCCATCAGCTTCAGCACCGCCTGCTCGCCGATCTCCGGGCGCTTGTCCTCCAGCGCCATCAGCGCTGAGCCGTGGATGATCGGAATGTCGTCGCCCGGGAACTGGTAGGAGGACAGCAGCTCGCGCACCTCCATCTCGACCAGCTCCAGCAGGTCGGGGTCCGCCATGTCGGTCTTGTTCAGGAACACCACCAGCGCCGGAACGCCAACCTGGCGCGCCAGCAGGATGTGCTCGCGCGTCTGCGGCATCGGGCCGTCGGCCGCGGACACCACCAGGATCGCGCCATCCATCTGCGCCGCGCCCGTGATCATGTTCTTCACGTAGTCGGCGTGGCCGGGGCAGTCCACATGCGCGTAGTGACGGTTCGCCGTCTCGTACTCGACATGCGCGGTCGAGATCGTGATGCCACGCGCCCGCTCCTCCGGCGCCTTGTCGATCTGGTCATACGCCGTGAACGTCGCGCCGCCCGTCTTCGCCAGGATCTTCGTGATCGCCGCCGTCAGCGACGTCTTGCCGTGGTCCACGTGCCCGATCGTGCCGATGTTGCAGTGCGGCTTGTTCCGCTCAAATTTCGCCTTGGCCATTGCTGTTCCCGCTATCCACCCGGGCAGCCCCGGGCTTCGTGAAATGTCCCGCGCCTGTTGGTGGTGCCGCCGGCCCGCGCGCGCGTGGAGCGGGTGACGGGAATCGAACCCGCATAGCCAGCTTGGAAGGCTGGAGCTCTACCATTGAGCTACACCCGCAGCGCGTGATGGAAATTAAGGCGCCACGTCACCCGATCGGCTGCCTGGTGGGCTGGGCGTGGCGAGGATATGGAGGGGGTTGGATTCGAACCAACGTAGGCGCAAGCCAGCGGATTTACAGTCCGCCCCCTTTAGCCACTCGGGCACCCCTCCGCAGCCCTGACCAGGCCTGCCGCGCCCCCGTCACCGAGAGCGCGGCGGGACTTGCCCGGTCGCGCGCCGCCTGTCAACGGCGGTGGCGGCCGGAGGGCCAGTTTCCTCGGCATGGTCGCCACGCTTGGACAGCGGGCGCGGCAGGGCGCAGAATGGCAGAATGTCCCGTCCCCCGTCTCGTCGACCCGCATCAGGCTCCGGCCGCCCGCCCTCCGGCAAATCTCCGCAGGGGGCGTCATCGGCCGGTGGCCGGCCGCCACGCCCGCCACGCGGCGATGCCCCACGCGATGCCGCCCCCCGCCCACCGCGCGATGCCGCCCCCCGCGCGCCGCGCGACGACGCACCACGCGAAGCCGCGCCCCGTACACCGCGGGATGCAGCGCCCCGCGCGCCGCGTGCCGAGCCCGCCCGGGCCCCTCGCGCACAGGCCGCCCGCCCGATGCGGGAGGAGCGATCCCGCGCGCCGCGTGAGGATAGCCCCCGCGCGCCCAGGGGCGACGCCCCCCGCCCGACGCGCGACCCGGGCGAGGACCGCCCGTTTCGCCCGCTCGGCGAGCGCCCCTCCCGCTCCGTCGGCGGACCGGCGCTGCGCGGCACGGCCGGCAAGCGCCCAGCCAGCGATGGGCCGCGCAGCTTCGGCGCCAAATCCGCCCGCAGCTTCGGGCCCAAGCCCTCCCGCGGCTTCGCCGGCAAGACGGATCGCGGCTTCGCCCGTACCCCCGATCGCGGCCCCCGTGCCCCCGCCCCCACGACGGACGAGGCGCCGGATGCCGCGCCGCGCGGCCGTGACCGGCGCGGCAGTGGCGAGGCCAAGGCTCCGCGCAGCGCCCCCGTCGCACCGCCGGCCAAGCTTCCCCGCCCCTCCCAGGCCGCCATCATCCGGGATGCCGCGCCGGGCGGCACGCTGTGGCTGTATGGCCTGCACGCCGTCGCCGCGGCGCTGGCCAACCCCCGCCGCCGCCTGAAGCGCCTGCTGCTGACGGTGGAGGCCGAGGCTGCGCTGGCCGAGCGCCTGCCGCGCCAGTCCTGGCGCATCCCCGCCGAACGCGTGGAACGCAACCGCTTCCAGACCTTCCTGCTGGAGGATTCCATCCACCAGGGTGCCGCCCTGCTGTCCGAACCGTTGCAGCCGCTGCCGCTGGAGGATTGCATCGCCACCCGCCCCGGCCCGGTGCTGGTGCTGGACCAGGTGACGGACCCGCGCAATGTCGGCGCCATCCTGCGCTCCGCCGCCGCCTTCGGCGCTGCCTGCGTGGTGATGCAGGACCGCCACGCCCCGCCCGAGACCGGCGCCCTGGCGCGGGCGGCCTCCGGCGCGCTGGAGCTGGTGCCGATCTCGCGGGAGGTGAACCTCTCCCGTGCCATCGTCGCCCTGCAGAAGGCCGGCTTCTGGGTGCTCGGCCTGGCTGGTGAGGGCAAGCGCAGCCTGGGCGAGGCCGTGCCGCGGGATCGCCGCTGCGTGCTGGTGCTGGGCGCCGAGGATGCGGGCCTGCGCCGCCTGCAGCGCGAGACCTGCGACGAGCTGGTGCGCCTGCCGATGGTGCCGGAGGTGGAAAGCCTGAACGTCGCCGCCGCCGCCGCCGTGGCGCTGTACGAGATTGCCCGCGGCGCGCTGCCCGATGACGAGGCGCCCGACCCGCAGGACGAACTGCCCGAGGAGGACGGCGAGGCGTTCGAGCCGGACCTCGAGGAGGAGGAAGACCCGGAATGACCAGCCCCGCCGCCACCGCCATCCTCGCCGCCCGCCGCACGCGGCAGAACCTGGTCCCGCTCGGCGCGCATGCGCCGGCCGATACCGCCGGCGGCTACGCGGTGCAGCGGGAGGTGGCGCAGGCGATGGGCGCGATTCCGCCCGCCGGCTTCAAGATCGGCGCCACGACCCGGCAGATGCAGGCCTATCTCGGCCTGACGGGTCCGGCCGCCGGTTTCGTGCCCGCCGCCGGGCTGCACGGCTCGCCCGCCACGGTGCGGCTGGCGGATTTCGTGGCGCCCGGGGTGGAATGCGAGGTCGGGCTGCGGCTCGGCGCCGACCTGCCGGCCGGCCCCTGCACCCGGGCCCAGGCCGAGGCCGTGGTGGCGGAAGTCTTCGCGGCCATCGAGATCGTCGAGAAGCGCTACGACGACCTGGCCGCCCTCGGCACGCCGACGCTGATCGCGGACCAGGTGTTCCATGCCGGCGGCGTGCTCGGCGCGCCGGCGGCGAATTGGCGTGCGCTGGATCTCGGCGCCACGCGCGGGCGGATGCATGTGGGCGGTGCGCTGCGCGGCGAAGGCGTCGGCGCCGATCTGCTGGGCCATCCGATGGAGGCGCTGGCCTGGCTCGCCGCGTCTCCGGCCGCCGCCGTGTTCGGCGGGCTGCGGGCGGGGCAGGTGGTGTTCCTCGGCTCCGTCACCCCGCCGATCTGGATCGAGGGCCCGTCCGAGGTGGTGGTGGAATTCGACACGCTGGGCCGGGTGGAACTGCGCTTCACCTGAACCGGCGTGGCGTTCACGGTCCGGCAATTTCGGTCTGCCATACCTATGGCCGCCGCAACCTATCCCTGCGGCCTTTCGCCAGGACGGCGCCCCCGAATGCTGGGACCGCCATGCGAATAGCCGATTGGAACACGCTGCCCGAGGATCTCCAGCTCGTCCTGTCACGCGAAGCCTTGCGCCGGGCGGCGGAGACGCTGGCGGAGCATGCGGAGCTGCTGGCGGAAGAAATGGAGCAGGGCACGCTCTCGGACCGCGGTGGTCCGGACGCGCTGCGCCTGTTCGCCGCCGTGGTGCGCGCGACCAATGACGACGCCTTCGGCCAGGTCGGGCACGCCTGACCCGCCGATGGACGGCCGTACCCTCGGCAGGGGTGACAGGGCGCGGCCGCCGCGCTACCTCGGCGTTGGCGGTCCATATGCCGGGTTAGCACAGCGGTAGTGCAGCGGTTTTGTAAACCGAAGGTCGGGGGTTCGATCCCCTCACCCGGCATTCCGCCGAAGCCACGCATGCAACGCAGCGCGCCCTTTAATTTGCATTTAATGCAAACGCTCTCGTTTCGAGAGAAGATCTGCACGCGGCTTTCGTTCAGCGAAGTCGTCTGAATCTTGGCTATTGCCCAACGGCGCAAATTCCATCACGATATGGCGAGAAATCATTGGGCGACCGATCGCATGATCTCGAAATCCGCTCCCCTCGCGCAGTTGCAGCACACAGACAAGCCGCGCGCCCTTGCGGCGACCCCGATGGCGGAGCGGTTGAGCCTGCGCAGTTGCATCCTGATCATCGCGGCCATCTCCGCGATGCTCTGGCTCGGCATCGTGTTCTTCGCGGGCAAGCTGTTCGGCTGAACCCGTCAGCCGGCCATCGCGGCAGGCCGCGGTAGCCCGGCCTCGGCCGGTTTGGCCGCCTCGGCCAGTTGCAGAAGCCGCGCCACGCCACCGGCATCGCCCAGCAGGGCGGCCTTCTCCGTCCGGGTCAGGGCGGCCAGCGCACCGCCCAGATCCTGCGCCTCCTCCAGCTTCGCCCGCCCCATCACCAGCGCCGGGTCCAGCGGGTCCAACCGGGGGCGGCGCGGCGGCGGCAGCATCGCGGCATGGGCCGCCCGCAGCGCCAGATCAGCCACGAGACGCTGCACCGCCTCCGTCGGCCGTGCCTGCTCCATCAGCCGGCGGCGGATGGTGTTGGCGCGGTTCAGCACGGCGGGCGGCGCCGATTCCTCGGGAATCGCCAGCAGGCCGATCTGCCGCAGCAGCGTTGCCCGGCGTGCCGTCAGCGCCGCCAGCGGCACCGCCAGCGCCAGGCCCAGCGTCACCGGCAGCATCCACAATGCCAGGAAGGGCGAGACCAGCCAGGACGCGGCACCGAACAGCAGGCCGAACAGCGTGTGCCGCCAATACAGCCGGACCACCGCGCGCCAGCCCAGCGTGCCGTCGTCACGCTGCTGCGGCTGCCAGCCCGAATCGCGCCCAGTCAGGATGGAGGCGACATCCACGCTTTGCGTCAGCATCGTCACCGGCGCCAGCAACCCGGCCACCAGCGTCTCCACCAGCATGCTCAGGAAGGACCGGATGGCGCCGCCGATGCCGCGCCGTTCCTCCGGGTTGAGCAGCATCAGGAACCAGGCCAGCAGCTTTGGCACCAGCAGCAGCGCCATGGTGCCGATGAACAGCCACATGGCGCGCACCGGGTCCACCACCGGCCATTCCGGGAACAGGGAGGGGCCGGAGGGGAAGTAGTTCGGCCGGATGAAGCGCACCTCCAGCGCGCCGAACACGCCCACCACCAGGAACATCAGCCACAGCGGCGCCGTGATGTAGCTGCCGATGCCGGTGAACAGATGCAGCCGGCTGATCGGGTGCAGCCCGCGCGCCGCCAGCACCGCGGCGTGCTGCAGGTTGCCCTGGCACCAGCGCCGGTCGCGCACCGCGAGATCGGTCAGCGAAGGCGGGCTTTCCTCGTAGCTGCCGCGCAGCGCGGGCACCATGTGCACGGCCCAGCCGGCGCGGCGCAGCAGGGCGGCCTCGACGAAATCGTGGCTCAGAATATGGCCGCCAAACGGCCTCGGGCCGCGCAGGGTGGGCAGACCCGCGTGCTCGGCGAAGGCGCGGGTGCGGATGATGGCATTGTGGCCCCAGTAATTGCCCTCCGCGCCATGCCACCAGGCGATGCCGGCCGCGATCATCGGGCCATAGACCCGTCCGGCGAATTGCTGCATCCGGGCGAAGAAGGAATTGCCGTTGACGATCACCGGCAGGGTCTGGATCAGCCCCACATCCGGGTGCGCCTCCATCGCCGCGGCCAGGCGGACCAGGGCATCGCCCTCCATCACGCTGTCGGCGTCCAGAACCAGCATCTGCGGATAGGCCCCGCCGAAGCGCTGCACCCATTCCGCGATATTGCCGGCCTTGCGTTCCAGGTTCTTCGGGCGGCGGCGGTAGAAGATATGCGCGTGGTCGCCGGTGCGTTCACGCAGCGCCAGGAAGGCGGCTTCCTCCGCCACCCAGGCATCGGGGTCCGTCGTGTCGCTCAGGATGAAGATATCGAAATGCTGGCCGCGGCCGGTCGCTGCCAGGCTTTCATGAATGGCCTGGAGGCCGGCCATCACCCGCTCGGTCGGCTCATTATAGACGGGCATCAGCAGGGCCGTGCGGTCGCGAAGTTCCGGTATCGGGGCTGATGGGTCGATGCCGAGCCGCCGCCCGCCGCCCGCCAGCAGGCTGCCGAAGCCGGCAAGCGCGCTGAGGAAGGACAGCGCGATCCAGCCGAACAGCGCGACGAACAATCCGAGCAGGACGAGCTGGATGGCGGTGGGCCGGCTGATATCCAGCACCTGCGCCATTTCCCACGCCCCGAAGGCGGTCAGGGCCACCGCCCCGCCGAGCACGAGGAACCGCCGCAACGCCATCCACCGCGGCGCGGAAGGCCGCGCGGTGGGGCCGGGCGCCGGGGCCTGGCGCAACGACTGCACCGGCATCTGCATCGGCGCCGGTGCCGGCAGGTGGCGCCAGTCGGCAGCGAGGAGGGTTACGCCGTCCATCGATAGAGCCAGGTTTCGGTCAGCGGCTGGTCGCCCAGTTTCAGCACGGCGCGCAGTTCCACCAGCCGCGCCGCGCCTGGCACCAGCTCGAAATGCACGCGCCAGCCACCATTCTGCGGGTTGCGCTGCACCACCACGTTGCGGACTTCGCCGGCGCTGTGCGTCAGATCGAGCGCCGGGCTGGCATCGGGCGGCACCTCACCGGCCCGGCCGCCGGCGACATCCAGCACGAAAAGCCGCCCCGCCCGGCCCGCGCCGCCGACGCGGGTCTCGGTGAACTGCGCCAGCGCCGGATTGCCCGGAAACACCGGCATCCAGTGCAGGCGATAGACGAAATTATACTCCTGGCCCGGCCGCATCGGCTGATCCGGCCGCCAGAAGGCGACAATGTTGTCATGCACCTCGCTGTCGGTCGGGATCTCGATGAGCTGCACCTGGCCGGGGCCCCAATCGGCGATCGGTTCCACCCACAGCGACGGGCGCCGCTCATAGACCGCCTCCAGGTCGTTGTAGGAGGTATAGTCGCGCTTCCGCTGCATCAGGCCGAAGCCGCGCGGATTGACCTCCCGGAACTGGCTGATCTGCAGGTCACGCGGGTTGTGCAGCGGCCGCCAGATCTGCTCGCCGCGCGAGGTGGCGATCATCAGCCCATCGGAATCATGCACCGAATTGCGGTAGTCATCGGCGCCGACCCGGTCATTCGGCGCAAAGAAATACATGCTGGTCAGCGGCGCGATGCCGGCCGCAACCAGCGCCACCCGCGGATAGACCACCGCCTGCACGTCGAAGACGGTGTTGTCGCCCGGGCGGATGGTGAAGCGGAACGCGGCACTGGCGCTCGGGCTGTCGAGCAGCGCGTGGACCACCACGGAATTGGCGCCGGCATGCGGGCGTTCCAGCCAGAAGGCGCGGAACAGCGGAAACTCCTCGCCGGCTGGATCGGCGGTCTTGATGGCCAGGCCGCGCGCCGAGAGCCCGTAGACCTGGCCGCGCCCGACCGCCCGGAAATAGGACGCACCCAGGAACACCGCGAGTTCGTCGAACACCCCCTGGGTGTTGAGCGGGTGGTGGATACGGAATCCGGCATGGCCGAAATCGGCACCCGGCGCCGGCCGGTCGCCCAGGGTGAAGGCCGCCGGATCATAGGGGATGGGCCGGGCGCGGCTGTCCACCACCTCGTGCAGATCGACCTTCTGGGCGTACAGGAAGCCGCGGTGAAACAGCTGGACGTTGAAGTCGGAGTTGTCGCCGCGCCACAGCGCCGCCTGCGGGTTGAAGCGCAGCGTGCGGTAGTCGTCATAGCTGAGATCGGTCAGGCCGCGCGGCAGGGTGCTGGTCGGCGGGCGAAAATCCGCGCGCGCCAGCTCGCGCGCCAGATCGCGCACGGTGCTGTCGCTGAACGGCGTGCCAGCGGCTGCCGCGGCGGGCTGCGCCTCCACCTGCTCGGCGGTTGAACGCAGGAACAGGGCGGAGGAAGCGATGGCGGCAAGGGCAGTTCGGCGGTGCAAGGCGGGCCCCCAATTGGCAGGTTGACGCCAGCCGGGCGGGACTTCCCGACCATGCACGGCAGAGACGTAACGAGCCCGAGCCTTGCCGGTTGCATCGCCTCCGGTCCTCGCGATGCCGCACCGCAATATTTTGCGGGCGGGCGCGGCGTCAGGCCGGCTGTGCCTGCCTGTGCGGGGCCTCGGCCGGCTCCTGGGGCTGGGGGAATTCCAGAAGCCAGGTGATGCCGGCCGGGTCGCTGCGCAATTCAGCCTGGCCGCGCAGGTCATGCGTAACGCAGCGTTCGATCAGCCGCGCGCCGAAACCGCGACGGGTGGCGTCGGCAATCGGCCGGGCGGCGTTCTCGGACCAGCGCAGATGCACCCACGGTGCCTCGGAGCCACCCGGGCGCCGGGGGGCCCCGGGCGGGGCCGGTCCCAGGGTCCAGGTCACCGCGATCTCCCCGCCCGCATCCGGGCGCAGCGCACCGTGCTTGGCCGCGTTGGTCGCCATCTCATGCAGCACCATGGCCAGCGACAGTGTCTGCTTGGCAGGCAGCGGCACATCCGGCCCGCCCGCCAGCACCGCGGCGCCGAAGGGGGCCAGCGTGTCCCGCACCAGCGCCGCCAGTCGCACCTGGCCATCCTCGGCGGCGAACAGCGCATCCTGGGCCTTGGCCAGCAACGACAGGCGGGGGTTGAAGCTGGCGCGGAATTCCTCGAGGGAGGCGCTCTGCGCCAGGGTCTGCGCCACCATGGACTGCACCACGGCCAGGGCGTTCTTCACCCGGTGGCGGAGTTCCGCCGTCAGCAATTCGCGCTGGCGTTCCGCATGGCGCCGCTCACCGACATCAAGGAAAGCCGCCACCGCCAGCTTCACGCCGCCGGCGGCGCGCACCGGCGCGGCGCTGACGGACAGCACCGTCTCCCTGCCATCCGCGCGGCGCAGCGGCAGTTCCAGGCCATCCGTCGTCGTGCCGAACTGGATGGCGGCGCGCAGCGGCCCGGCGAGCGGTTCGGGCAGCGGGGCTGGTGCATCGTCGCGGCCTGTTCCGTCGCGCGGCCCGGGGCCTTCGAGCAGCGCCCAGGCGCGGGCGTTGCGGAACACCTCCCGCCCCGAGGCCATCTCGGCCAGCACGACGGCGACCGGCATCTCCCCCAGCACGTCGCGCAGCCGCGCCTCACCCTCCCGCAATTCCCGCTCATGCGTCGCCACGGCATCGGCCATGGCGTTGAAGCCGGCGGCGAGGCGGCCGATCTCGCCGCGGTCGTCGCTGGGGCTGCGGGCGGCATGATCGCCCGCGGTCCAGCGCCGCATGGTGTCCAGAAGCTGGTCGACCGGCCGGCTCAGATAGATGCGGCCGAACAGCCAGGCGGCGGCCAGGGCCGAGAACAGCCCGGCCAGCACCATCAGCACGGCGCGCTGCGTCGCCTCGTTCACCTGCTGCAGCGCCGGCCCGGTCGGGAAGCCGGCGCTGACATAAAGCCCCGGCGCACCGGCGCCGACCGGCACATAGCCAAGGATCTGCGGCCTGCCGTCCTGGCCTGCAACCTCCACCACGCCGGGCTCGGCGGCCTGCACCAGCGCACGGATGGAGGCGGGAATCGCGGTGCCGATGAAATCCTGCGGCTGCGGCATGCGGGCGATGATCAGGCCCTGGCGATCCGCCACCGTCACGGTGGCCTCGGGCGGCATGGCGCCGGCGGCAACCAGATTGTCCGAGAGCCAGACCGTATCGATGCTGGTGATGGCGACCCCGGCGAAGCGGCCCTCGGACATGATGGGCAGGGCGAGCGGCAGGATGCGCCGCACACCGCCGCCGGGCCGGGGCACCTCGATCACCGCGCCGATCTCGAAGGCCCCACTTTCCCGTGCCCGCTGGAAATACGGGCGGCTGGCGATGGTGCCGGGGCCGGCGGCGCCGGCGGAACTGCACAGGATGCGCCCTTCCGCATCGCTGACGCCGATCGAGGCGTAGCGCGGCAAGCGGGCACTCAGCGCCGCGAGGCCCTCGCCGCAGCCGGGGTAGGTGCCGCCGCGCAGATGCGCCTCGCCCACCGCCGCCAGCATGTTGCGGGCGCCTTCCAGCACGCGGTTCAACTCGGAGGCCGATTGCAGCGCGAAACGCTGCGCCTCGGCGCGAACTTCGGCGATGCGTCCCTGGCGGGAAGCAACTTCGTGCCAGGCCTGGATGGCCAAGGATGGCAGGACGGCGGCCGCACACAGCACGGCGATGCGTGTCGATAAGCGCATCCGGGTCGATTTTTCCCTATACGCAACGCGCTTTTGAACAGGTCAGGGAACTACCTGCGTCAAACACAAGTCGCAAGCGAAACCGAGGGCTGGCCTGGCATGCCAGCCGAATCGTCAGCGCCCGACGATCCGCAGACGCAAAAAAGGGCGCCCGATGACGGGCGCCCCCTTTCCGCAAGGCTTGATTGGCGCCAGTGGCGTCAGGCGACGTCGCCGGGCCGGCGCAGGGTCGGGTCGTTGGCCAGCCGCATGTCGTCATGCGGGGTGCCGATCGGCCGGGCGCCCGCGTAATCCGGGTTGCGGGTCGGGTCCTTGGCCGGGTCCCAGCCATCGGTACGCCATTCCGCCTGGCGCGACTCCATGTCCACCGGGCCATGCTGCTCCAGGATGCGCTCGGCCTCGGCCGCGCGGCCTTCCTCGGTGCGCACGGCGACCAGGTGGCCACCGCGGCGCAGGCCCTCGGAGTAGGTGCCTGCGTCCTTTTCATCGACCCCGGCCGTGGTCAGGCTGCCGATCAGCCCGCCCGCGGCGGCGCCGACGCCAGCACCCGTGAGCGTGGCCACGAGCCAGCCGGCGGCGACCAGTGGCCCCACGCCGGGGATCGCGAGGGCACCGATGCCGGCCAGCAGGCCGGCGCCGCCGCCCACCACGGTGCCGAGCGAGGCGCCGGTCGCGGCACCGGTCTCCGTCGCATCCGTGGTCGTGCCGGTGGTCGTGGTGCGCGGGGTGGTGGCGGCACCTGGGCTCGCCGCAACGCCGGGCATGCCGGTGCCGGCGCCGCTGCGCAGCGAATCCGCGCCCACGCGGTCCCGCGCCGCGCCTTCGTTGGCGCTGCCCATATAGGTGATGTCGTCATGCGCGAAGCCGGCGGCCTCCAGGCTCCGCACCGCGGCATGGGCGGTGGTGGAGCTGTCGAAAAGCCGGGCAATGGTTCGGGTTGCCATGGATCAGATTCCTCTCATGCGATGTCTTGCGTTGGCCCGCCATGCCACGGCACGGCGGGCCAGCTCTGGCGTTCGGGTCGCGCGGCGTGCCGGCTCCGGGGCGCGGGGGCGCCCCGGCGGGTGGCGGCGCGCGGCAGGATCAGTCCGTGGCGACGATGTTGCCCTGGTAGTCGAGCGCGACGCCGGTCGGCTGGCCGTTGCGGATGGCGCGACCGCGCCAGATGCCCTGTTCGTCCAGGCGCAGCGCCTGCACGTCGGCATAGCCGTTATCCTCGATGCGGGACCGCGCCTGACCTTCGGTGAAGGAATTCGCCCCGCTCAGCGGCGCCGCATCGCTGCGTGCGTCGCCCCGCGGCGTGGTCCGGGGAGTCGTCGTCCCGGCACCCTGGGCGGGCGCCATCGGAGTGGTGGTGCCGGTGGCGGGCGCACCCGTCATCGGGGCGCCGCCGGGCTGCGTGCCCGCCGTGCCTGCCGGCTGCCGGGAGCCGGGCAGCGGCCCGCTGGCGCCAGGGTTCGTGCCGCCGGGGTTGGTCTGGGCGGCACGCCCGCCCTGCGGCGAGGCCGGATCGGCCGGCGCGATGCGCGGCTCGTTGCCGGTTTGCGCCGTGCCACCCGGCTGGGCGCCACCCGTCGCGCCACCGCCCATGCCGGGCGCCTGGCCGGCACGGCTGCCCGGCGGCATCGGGGTCGGGTTCACATTCTGCGCCGGCGCACCGGCGGCCTGGCCGCCGCTGCGCTGGCCCTGCTCGGTCACCGGCTGGCCGGCCGGACCCAGATTCGGGGTGGTGGCGCTGGGCGAGGTGCTCTGCGCGAAGGCGCCGCCCGACAGGCCGAGAACAGCCGCCACCGCGCCTGCGAGTGCCATGTGCCGTGTTGTCATGGAAGATCCTCCGAATTCTGCTGTTCAGGCTCTGACCGGGTGTCGAACACCCGCACCATCCCAGAACGCCCGCAAACCCGGATTGTTCGTCTCGCCGCCGGTATGGCTGCGCACAGCGGCGCGAGGATGCCGCGCTTCAGCCCCCGCCGGGCGGCGCGAAACCCCAGCCAGGCTGCGGCTTGGCGATGGCCAGGGCGGCGTTGGTGTAGCGCGGATCATCCGTCACTTCGGCACCGAGCCAGTCGGGCAGGCCGGGCTGTACGGCCACATCGGGCAGCTCGACCTCCGCCAGCATCAGCCCGGCGAAATGGGCCGGCGCCTCGAACACATCCACGGTCCAGACGTGCCCCTCATGCGGCACCTCGTAGCGGGTCTTGACCAGCGGCGGCGCGGCACACAACGCCAGCAGTCCCTCCGCATCCTCGGGCGGGATCGGGTATTCGAATTCCGGCCGGACCTGTCCGGAACTGCCGGCCAGCGCCGGGCCCTTGATGGTCAGGAAGGCGTGCGCCCCGGCCAGCCGGACCCTTACATGCGCCGCGTGCGGGCCGGGGGCGGAGAGGTAGCCCTGGCGCATCGGCACCCCCTGCCCCCGCACCGCCTGGCGCCAGCCCTGACCGGCCACCAGGAACTTCCGCTCGATCTCGATGCCCATGCATGTCCTCCGTGACGGGGGAGGCTACCGCAGAGGGGCCGGAGCGCCCACATTCGCGGCGCCATGAACATCCTCACCCCCGTCGAGTTCTTCCCGCAGAAGCGCCCGGTGCCGCCCGGCGGGCCACCGCTGCGCGTCGTCTCCCCCTATGAGCCGAATGGCGACCAGCCGACGGCGATCGCGACCCTGCTGGACGGGCTGGCGCGGGGGGAGCGGGACCAGGTGCTGCTCGGCGTCACCGGCTCCGGCAAGACCTTCACCATGGCCAAGGTGATCGAGGCGGTGCAGCGGCCGACCTTGGTGCTGGCGCCGAACAAGACACTGGCGGCGCAGTTGTACGGGGAGATGAAGTCCTTCTTCCCCGACAATGCGGTGGAGTATTTCGTCAGCTACTACGACTACTACCAGCCGGAAGCCTATGTGCCCCGGACCGACACCTATATAGAAAAAGACGCGCAGATCAACGAGCAGATCGACCGCATGCGGCATTCCGCCACGCAGTCGCTGCTCGAAAGGTCGGACGTCATCATCGTGGCGTCAGTGTCCTGCATCTACGGTATCGGCTCGGTCGAGACCTATTCCCGCATGGTGGTGAAGCTGGAGCGCGGCGGCAGGATCGAGCGCGACGTGCTGATCAAGGGCCTGGTCGAGCAGCAATACCGCCGCAACGACAGCGCCTTCCAGCGCGGCACCTTCCGCATCCGCGGCGAGACGGTGGATATCTGGCCATCCCAGCTGGAGGACCGCGCCTGGCGGGTCAGCCTGTTCGGCGACGAGATCGACGGGCTGAAGGAATTCGACCCGCTGACCGGGGAGATCACCGCCGATCTCGACCGCGTGGCGATCTACGCCAACAGCCACTACGTGACGCCGCGCCCGACCATGCAGCAGGCGATTCTCAGCATCAAGGCGGAGCTGAAGGAACGGCTGGCGGAGCTGCACGCCGCCGGCCGGCTGCTGGAAGCCCAGCGCCTGGACCAGCGCACCACCTTCGATATCGAGATGCTGGAGACCACCGGAGTCTGCAAAGGCATCGAGAACTATTCGCGGTACCTGACCGGCCGCAAGCCGGGCGAGCCGCCGCCCACCTTGTTCGAATACCTGCCGGAAAACGCGCTGCTGGTGGTGGATGAAAGCCATGTGACGGTGCCGCAGATCGGCGGCATGTATCGGGGCGACTTTGCGCGGAAATCGGTGCTGGACGAATTCGGCTTCCGCCTGCCGTCCTGCAAGGACAACCGGCCGCTGAAGTTCGAGGAGTGGGATGCCTATCGCCCCACCACCGTCTTCGTCAGCGCCACCCCGGGTCCGTGGGAGATGGAGCGCACCGGCGGCGTCTTCGCCGAACAGGTGATCCGCCCGACCGGCCTGGTGGACCCGGTGACGGAAATCCGCCCGGTCGAGGGCCAGGTGGACGACCTGCTGGCCGAATGCCGCAAGGTGGCATCCGAAGGCGGCCGCATCCTGGTCACGACGCTGACAAAACGGATGGCGGAGGATCTGTCCGAATACATGACGGAAACCGGTATCCGCTGCCGCTACCTGCATTCGGACGTGGACACGCTGGAGCGCATCGAGATCATCCGCGACCTGCGCCGCGGCGTCTTCGACGTGCTGATCGGCATCAACCTGCTGCGCGAGGGGCTGGATATTCCCGAATGCGCGCTGGTGGCGATCCTGGATGCGGATAAGGAAGGCTTCCTGCGCTCCACCACCGCGCTGATCCAGACCATCGGTCGCGCCGCGCGCAACGTGGATGGCCGCGTCGTGCTGTATGCGGATGTGATGACGGAAAGCCTGAAGAAGGCTCTGGGTGAGACGGCGCGGCGCCGGCAGAAGCAGACGGAGTGGAACGAGGCGCACGGCATCACGCCGACCTCCATCCGCCGCGACATCTCGGACGTGCTGCAATCCGTCTATGAGCAGGATTACGTGACGGTCGAGGCGGTGGAGGGCGATGGCACGGCGAACTTCGTCGGCAAGGATATCGGCGCCAGCATCGCGGAGTTGGAAAAGCGCATGCGCGCCGCCGCGGCCGATCTGGAATTCGAGGAAGCCGGGCGGCTGCGCGACGAGATCAAGCGGCTGGAGGCGCTGGAACTCGGCCTGCAACCCAATATGGCCGGCCGTTCCCTGCAGGACACCGCGCCCCGCGGTGGTGCCAATGGCTCCGGCAAGGGCCGCGCGAAGCAGGATTGGAAGCCGAAGCCGATGGGTCCGGGTGGCGGCGGCTACGACCCCAACAAGGCCAAGGGCGGGCGCGGCAGGCGGCGCGGTTGATCACGGCGACGTGACATCTTGTGGCAGGGTCAAGGCAGGCGCCGCCGCATGGCCGCCCCAGGCCTCGGGCCTATTCGTCCCCGCAACCAATCGGGGAATCCGTTCCATGCAGTTTCCGGCAACCAAGCTCCTGTCTCGCCTGGCCATTGCCAGCGCCCTGATCATCCCGCTCGCGGCCTGCGAGGGCATGTCGCGTGGGCAGCAGCGCGCCCTGTCCGGCGGCGCCATCGGCGCGGCGGGCGGTGCCGCGGTTGGTGCGCTGACGGGCGGGTCCGCCGTGACGGGCGCATTGATCGGCGGGGCCGGCGGTGCGGCGGTGGGTGCGCTGACCACCGGCAGCGGCGGCCGCCGCCGCTAGAGTGTGATCATCTGAGGCGGAATCGCCGAAAGACGTGAATCACACGATAAAACAATAGGCTAGAGTCTGTCAGGCGCTTCTATCTGTGCCTGACAGACTTTAGGCCAGGACCCTCAATCCGGGCGGCGGGCCCGGCGGCGCACCAGCTTCGCCAGGCCCGCCGCATCGAAGGCGTCCCGCGTCGTGTCGATGATGAAGGGCAGCCGCCGGCCCGGACGCCGCAGGGTCACGGCAAAGGACACGGCGCCGCGGGCGCTGTAGCGACGTTCCGGCGCCGTCGCCCGGTGCAGGGCGGCCCAGCGCAGCAGATGGCGGCGCCGGCCGCGGAAGCCCAGCGTTTCCACCAGCAGCCCGCCCGGCAGGGCACGGATTTCCGTGACATACAGGCGGCGATACAGCTCCATCGCCAGCGCGAACAGGGCCAGGATCGGGGCCGGATCGCCAGCGCCCGCGCATCGCCTGCCGGCCAGATCCAGGGCAGCGCCGCGGCAGCCAGCGCGAAGGCCAGGGCCGCCGCCCACAGCCCATATTGCAGCGCCCGCACCCGTCCCTGCCGCGTGTTGCGGTAGAGGCTGCCTTCCGGCGTCACCACCGTCACCGCTGCCAACCGCCTCTGCGCCAGCCCTCCGGCCGTTGCCGCATGGTGCTTCCTCCGCGTCTGTCACCCAGGAGAAACCCTGCGCCGGGCGCGGGTCAACCGGCGTTTGCGGCATTGGCCTTGATGCCGGGGGCGGGCTATCTGCCCGGACGCATGACCCCCTCCCTTCCCCCGACACTCCCCCTGGCAGAATCCCTGCCGCGCGCCGCCTTTGTCACCGGTGGCGGCAAGCGCCTGGGCCAGGCGATGGCGCTGGCGCTCGCCGGGGCAGGCTTCGACGTGGCGATTCATTACGGCACCAGCGCGCCGGAGGCGGCCGAGACGGTCGCCCGCATCAAGGCGCTCGGCCGCCGCGCCGTGGCGCTGCAGGCCGATTTGGCGAAGGAGGCGGAGGTGGCGCCGCTGATCGGCCAGGCGACGGCCGCGCTCGGCCCGATCGGCGTGCTGGTGAACAACGCCTCCACCTTCGAGCGTGACGAATGGCATGACGCCAGCCGGGAAAGCTGGGATGCGCATATGGAGGCCAATCTGCGCGCGCCCTTCGTGCTGGCCCAGGCGATGGCGCGCGGCCTGGCCGCACCGGCGCAGGGCGTCATCGTCAATCTGCTGGACCAGCGGGTGTGGTCGCTGACGCCGCATTTCATGTCCTACACCGTCTCCAAGGCGGCGCTGTGGACGCTGACCCAGACGCTGGCCCTGGCGCTGGCGCCGCGCATCCGGGTGAACGCGATCGGCCCGGGGCCGGCCCTGCCCTCCCCCCGCCAGTCCCAGGAGCAGTTCGACCGGCAATGCGCCTCCGTGCCGCTGCGGCACGGGACTGGGCCGGAGGAGGTGGCGCGCGCCCTGCTCGCCATCCTGTCCCTGCCGGCGATGACCGGTCAGATGATCGCGCTCGATGGCGGGCAGCATCTGCAATGGGCGCCGACGGCCGGCGCCGCGGAGATCGCCGAATGATCCAGGCGCCGGACATCTATGCCCCGGATGCCGTGCGCGGCACCCGCGTGGTGTTCCTGCGCGGGCTGGAACTGATGGCCCGCCTCGGCATCTACGCGCATGAGAAGGCCGGGCCGCAGCGCATCATCCTGAGCGTCGAACTGCTGGTGGAGGATGATGCCGCGCCGGCGGCGATCGGGCCGGATGATTTCCGCCGGGTCGTGGACTATGAGCGCCTGGTGCTGACCGCCCGCGCCACGGTGGCGGAGGGCCATGTGCTGCTGGTGGAAACCCTGGCCGAGAAAGTGGCACTGGCGGCGCTGGCCGACCCGCGGGTGGAACGCGCCCGGGTGACGGTGGAAAAGCCGGATGCCTTTCCGGATGTCATGACCGTCGGTGTCGTGGTCGAGCGTGTGCGGGCGGGGTGAAGGACGGGCCGTGGCCCATCGCTTGGGTGACTGAATTGGTATACCAAACCTGCCTGCGGGGCCGCGATGGGAATGTCGTGGGCGCCGAGGAGAGCGCCCGGCCGATGGCGCCGGCGGGCCGTCGGGACCCAAAGCATACGTCTTCGGAAGGGGTTGCGGGCCGACTTTTCCACCGCACCGCGAAGCGGCCGCGCAGGTTTTTCGTGTCAACATGGAAGTTGCACTTGACCGCTTGATTTCCGGGTGGTCCATCCGAATTTCGAGCCAGATCAACTAGTTAACAAAACCGCCCAAAAATCGGGCAATGATGTGTGACTGGCGGATGACGGCCATTTCCAGGCCGTCCGCGCCGTTTGGTCCACAGAGTTTTCCACAGCTTCGGTGGAAAAGCCCGAGGCAGCCGACCGAGGCACCAGCATTGCATTTCACGCATGGCAGCACGCGCCGATGACCGAGCCTGAAACCCCGGCGGCAGCCCCGCAAATGACCGGCCTCGCCATCATCGAGCGCGCGCTGGAGACGCTGCCGCTCGCGCCCGGCGTCTACCGCATGCTCGATGCCAAGGGGGATGCGCTGTATGTCGGCAAGGCGCGCAGCCTCAAGAAGCGGGTGCATGCCTACACCCAGGTCGCCCGCCTGCCGGAACGCCTGCGCCGGATGGTCTTCGAAACCCGCAGCCTGGAGGTGGTGACCACCGGCAGCGAGGCCGAGGCGCTGCTGCTCGAGGCCAACCTCATCAAGAAGTTGCGGCCGCGTTTCAACATCGTGCTGCGGGACGACAAATCCTATCCCTGGCTGGTGCTGACGGAGGATCACCCCTGGCCGCAGATCGCCAAGCATCGCGGGGAACGCCGCAAGGGCGCCAGCTATTGGGGACCCTTCGCCAGCGCCTGGGCGGTGAACCAGACCCTGACGGCGTTGCAGAAGGTGTTCCTGCTGCGAACCTGCCGTGACACGGTGTTCGACAGCCGCACCCGCCCCTGCCTGCTGCACCAGATCAAGCGCTGCTCCGCGCCCTGCGTCGAGCGTATCTCGAAGGAGGATTACGCGGCGCTGGTGCGGGAGGCGAAGGATTTCCTGGGCGGCGGCATCCCCTCGCTGCAGCGCAAGCTGGCGGCGGAGATGGAAGAAGCGGCAGAACGCCTGGAATTCGAGCGTGCCGCCAGCCTGCGCGACCGCATCCGCGGCCTGACCCATGTGCAGGGCAGCGACCGCATCAACCTCGATGGCGTGAACGACGCCGATGTGGTGGCGCTGCACCAGATGGCCGGGCAGTCCTGCGTGCAGGTCTTCTTCTTCCGGGGCGGCCGCAACAACGGCAACCGGCCGTTCTTCCTGTCCCATGCCAAGGCGGAACAGAGCGCGGAGGAGGTGCTCGGCGCCTTCCTGGCCCAGCTCTATGACGACCTGCCGCCGCCGCCCCTGGTGCTGGTCAGCCACGACCCGCAGGACGCGCCCCTGCTGGCCGAGGCGCTGAGCCTGCGCGCCGGCCGCAAGGTGGAAATCCACCGCCCGCAGCGCGGCGAGAAACGTGCCGCCATGGATCACGCCGCCACCAATGCGCGGGAGGCGATCGAGCGCCGCATGGCCGAAGGCGCCGCCCAGGCGGACCTGCTGGCCGGAGTCGCCCGCATCTTCGACCTGCCCGCACCGCCGGAGCGCGTCGAGGTCTATGACAACAGCCACATCATGGGCACCAACGCCTATGGCGTGATGGTCGCCGCCGGCCCCTCTGGCTTCCTGAAATCCGCCTATCGCAAATACGGCATCAAGGGCCCGGCGCCGGCCATCCCCACCCTGGTGCCCACCCCGGCGCCGCGGGGCGGTGACGATTTCGCGATGATGCGGGAGGTGTTCGAGCGCCGCTTCGGCCGCGCCCTGAAGGAAGACCCGGGCCGGGAGGGCGAAACCTGGCCCGACCTTGTGCTGATCGATGGCGGCGCCGGCCAGCTTTCCGCCGCACGCGAAATCCTGGCCGAGCTCGGCGTGGACGATATTCCCCTGGTCGCGATGTCGAAGGGCCCGGATCGCGATGCCGGGCGGGAGTGGTTTCACCAGTCCGGCCGCGACCCGATCCAGCTGCCGCCGCGCGACCCGGTGCTGTACTACCTGCAGCGGCTGCGGGACGAGGCGCATCGCTTCGCCATCTCCACCCACCGCACCGGCCGGTCCAAGGCGCTTGTGCGGTCGGAGCTGGATGATGTGCCGGGCGTTGGCGCGGCCTTGAAGCGCAAGCTGCTGAACCATTTCGGCTCCGCCCGCGGCGTGCGCAACGCGGCGCTGGCGGATCTGGAGAATGCGCCCGGAATCGGCCCGGCGGTGGCGCGGCGCATCCATGGCCATTTCCACCCGGGCGCCGGGCCGGGTAGAGTGTCGGAAGGCTGAGCGAAGATGACCGCCGGATGAATCAGTGCCGACCGACCTCCCCAATCTTCTGACGCTGTCGCGCATCGCGGCGATCCCGGTGCTTGTGCTGTTCGCCACGCTGCGTGAGCCGTGGACGGACCTGGTGGCTTGCGCCGTCTTCTCGGCCGCGGCCATCACCGATTACTTCGATGGCAAGCTGGCGCGGTCCCGCCAGCAGATCAGCGATTTCGGGCGGATGCTGGACCCGATCGCGGACAAGCTGCTGGTCGCCGCCGCGCTGATGCTGCTGGCCGGCAACGGCCAGCTCAGCACCTTCGGCCTGTTCCCGGCCATCATCATCCTGCTGCGGGAGATTCTGGTCTCCGGCCTGCGCGAATATCTGGCGGGGCTGAAGATCGGCCTGCCGGTGACCAGCCTGGCGAAATGGAAGACCGGCTTCCAGATGGGCGCGCTCGGCGCACTGCTGGCCGGTGACAGCGGCGCGGCGGTGATCTGGCTGTCCTGGCTGCCGGTTTCGCTGATCGGCGAGGTGATGCTGCTGGTGGCCGCGGTGCTGACTTTGGTAACCGGATGGGATTATCTCCAGGCCGGGCTGCGCCATGCCGGCCGGGCCCCGGCGCCGCCAGGACCGCCGCCGCCCGTGCCGACCTCGCTTCACTCTTGAGGCATTTCCTCGCGCGGCGCATCTTCCGCCCGAACCTCGTGATCACGGGAGCCGACATGGCCGCCGAACCCACCTGCCCTTCCCTGAACCGCGGCCTGCGCGGGGCGCCGCTGGCAGCGCTGCTGCTGCTGGCCGGCTGCTCCACCAGCGAGATGGGCGGTGCCGTCTCCTCCACCATGGACCGCCTCTGGTCGCCCTTCATGGGTCCGACCCATGTCGTGGCCTCCGACAGCCTGACGGTCCAGCGCGTGCGCGGCGCCAACCCGACGGTGGAGCCGCTGGTGCCCGAGGTCGGCGATGTCTGGCCGGTGCAGGAGGCAGAGCGGACCACCATGATGGGCGGGCCGGATGAGGCGATGCGGAATATTCCCGCCTATCGTCCCTCATTGATCCAGGGCGCCCCGTCCGCCGCCTCCCCGGTGCCGACTCCGGGTGACCGGCCAACCCGGCGCGGGTCCTCCTCCCCACCGGGCAGCCTTGGCGCGCCGGCGGATTTCGCCCGTTTCCCGACCACGCCGGCCCCGGCCGGCGCCACCAGCCCGCCCACAAGCCGCACCGTCACCGGCACCAGCACCAGCCGCGTGCCGGGCCCGACCGGCCCGCAGGGCGGTGGCGCGGTGATCCGCGATGGCAATGTCGAGACCTGGATCGGCCCCGATGGCCGCACCAGCACGCGCGTGGTGCCGAACTGACGGAGGCAACCGCCCCTTGAAGATCCTGTATTTCGCCTGGGTGCGGCAGAAGGTCGGGCTGGCGGAGGAGGATGTCACGCCGCCGGCCTCGGTCACGGATGTCGCCGGGCTGGTCGGCTGGCTCGCCGGCCGCAGCCCTGGCCATGCGGCGGCCTTCGCCGATCCGCGCCAGGTGCGCGCCGCGGTGAACCAGGATTTCGCGACGCCCGCACAGGCGGTGGCGCCGGGCGACGAGGTCGCCTTCTTCCCGCCCGTGACCGGTGGCTGAGATGCCCGGCCCCACCATCCGGGTGCAGGAAGCGGCCTTCGACCTCGGTGCCGAATCGGCGGCGCTGACCGCCGGGCGCGACGATATCGGCGGGCTCGCGAGCTTCGTCGGCCTGTGCCGCGCCGATGACGGGCTGGCGGCGCTGGTGCTGGAGCATTACCCGGGCATGACCGAGCGCGCCCTGCAAAAGATCGCGGACGAAGCCTGGGCGCGCTGGCCGCTGACCGGCTGCACCGTGATCCACCGCGTCGGGCGCCTGGTGCCCGGCGAGCCGATCGTGCTGGTGCTCACCGCCTCCGCCCACCGCGCCGCGGCACTGGAATCCTGCGCCTTCCTGATCGACTGGCTGAAGACCTCCGCCCCCTTCTGGAAACGGGAGGAGTTTGCCGGCGGCGACAGCCGCTGGGTCGAGGCCAAGGCGACGGATGATGCCGCCGCCGCGCGCTGGGCGAAACCGGCTTGATCCTGCGCCTGGCGGCGATTCTGGCAGGCGGGTTGTTGCTGGTCTGGCCGGCCTTCCTGAACGGCTACCCGCTGCTGTTCAGCGACACCGGCGCCTTCCTGCACCAGACGGCGCCGCCCCCTGGGGGCCCACTGGTGATCTGGGACAAGCCGCATGTTTACGGGCCGTTGATGCACCTGTTCCACTGGCGGATCAGCCTGTGGGGGCCGCTGCTGGCACAGGGTTTATGTGTGTCCCATCTGCTGTGGCTGGCGCAGCGGGCGCTGCGGGGCGAGGCCTCGCCTGGCTGGCAGCTGGCCACCTGCCTCGGCACGGCGGCGCTGACCACCGCACCCTTCACCATCGCGCTGCTGATGCCGGATGTCTTCGCGCCGATCGTGCTGCTGGCGCTGCTTCTGCTGGGCTTTGCCCGGGACGCGCTGACGCGCGCCGAGGCGTTTTGGCTCGGGCTGCTGGCCGCGATCGGCATCGCCACCCACCTGTCCCATGTGCCGCTGGCCCTGGCGTTGGTGGTGTTCGTGGCGCTGGTGGCGCGCCGCGTCTGGCCGGCGCTACGGGCCGCGGCGCCGCTGGTGGCGGCCATCCTGCTGCTGCTCGGCACCAATTACTGGGGCCATGGCCGCGCGGCGCTGTCGCCGCATGGCGCCACCTTCGCGCTGGCCCGCCTGCAAGCCGATGGCCCGGCCGCCGCCGTCATCCGCGACCGCTGCCCCGAATCCGGTTGGTATCTCTGCGCCTTCGCCGACCGCCTGCCGATGGACAGCGATGCCTTCCTCTGGGAGACGGACAGCCCGGTGAACCGCGCGCCGGATGGCACGCCCCGCTTCCTTGGCGGCGCGCTGCTCTCAGCCGAGGCGAGCCTCATCGTGTCGGAGACGCTGCGGACCCACACGCTGGAGGTCGCCCGCACCACCGCGCTGAACGCGCTGCGCCAGATGG
Source organism: Falsiroseomonas sp. (assembly GCF_030695085.1). Classification (GTDB taxonomy): domain Bacteria; phylum Pseudomonadota; class Alphaproteobacteria; order Acetobacterales; family Acetobacteraceae; genus Falsiroseomonas. The sequence goes on along the minus strand of NZ_JAUYTS010000070.1, from coordinate 62,574 downwards.
TGCTGGCCACGGTTGGTGACACGCTGGTGAAGACCCACCTGGAAGCCGCCGTCCGGCCGCGCATCGCGGAGGGTTTTCCGGCCCGCGAACTGGCCGCCTATGACGCCGCCCTGCAACCGCGCGGCCTGCTGCCCGAGGCGGCGGCGCCCTTCCTGATCGGCCATGTCCCGGTGCTGCTGGCGGGCGCGGTGCTCGCGCTGTTCGCCTGGTGGCGCAGCCTGGGGGACCGGCAACGCATCGGCCTGGTGGTAGGCGTGCTGGTGGGCGTTTCCGCCAATGCGCTGGCCACCGGCGGCCTGTCCAAGCCGCATCTGCGCTACGAGGCGCGCATCCTGTGGCTGATGCCGGTCATCGCCGGGCTGGCACTGCTGCCCCGATCACGTCCCGCGGAGACGGCCGAAGGTCGCGCGGCCTTCAGGTGACCGCTTCCGTGCCGGAGACGAAACTGCCGGCGATGCCGCATGGCCCGATTCCCCGCTTCGTCGCGCTGCTGGCCGTATTGGCCGGGGCGCCTTTCCTGGTCTGGCCAGCCTGGCTGAATGGCTATCCGCTGGTCTTCATCGATACCGTCTCCTACCTGCTGCACACCACGGTGCCGGAGGTTCCCTGGGACAAGACCCAGGCCTATGGCCCCTTCCTGCACCTGTTCCACTGGGAGCGATCGCTCTGGGCGCCGCTGCTGGCGCAGGGGCTGATCGCCTCGCACCTGGTCTGGCTGTTGCAGGGCGCGGTGCGGGGCCGGCCTGGTTTGGGGTGGCATCTGCTGATCTGTGCCGGGCTGGGGCTGCTGACCTCGGCGCCCTGGTTCCTGGCGACGCTGATGCCGGATGCGCTGACCGGGCTGCTGCCGATCTGCCTTTATCTGCTGGCTTTTGGGCGGCTGACGCTGGGGCAGAGCCTGTGGGTGGGTAGCCTGGCGGTGCTGTCGCTGGCCGCGCATCTCTCGCATCTGCCGGTGGCGCTCGCGCTTCTGGTGCTGACCCTGGTGCTGACCTGGAGGCCGGGGCCGGTGCTGCGGGCGGGGCTGCCCGTGGTGCTGGCGGTGCTGCTGCTGTGCACGGCCAATGCCATCGCCTTCGGGCGCTTCACGCCCTCGCCGCACGGGTCCTCCTTCCTGCTGGCGCGGCTGCAGGCGGATGGGCCGGCGGCGGCGCTGCTGCGGGACCGCTGCCCGGATGCCGGCTGGCACCTGTGTGCCTTCACCGACCGGCTGCCGATCGACAGCGACGAGTTCCTCTGGGACGAGAGCAGCCCCCTGAACCGGGAGGCCGATGGCAGCCTGCGCCGCATGGGCGCGATGCGCGGTGCCGAGGAAGCCCGCGCCATCATCGGCGAGACCCTTGCCGCCTATCCCGGCCAGGTCGCCGCCGCGGCGCTGCGCAACGGGCTGGCGCAGCTCGGCAAGATGCAGGTGGGCGATACGCTGGTGCCGGACCATCTGGCGGCCTCCGCCCGCCGCGCCATCGAGGGCCATTTCCCGGCCGAGGAGCTGGCGCAGTTCGATGCCGCGGCGCAGATGCGCGGCGACCTGCCTGCGCTGGCCGCGCCCTGGCTGCTGCCGCATCTGCCGGTTCTGCTGGCCAGCCTGGCGGGCGCGCTGTGGCTCGGCTGGCGGGCGGTGCGGGCGCGGGATTGGGCGAGGCTGGCGCTGCTGGCCTTCGCGCTTGGCGCGCTGGCGGCCAATGCGGCAGCGGCCGGCGCCCTCTCCAAGCCGCATGACCGCTACCAGGCGCGCATCGTCTGGTTGCTGCCCTTGGCGGTGGGGCTGGCCGCCCTGCCGCGCGCGCGCCCGCTTCAGTAGAAGAAGCGCTCCTCCACCACCTTGCCGTCGCGCACGGTGTAGAGGCCGATCTCCGCCATCTTCATCCGCTGTCCGCTTTCCTTCGCCGTCACATCCATCTCGAATCGCAGCGCGAACTGGTCGCCATGCACGAAGGGGCCCTCGGTGGTGGCGGAGTGGATTTCGTGGTTGGCGTACCACCACTCGCCCTTCCCCTTCAGCGCCGCCCGGCCGCGCAGCTCGGACATCGGGCCGTCCATGGCCTCCAGGCTCACCACATCCTCCGCCCAATAGCGGTCGCCGGCTTCCTCATGCTTGTCGGCCTTGCACAGCGCGGCAAAGGCTTCCGCAACATCCTTGGCGGTCATCTGCGTATTCCCTTTTTGTTCCCTTCGCGCAGGCTAATTCCACCGGCCGCCGCCAGCCAATGACATTTTCGTTTCAACTGGCGCAGGCGCCGATCAGTCGCGTGATGTCGGCCCAGTTGATGCTGCGTTCCGGCATCGGGTGGCCCAGCCTTTCCCGCGTCACCACCGGGCCGAGCACGCCGCCAAACCGCTTGGCCAGCCGGGGCAGATCCGCCATCCCGGCGGGCACCGCCAGCGTCGCGGCGCGCGCGCCCTCATTCCGCAGGCGCTGTGCCATCAGGCCGAGCAGCGACCGGCCGATGCCGCGGCCGCGCATTTTCTCGCGCACCTCCAGATGGTCGATCTGCGCCATGGTCCCTTGCAGGCTGGCGCTGATGAAACCCTCAAGCTGATGCCCGGTGAGGGCAACGACCACCTGGCCCGGACGCTTGCGGCCGCGCAGCAGCGCCTGCCAATGCGTCACCATCGCCTCCTCCAGCGGGTCCTCGATGAAATCCGCGTCGAAGACGCCGGCGTGGGAGACGCGCCAGAGATCGGCATGGAGCTGGCTAATCCGCGCCACATCGCCAACCCGCGCCGTGCGAAGTTCCAGCGGCATCAGGCGGCCTGCTGCCGGAATGTGGTGCCGAAAAGGGGCAGGCCTGGCATGTCGCTCGAATCTCCGGGTTCCGCAGTTGAATGATGCGGGTTGCTACTCGTGGGCGCGCCCGTGCCCTATATCGAGGCCGGGCGCGCAGCGCGATGACCCAGGGGAACGCAAATCGGCCATGAAGCTGGAACCTGACAGCTCCAACCCCGCCAAGCCCCGCCCAGGCGCGGCGCGGGAGGATGATCGCGCGACCTCCGCCGCCGGCCGCAACCTGCTGTTCCTGCGGGAGGAGGAGCTGCGCCTGGCGCAGGATCTGCTGTTCTTCGGCTACCGGGACTTCACCGCCGGGGCGGATGCCATCCTGGCCGGGCTGGATATGGGCCGGGCGCATCACCGCGTTCTGCATTTCGTCGGCCGCCGGCCGGGCATTACGGTGGGTGACCTGCTCGGCATCCTCGGCATCACCAAGCAGTCACTGGGCCGTGTGCTGACCCCGCTGGTGGAGGATGGCTTCGTGACCCAAAGCCCCGGCCGCAACGACCGCCGCCAGCGCCTGCTGAGCCTGACGGAGAAGGGCGCCGCGCTGGAACGCAGCCTGTTCGAACGGCAGCGGGACACGGTGATGCGCGCCTATCGCGAGGCCGGACCGCAGGCGGTGGAGGGCTTCCGGCGCGTCATGCGCGGCCTGATGGGCCCCGATGCCCGCAGCGCGCTGGAACGGCTGGAAGCCGGGCCGGGGGCGGAGGCCGGGCGATGAGCGCCGCCGCGGATGCACCGCACCTGCTGGTGGTGGATGACGATTCCCGCCTGCGCGCCCTGCTCCAGCGCTTCCTGACCGAGCAGGGTTTCCGCATCACCGCCGCCGCGGATGCCGCCGCGGCCCGACATGCGCTGACCTCGGTCAGCTTCGACCTGATGGTGCTGGACGTGATGATGCCGGGCGAAAGCGGCCTGGAACTGACGGAAAGCCTGCGGCGAGAGGGCCAAGCCGTGCCCATCCTGATGCTGACCGCCCGCGGCGCACCGGATGACCGCGTCACCGGCTTCGAGCACGGCGTGGATGACTACCTGGCGAAGCCCTTCGACCCGCGCGAACTGGCGCTCCGCATCCGCACCATCCTGCGTCGTGCCGCGCCGCCCCCCGTCGCGGATCTGTCGGGCGGGCCGGTGCAGCTCGGCAGCCGGTGGTTCGATCCGCAGCGGGCGGAGCTGCGCGGACCGGAAGGGGTGGTGCGGCTGACCGGCGGCGAACAATCCCTGCTCATCGCCCTCGCTGCCCGCCCGAATGAGGTGCTGAGCCGGGAAGACATCGCCGAGGCACTCGGCACGCCGGAGGCCGGTGAGCGCGCCATCGACGTGCAGGTGACCAGGCTGCGCCGGAAGATCGAGCCGGACCCGCGGGAGCCGCGCTTCATCCAGACCGTGCGCCACCGCGGCTACATCCTGCGGCCCGGCGCATGAGCGCGGCGCCGGACCTGCGGGCAGCCGCCCCGGCCCGGCCAGTGCGCGCCGTCAGCCAGGGTCTGCGCGGCCTGCTGCCGCGCGGGCTGCTCGGCCGGTCGCTGCTCATCATCCTGCTGCCGCTGCTGATCCTGCAGGGGGTGGCGCTGCAGTTGTTCTACGGCAACCACCTGGACGTCATCTCCCGCCGCCTCGCCGGCGGCGTGGCGGGCGAGATCGGGATGGTGATCGAGATCATGCAGCGCATGCCGGACCCGGCCGATCGCGCCTGGCTGTTCCGCGATGCCGCCTGGCGGCTGGACCTCGCCCTGGCCTTCGAATCCGGGGCCAGCCTCGGCACCACGCCGGACCGTGCCGCCTTCCTGCCGCTGCTGCCGCTGGAGGGGGATCTGGCGCATGCGATGGGCGAAAGGGTGCGACGGCCCTTCGATGCCGATTGGCAATCCGACCGCCGCAGCGTGATCATCCGCATCCAGCTTCCCGACGGCGTGCTGCATGTGGAGGCGCCGCGCAAGCGGCTGTTCACTGGCACGCTATACCTGTTCTTCATCTGGCTGGTCGGATCCTCCCTGCTGCTGTTCGGCGTCGCGGCGCTGTTCATGAAGAACCAGGTCCGCGCCATCCGCCGCCTCGCCGGTGCGGCGGAGGCCTTCGGGCTCGGCCGCGATATCGGGCAGATGAAGCCGGAAGGCGCGGCGGAGGTGCGCCAGGCGGCCAGCGCCTTCAACCGCATGCAGGACCGCATTCGCCGCTTCGTCGCCCAGCGCACGGACATGCTGGCCGGCATCAGCCACGATCTGCGTACCCCGCTGACCCGCATGCGCCTTGCACTCGCCATGCTGCCGCACCCGAAGGAGGCGGAGGAGGATGTGGCGGCGCTGACGGAAGACGTGGAGGAGATGGAACGGATGGTCGCCGCCTACCTCGCCTTCGCCCGCGGCGAGGCCCAGGAACAGACCCAGCCGACGGACCTCGCCGCCATCGTCCGCGATGTGGCGCAGAAGGCGCGGCGGGATGGCGCCGAGGTAGTGGTGGAGGCGCCGCCAGCGCTGGAATTGCCGCTGCGGCCGGATGCGCTGCGGCGCTGCCTGGGCAATCTGCTGGACAATGCCCGTAAGCACGCCCAGCGCATCACGGTGCAGGTGGCCGAGATTCCGCGCGGCGAGACCGGTGCCTGGGCGCAGGTGACGGTGGATGATGACGGGCCCGGCATTCCGGAAGCGCAGCGGGAGGAAGCCTTCCGGCCCTTTGCCACGCTGTCGGCCGGCGGCACCGGCCTGGGGCTGGCGATCGCGCGCGACATCGCCCGGGCGCATGGCGGCGACATCGTGCTGGAAGACAGCCCGCTCGGCGGGCTGCGCGCGCGGGTGCGTCTGCCCCGCTAGACCGCTCTCCGTTCGCCTTGGCTTGCGGGCCGGTCCAGCTGCTTGTTCGGGCGTATTTCCGGGGTCGTCAGGCGATTTCGCCCAACCGGAAACGCTCCAGGCGGCGCGCCTTGCGGCGCGCCGGGAAAGTCAGCCCTTCTGCTGGGCGACCAGGGTCTTCACCTCGTCCATGGCTTCCGTGAAGCGCTTGTTCAGCACGCCCAGCGCCTCGGAGTTGGAATTCTGGATGAGGTCCGCGACCTCCTTCATGTTGCCGACGGCCCGCTCATAGGCCGACTTCAGCAGCTCGGCCTGCTTGGCGGCGCGCGCCTGCGGGCTCTCGGTGCCGGACATCATGCGGATCGCGTCCGTCATTTCCGCCATCGAGGCCTGCAGGATCTCCATGTGGCGCCGCGCCACGGCCTGCGCGCCTTCCAGCGCCACGCGGTTGGCGTTCGACAGCGCCTCAAGGTTGCGGCGCTGGGCTTCGGCCAGCCCGCCCATATCCGGCATGGCGGGCATACGGAACTCGGACAGCATCCGCATCATTTCGTCGGGCTTCATGCCAAAGCGGTCGGACATCGCAACAGGCTCCTTGAACGCGGGGGGGGTAGGAAACAGTGCGGCACGCTATAGCGGAGCACGGAAATCCATAGAAGCCGAAGAATGATGCAGTGCACAAAATCCTGCATCGAACCCGGGACAGCGTCCCGCACAGCGGAACCCGGCCAGGCGTAGACAGCTCAGTCGGCGGTGTTCTGCGGGGCCAGGTCGCCCGGCTCCAGCCGCAGGCTGCGCGCCGTCTGCTCCGCGCGGTCCAGCGCCCGGTCGACTGCCGCCATGGTGGTGCCCATATCCACCGAATCATCCTTCTCCCAGGCGCGCAGCGTCATCAGCCACACGCCGACCAGGCCGGCGGCCCGCAGGCCGCCCTGCAAGCCGCTGGAATCGAGCTCCGCCGCATCCAGCATGCGGCCCATGCTGCGTTGCAGGATGGGCGCCAGCGCACCGGCCAGCACGCCGTCCCGCCGCATGTCGGACATCAGCCGCAGCATGCCGGCCCGGTGCGGCAGCAGCGCATCCACGCCGCGCATCAGCACATCGAACACCCGGTCCCGCGGCGTGCCGCCCTGGCCGGGCACCGTGCCCTCCGCCACCTGGGCCGCCACCCAGTCGGCGTGCAGGCGTAGTAGATCGAGGCGGGACGGGAAGCGGCGCACCAGCTCCCCGGCCGGCACGCCGGACAGGGCGGCGAGGCGGCCAGGTGTCACCCCGCGCCAGCCATGATCGGCGATCACGGTGAACAGGGCGTCGATCAGCTTGGTGTCGGAGGTCTGCATGCGCTGATGTTGGGGGCGGAACCGCGCCGCGCCAATGGGAAAAGCGTGAAGTTCAGCCCGCCAGCTCCCGCGACCTTGCGGTGGCGGCGGCAATGGCGCGGGAGATGGCATCGGGCCAGGCGTCCTGCGCCATCAGCACGGCCAGCGCCCGTTCCGTGGTGCCCTTGGGGCTGGTGACGTTCTTGCGGAGTTGCGCCGCATCCTCCGTGCTCGCCGCCAGCAGGCTGCCGGAGCCGGCGACGGTGGCGCGCGCCATGCGGCGGGCGAGGTCGGGCGGAATGCCCTGCTCCACCGCCGCGGCCTCCAGCAATTCCGCCAGCAGGAAGACATAGGCCGGGCCGCCGCCGGAGACGGCGGTGACCGGGTCGATCAGCGCTTCCTCCGTCACCCAGGCGACCTCCCCGGTCGCGGCGAGCAACGTATCGGCCAGGGCCTGCTGGCCGGCGGAGACGCCGGGGCCGGCAAAGCCGACCGTGAAGCCCTGGCGCACCGCGGCCGGGGTGTTGGGCATGGCGCGGACCACGGCGGCGCCCTGGCCCAGCAGCCCCTGCATGAAGGCCACCGTCTTGCCGGCCATGATGGAGACGAAAACGGCGCTGCCGGCGAAGCGGGCGTAGGCGGGCAGCGTCGCCGGCGCTTCCTGCGGCTTGGTCGCCAGGATCACGGCGGCAGGGGCGAATTCCGCCGGGATCTCGGCCGGGTCGCGCAGCAGGGTGGCGCCCTCGATCGGGCCGGATGCGAAGGGGTCCACCACGAAGGTCTGGCCGAGGCCGCGTTCGCGCCAGCCGGCCAGCATGGCACCGCCCATCTTGCCGCAGCCAATCAGCAAAAGCGGGGGGAGAAGCTGGGGGGGAAGGGTATCGGTCATGCGGGCAGCCTTGCCGCCGCCCGCCGGCTTGGCAAGATGCCGCTACGCCTCGCCCACACAATCCAGCATGGCCGCCTGCAGCGCCTCACCCGGCGGCTTGCCGCCCCAGAGGACGAACTGGAAAGCGGGGAAGAAGCGCTCGCATTCGGTGATGGCGATATCCACCATGTCTTCCAGGCTCTCTGCGGAGGCGCCGGGGGCGCCGCGCAGCAGGACCGCATGGCGGAACACCGGCACGCCATCGTCGCTATCCAGGCCGAAATGGCCGATCCACAGCTTCTCATTGGCCAGGGCCAGAAGCTCGAAAAGCTTCTCGCGCTTCCCCGCCGGCACCTTCAGGTCGAAGGTGCAGGAGAAGTGCATGGCGCTGATCTCATGCGACCAGGAGAAGTAAAGGCCGTAGTCGCACCATTTGCCTGGTGCTTCCGCCGCCATCTCGCTGTCCGACCGGCGGTCGAACACCCATTCATTGGCTGTCACGATCTGTTCCAGCACATCGAGGGGGTTCGCGGACCGGTCGCGTTCCTCGTATCCGACATAAGCGGACATCGCGGCACCTCCTTCGCCCATCCGGGGGCGACCCCCTGCTAGTTGGGGGCGTCCACCCGAATCGCCACAAGGACTAGATTACGCAGGTGCAAAACGCGGCCGCAAGCACCGGTTCCGTGACTGCGGTCAAAGGACTGGCCGCGGCAACGAAGACGGCGCCGCAGGCTCAGCCCGCATCCGCGTCCAGGCCAGGCTCGGCCGAAGGCTTGACGGGGTCGTTGGCGTGCTTGGCTTCCAGGGCGGCGACGCGCAATTCCAGCGCTTCCGCATGTTCCCGCGCCCGGCGGGCCACTTCGAGGGCGGCGTCGAGATCCTCGCGCCGCACCAGGTCCAGGCGCTGCACCATCGCCTCCAGCTGCGCGCGGCCCATCGCCTCGGCCTCGGCGCGGGCGCCGGCGAGGACGGAGAAGGCACCGCCGGCCATGCCGGCCAGGTCATCGAACAGGCCGCGCTTCGGGCCGCCGCCACCCATGCCGCCGCCCATTCCGGCCCCTGCCCCGCTGCCGGTGCTGCTGGATCCGCTGCCGCCGGGTCCGGTTTCGCTGGTCATCACGACCTCCTGCCAAAATACTGCGTGCCTTGTCCGGCCGCGTTTCCGCGGCCTATACCCCGCCCGCGGCGAGATAGGGGCCGCGACGCGAAGGGACAACCGCCGATGTATGTCGTGACCGGCGGCGCCGGTTTCATCGGGTCCAACCTGGTCGCCGCACTCTGTGACCGGGGCGAGGAGGTCCTGGTGGTGGACCGGCTGCGGGATGGCGTGAAGTGGCGCAACCTGGCGCATCACGGCATCGCCGGTATCCTGCACCCGGACCAGTTGCCGGATTTCTGGGCGAGCCAGCCCCGCGTCTCCGCCGTGCTGCATATGGGCGCGATCAGCGCGACCACGGCAACCGATGGCGACCTGGTGGCGGCGACCAACCTGACCCTGCCGCTGGCGCTGTGGGCGGAATGCGCGCAGCGCGGCCTGCCTTTCATCTATGCCTCCTCCGCCGCCACCTATGGCGATGGCGCGCTGGGCTTTGCCGATGATGAAAGCCCCGCGGCGCTGGCGGCGCTGCGGCCGCTGAACCTGTATGGCTGGTCCAAGCTGGCCTTCGACCGAAGGGTGGCGGAGATGCTGGCGCGCGGCCTGCCCGCCCCGCCGCAATGGGCCGGTCTGCGCTTCTTCAACGTCTATGGCCCGAACGAGTACCACAAGGGCCGCATGGCCAGCGTGGTGTTCCACAAATTCCACGAGGTGCGGCGCGGTGAACCGGCGCGGCTGTTCCGGTCCGACCGCCCCGATTACGCCGATGGCGCGCAGATGCGCGACTTCGTGCATGTCGATGACTGCGTGGCGGCGATGCTCTGGCTGCTGGACAACCCCAGGGTCAGCGGGTTGTTCAACATCGGCTCCGGCCAGGCGCGCAGTTTTGTCGACCTGATTCGGGCGATGTTCGCGGGACTTGGCGAGGCGGACCGCATCGAATTCATCGACATGCCGCCGGACCTACTCGGAAAATACCAGTATTTCACCGAGGCCCCGATGGCGAAGCTGCGCGCGGCCGGATTCGACCGGGCGTCCACGACGCTGGAGGATGGCGTCGGCCGCTACGTGCGGGATTTTTTGCTGAACGCCGACCCGCACAGGTAGGAACACGCGCGGATGGGGCTGCCCTCCCTCCCCCCGCCCGGGGGAGAGGGCAGGCAGCGGGGGACGCGCAGAATCCTGAACGCTTGCCCGGTCCCGCACCGCACACCCAACCCCGCTCCGTCTGGAGCGGGCTTTTTGCAGAAGCTGTTAGGGCCGCCCGATGTTCGTGATCGCCTTCCCCATCATCGACCCGGTGCTGATCGAGATCGGCCCCTTCGCGCTGCGCTGGTACGCGCTGGCCTATATCGCCGGCATCGTGCTGGGCTGGATGCTGGCGCGGCGGCTGGTGGCGCTGGCCCCGGTGGCGGCCAGCCGGGAACAGCTGGATGACTTCGTCACCTGGGCGACGCTGGGCATCATCCTCGGCGGGCGGCTCGGCTATGTGCTGTTCTACCGCCCCGGCTACTACATCACCGCGCCGTGGGAGGCGCTGTATGTCTGGCAGGGCGGCATGGCCTTCCATGGCGGCATGCTCGGCGTCATCATCGCTGCGCTGTGGTTCTGCCGGCGCCAGGGGCTTTCGGCGCTGCGCTTCGGGGACCGCGTGGCGCCCGCCGTGCCGATCGGCCTCGGCCTCGGGCGGCTGGCCAATTTCATCAATGGCGAGCTGTGGGGGCGCGTGACGGACGTGCCCTGGGCCATGGTCTTCCCGACCGGCGGGCCGGAGCCGCGGCATCCGAGCCAGCTGTATCAGGCGGCGATGGAGGGCGTGGCGCTGTTCGTCCTGCTCAACATCCTGATCCGCATCCCCGCTTTGCGGGAAAGGGAGGGCTTCGTCACCGGCGCCTTCCTGGCGGGCTATGGCGCCGCACGGCTGGTCGGCGAGTTCTTCCGGCAGCCTGATGCGCATCTCGGCTTCCTGCTTGCCGGCGCCACCATGGGGCAGCTGCTGTCGGTGCCGATGATCCTGGTCGGCGTGGTGCTAATGCTGCGGGCGCGCCGCCCCGCGTGATGGAACGGCTGGACCATTTCATGGCCCGCGCGGTCGCCGCCTATTATGCGCGGCCCGCCTCGCCCTTCGGCCGGGCGGGGGATTTCACCACGGCGCCGGAAATCTCCCAGGCGTTCGGGGAGGTGCTGGGCGGCTGGGCGGCGGTGAGCTGGGAGTTGATGGGCCGCCCCGACCCGGTGCTGCTGGTGGAGGCCGGGCCGGGCCGCGGCACGCTGATGGCCGATGCGCTGCGCGCGGTGGGCGAAGTGGCGGCCCCCTTCCGTGCCGCGCTGCGGCTGCATCTGGTGGAAACCTCGCCTGCCCTGCGCGACCAGCAGCGCCGCATGCTGGGGGATGCTGTCACGGCCTGGCATGACGACCTCACCGGGCTGCCCGATGGCCCGACGCTGCTGATCGGCAACGAGTTTCTGGATGCGCTGCCGATCCGCCAATTCATACGCCGCGACGGCGCCTGGCTCGAACGCCATGTGGCGGAGGGCCAATTCGTCGAGCTGCCCACCGCCGACGCGCCCGCCGCCACCGCGCCGGAAGCTGCGGTGCAGGAGGTGGGCGAGGCCGCGCAGGCCGTGGTCGCCGGCCTCGCCCGGCGACTGGCGGCGCAGGGGGGTGCGGCGTTGTTCCTGGATTACGGCCCGGCCCAATCCGGCTTGGGCGAAAGCCTGCAGGCGGTGCGCGGCCAGGCCACCGGCCTCGACCCGCTGGCCGAACCCGGCACAGCGGACCTCACCGCCCATGTCGATTTCGCCGCCCTCGCCCGCGCCGCCCAGGAGGCGGGCGCGGCGGCGCAGGGGCCGTTGCCGCAGGGGCTTTTCCTGCAACGCCTCGGCCTGATGACCCGCGCCGCCATGCTGGCCCGCGCCCGCCCGCGCCTGGCCGGCGAGATCCTGTCCGGCGCCGAACGGCTGGTTGCGGCGGAAGGGATGGGCCGGCTGTTCAAGGCGCTGGCCGTCTGCGACCCTGCCCTGCCCACTTTGCCAGGATTCGAACCCGCATGACCCCCGGCTTTTTGACCGGCGGCCTGGCCGCGCCACATGGGTTCTTCACCCGGCAGGGCGGCGTCTCCACCGGCCCCTATGCCGCATTGAATTGTTCGCTGTCCGGCCAGGACGACCCGGAGGCGGTGCGCCGCAACCGGGCCGCCTGCGCCGCAGTGCTGGGGGCAACTGCCGTGCTCGGCCTGGTGCAGGTGCATGGCGTGGCGGTGGCCGATGCCCGCACCCCCTGGACGGATGCGACCCGCCCCTCCGCCGATGCGCTGGTGACCAACCGCCCCGGCCAGGCAATCGGCGTGCTGACCGCCGATTGCGCGCCCGTGCTCTTCGCCGATCTGCGCGAGGGCGTGGTCGGTGCGGCCCATGCCGGCTGGCGCGGCGCCGTGGCCGGCGTGCTGGAGGCGACGATCGCGGCCATGGAGGGTCTTGGCGCGGCGCGGGAGAACATCGCCGCCGTGGTCGGCCCCTGCATCGGCCAGGCGAGCTACGAGGTCGGCCCCGACCTGCGGGACGAAGTTCTGGCCCGGAGCAGCGCCGATGCGCGTTTCTTCGCCACTGGCCAGCGGGAGGATCGCTGGCAGTTCGACCTGGCCGGCTATTGCCTGGCCCGCCTGGCCGCCACCGGCATCGGCCGCGCCGATGCGCTGTTCCAGGATACCCTGACGCTCGAGGAGAAATTCTTCAGCCATCGGCGCCGTACCCTGGCTGGCGGCGGTCCGCTCGGCCACCAGCTTTCCGCCATTGCTATCCCTGGGTGAAGCGATGCCCTACGTCGTCATGTTCATGGTCCTGATGGTGATTACCCTGCTGGCTTCCTGTGTCCTTATCTAGCCGCCGCCTTCTGCTGCTGGCGCCACTCGCGCTGGCCGCCTGCACCGGCCTGCCGCAGCCCTTCCGCGGGCGGCCCGGTGCCGTTGCCCGCCGGCTGCGGCTGCCACCCGGCTACCGCGTCGCGGTGCCGAACTCGACGCAGCTTCTGCTGACCGACGCCGAGGCCGCCACCCTGTCGCGCGCCCTGGCAGCGGCGCTGGTGGCCAATGAGGTGCCCGCCGTCGCCGGCCCCGGCCTGCCGCTGGACTGGCAATTGGTGGTGGCCGCGGAGCGGGAGGCGAGCCAGGTGGTGCCGCGCTATGCGCTGCGCGACGCCGATGGCCAGGCGCTCGGCATGCTGGTGGGCCAGCCGGTGCCGGCCGGCGAATGGGCCGCGGGCGGCACCGCGCTGCTGGAACGCATCGCCGGCGAGGCGGCGACTCCGCTGGCCAATCTGGTGGGCCGCATCGATGCCCAGCGCCGCACCGGGGATGAACGCGCGGTGGGCGGCGGGCCGCCGGTGCTGCGGCTGCTGCCCGTGCGCGGCGCGCCGGGCGATGGCAATACCAGCCTGACGGCCCGCATGCGCGACAGCCTGGCTGGCCTCGGCTTCCGGGTGCAGGCGGAATCGCAGGGCGCGCAGTTCGCGGTGCAGGGCGAGGTGACGGTAGCGGCCTCGGGCCGTGGCCAGCAGCGGGTGGAGATTGTCTGGATCGTCTCCCGCCGCGATGGGGAGGATCTGGGCCGGGTGCTGCAATTGAACGAGGTGCCGGCCGGTACGCTCAACGGGTTGTGGGGCGATGTGTCCTTCGTCGTGGCGGAGGAGGCCGCGGGCGGGGTGCGGGACGTGGTGTTCAATGCCGGCGGCTTTCCGGGCGCGGCCACCGCGGCGGCGGCCCAGCCTGGCGCCGCCCAACCGGGCGCGGCACCGGCCGCGCGCTGACGGGTGGCGGCCATGCGCGCCCGTCATCCAGGCGCGATGGACACCATACCGTCACGTTGCTACCAAGCCGCCCGTCCACCGTGGTGCTTTTTTCCACGGTCCCGCCCGTCTTTTTCGTACTCCTTCCCCCGGGGTTCGCGCGCGCCATGAAGATTATCGCCTGCAACAGCAACCGCCCCCTGGCCGAGGCGGTCGCCGCGGCGCTCGGCATCGCGCTGACCCAGGCCTCGGTTCGCCGCTTTGCCGACATGGAGATCTTCTGCGAGATTCACGAGAATGTCCGCGGCGAGGACGTCTTCGTCGTGCAGTCCACCAGCTACCCGGCCAATGACAACCTGATGGAACTGCTGATCATGCTGGACGCGCTGAAGCGCGGCAGCGCGCGGCGCATCACGGCGGTCATCCCCTATTTCGGCTATGCGCGGCAGGACCGGAAATCGGGCCCCCGCACGCCGATCTCGGCCAAGCTGGTGGCCAACCTGATCACCGCGGCGGGCGCCAACCGCGTGCTGACGATGGATCTGCATGCCGCGCAGATCCAGGGTTTCTTCGACATTCCGGTGGACAATCTGTTCGCCGCGCCGCTGTTTTCGCGCGACATCCAGGAACGCTTCGCGGGCCGCGACCTCATGGTGGTCTCCCCCGATGTCGGCGGCGTGGTCCGCGCGCGGGCGATCGCGGCGCGGCTGAACACCGACCTCGCCATCATCGACAAGCGCCGCCCCCGGGCCGGCGTCTCCGAGGTGATGAACGTGATCGGTGAGGTGGAAGGACGCGACTGCATCCTGGTCGATGACATCGTCGATTCGGGCGGCACGCTGGTGAATGCGGCGGAGGCGCTGCTGAAGAATGGTGCGAAGTCCGCCAGCGTCTACGTAACGCATGGTGTCTTTTCGGGCGGCGCGGTGGCGCGCGTCGGTGCCGCCCAGATCGAGCACATGGTGGTGACGGACAGCATCCTGGCCACCGAGGCCGTGCGGGTTTCCCGCAACATCAAGCAGTTGACCATCGCCCAGCTGCTGGCCGAGGCGATGAAGCGGATCAGTGAGGAATCCTCCGTCAGTTCGCTGTTCAACTGAAACACTTGCTTGCAGAACACCGGATTATTAGCCGTTTCCTGACTGTTTCTGGCCATGATTGCGGTGTTGATTGGTCTTCCTGAACAACCAAGGAAGAACCAGCATGGAACGCCGCAGATTTCTCCTCGCCGGCCTGGCCGGCGCCATCGCCGCGGCGACCCTCGGCAGCGCTGAGGCCGCCGCCCGCGCCATCCGCCCGCCAAGCCCGGCCCCGCTGCCCGAGGCTGCGCCCGCCGTGGCCGAGCAGGCCGAGGTCGAGGCGCTGATGCAGGAGGTCCAGTACGGCCCGCCGCCGGGTCGCCCCCGTGGCAACCCGCGCCGCCGCCGCCAGCGGTGCTGGATGGAACGCCGCCGGGTCGCCTATCGCGATCGTTCCGGCCGCATCCGCCACCGTTGGGTGGAACGTCGCGTCTGCCGCTGAGGCGCGCCTGCGGGCCACAATCGGCGCTGGTCATGTGGCCCGCCCGGCGCCCGGACGGGTCGCCCGGCGGGCCGATTGATCAGGCCATGCCACCCCGCGCCGCGACCGGCCACAGGCATTCCACCCGGCCGCGGCGCACGCCGACATACCAGTCGTAGCGATCCACGGTCGGGTCGCAATGGCCCGGCACCAGCCGCACCGTCTGGCCGAGTCGCGGCAGCATCGCCGGGTCCTCCGCCTTCAGGTTGCCATGCTCATCGGATGCGCCGGTGTAGCTGACGCCTGGAAAGCCGTGCACCAGCGGCAGGCCGCTATCGATCGCCACGGCCTTGTGGCCGGCATCCACCACGCAGAAGCCGGGGCGCGGGGATGACATGACCTGCGCGAGCACGAACAGGGATTGCCGGAACGGCGGCGGGTCCTCGTTGCGGCCGTAATCGGCATCCATGAAGGCGTAGGAGCCGGCCTGGATCTCGTTCCAGATGCCGCTCGCCACCTCGTTCCGGAAGGTGCCGGTGCCGGCGCCGCCGATGATGGCGCAATCCAGGCCCCGTTGGCGGAGTTGTTCCACCGTGCGGCGGGTGCCTTCCGCCGCGCCCGCAATGGCCTCCGCGCGCGCTTCCGGCGTGCGGCGGTGCTGGGCATTGCCATGGTAGGATTGCAGCCCGCCGAAGATCAGGTGGGGGCTGGCGGCGATGCGCTCCGCCAGCGCCACCGCCTCCGGCCCCGGCGTCACGCCGCAGCGGCCGGCGCCGCAATCGATCTCGACCAGCACGGTCATCCGCAGCCCGGCCGCCTCGGCGGCGGATTCGATGGCGGCGATGCCGTGTTCATGGTCGGCGCAGACCGCGACCTTGGCGATGGTGGACAGCGCGGCCAGGCGGGCCAGTTTGCGCGGTGCGATCACCTCGTTGCTGACCAGTATGTCCGGCACGCCGCCCCATGCCAGCGCCTCGGCCTCCGCCACCTTCTGCACGCATTGGCCGATGGCACCGCGGCGCATCTGCTGCAACGCGATGATCGGCGATTTATGGGTCTTGGCGTGCGCCCGCAGCTTGGTCGCGGTCGGCGCCAGGATGGCCGCCATGGTGTCGAGGTTATGTTCGAAGGCATCGAGGTCCAGCAGCAGCGCGGGGGTCTCGACATCCTCCTCGCGCATGCCTGGTTCGGCGGGCGGGGCTTGCAGCATTCTTTTGGAACTCCTCAGTCAGACAGCGCAGCCGTCAATGCGGCCATGATCGGGTCAAGTTGAGACAGGTTGTTGTAGCCGTGGAAGCTGATGCGGATGCGGCCGCGGCCGTTCCAGGCGAGCACGCCGCGCGCGGCCATGCCCTCCACGATGCGGGCGGCGCGGTCATGCGCGATGCAGACGCTGGCGCCGTGCTGGCGGGGGTCGGGCGGGGTGATGCTGGCGATGCCGGCGGCGTCGAGCCGCGCCAGCAGCGCGACCGTCAGCGCCTGCACATGCGCCTGCACGGCGGTGCGCTCGAAACGCTCATGGTGGTCCATCGCGGCATGCAGGGCGTAGCACGGCGCATGGGCGGGATTGCCGCGGGTGAAGCGGCCGGCATCGGGGCGCAGCGCCAGTGGCGCGGCATAGTCGGGGCGCGGCCCGGTGACGATGGAATACCACCCGGCCGTCGCCGGCGCCCAGCCGGGCTGGCGTGCCTGGTTCCAGAAGGCGATGGCCGTGCCGGTCAGGCCCAGCATCCATTTGTAGCAGGCGGAGAAGGCGAAATCGGCGACCGCTGCCTCGATCGGCATCCAGCCGCTGCCCTGGGTGTAGTCCACCACCAGCATCGCGCCGACGCCATCGGCGGCCGTCCGCAGCGCCGGCAGGTCGTGCCGGCGTGCATCGAGATAGGACACGGCGGAGACCGCGATCATCCGCGTCCGCGCATCGGCCGCCGCCGCCACCGCTTCCGGGTCCGCCATCGCCACGAAGCGCAGCTCCACGCCCTTCACCGAGAGCGGCGCGACGACGGAGGCGTATTCGTTGCGGTCCACCAGCACATTGTCGCCGGGCCGCCAATCCAGGCTTTCGACCAGCATCGACATCCCCTCCGCCACCGAGGAGACGAGGCCGATGCCTTCCGTGGGCACCGCCCATTCCCGGGCGAGCCGCGCGCGCAGCCGCTCCACCTCCGCATCCAGCTTCGCCCGCCCGGCGGGGCCGGTGGATTTGTCCAGCGCGTGGCGGGACAGCGCCATGGCCTGCGCGTGCAGCACCGGCGTCTCTCCGGCGGCGCAGACATGCACCAGGCCGGGCGGGATCAGGAAATCGGCGGGATCGAACAGAGACATATCGGACCCAGGGTTGCGCTTCGCCGCCAGCTTGGCACGCTGCCGGACGAGGAGACAGCCAACGCCATGGATTTTGCCCTGACCGAGCAGCAGGAAGCCCTGCGCGATGCGGTGACCCGCATCTGCGCCCGCTTCGGCGATGACTACTGGCTCGCCGCCGATCGCGCGCACCGCTTCCCGCAGGAATTCCACACCGCCATGGCGGCGGATGGCTGGCTCGGCATCTGCATGCCCGAACGCGTCGGCGGCGCCGGGCTCGGCGTGACGGAGGCAGCGATCATGATGCAGGCGGTGGCGCAATCGGGTGCCGCCATGTCCGGCGCCTCAGCCATCCACATGAACATCTTCGGGCCGATGCCGGTGGTGGTGCATGGCACACAGGCGCAGCAGGACCGCATGCTGCCGCCGCTGATCTCGGGCGCGGAAAAGGCCTGCTTCGCGGTGACGGAGCCCAATACCGGCCTCGACACCACGCAGCTGAAGACCTTCGCCGCGCGCAGCAACGCGGGCTACGTGCTGAAGGGCCAGAAGGTCTGGATCAGCACGGCGCAGGTGGCCGACCGCATGCTGATCCTGGCCCGCACCACGCCGCTTGAACAGGTGAAGAAGCGCAGCGAGGGCCTGACGCTGTTCTACACCAGGCTCGACCGCAGCAAGGTGCAGGTGCGGGAGATTCCCAAGATGGGCCGCCATGCCGTCGATTCGAACGAGTTGTTCATCGACGGGCTGGAAGTGCCGGAGGAAGACCGCATCGGCGAGGAAGGCCGCGGCTTCGACTACATCCTGCACGGCTTGAACCCCGAGCGCATTCTGGTCGCGGCGGAGGCCATCGGCATCGGCCATGCCGCCATCGCGCGGGCTTCGGCCTACGCCAAGGACCGCGTGGTGTTCGGCCGCCCGATCGGCCAGAACCAGGCGATCCAGCACCCGCTGGCCGCCTGCTGGATGCAGCTGGAAGCGGCGCGGCTGATGGTGATGCAGGCCGCCTGGCTCTACGACCAGGGCCGCCCCTGCGGCGCGGAGGCGAATGCGGCCAAATACCTGGCGGGCGAGGCCGGCTTCAACGCCTGCCAGCAGGCGGTGATGACGCTGGGCGGCTATGGCTACGCACAGGAATACCATCTGGAGCGCCTGTTGCGCGAAAGCCTGATCCCGCGCATCGCGCCGGTCAGCCCGCAACTGGTGCTCTGCTACATCGCCGAGCGCGTGCTCGGGCTACCCCGGAGCTACTGACTGCATGCTTGCCGAACTCGAAGCACAGGCCACGCGCGTTGAGACCCCCTGCGGCGCCGGCCGGATGGTCTGGCGGGTCTGGAACCCGGATGGCGGCGCGCCGGTGATGCTGCTGCATGGCGGCAGCGGGTCCTGGCGGCATTGGGTGAAGCAGATCCCCTGGCTGGCCGCGCAGCGCATGGTGATCGCGCCCGACATTCCGGGCCTCGGCGAAAGCGACGACCCGCCGGAGCCGCAGGACCCGGCGACGATCGCGGGCGTGCTGGTGGAGGGGCTGAAGACGCTGGTGCCGGATACGGCGGCGATGGATCTGGTCGGCTTCTCCTTCGGTGCCATCACCTCTGGCCATGTGGCGCGGCTGCTGGCGCCGCGGCTGCGCAGCGTCACCATCTGTGGCGCCGGCGCGCTGGGCACGCCGCGCAGCCCGACGCATCTGGTGAAGGTGCGGGACAAGCAGGGCGCGGAGAAGGTGGCCGCGCATCGCCACAACCTGGCCGCCCTGATGTTCGCGGACCCTGGGAAGATCGACGCGCTGGCGCTGGAGATCCAGGAGATCAACTCCCGGGCCGCACGGCTTCGCAGCCGGCAATTCGCGCCCTCCGGCAATCTGAAGGATGCGCTGGCCGCGGCGGTCGGCGTGCCGGTCAACGCCATCTGGGGCGAGCGGGATGCCGTGGCCTGGCCCAACCTGCATCTGCGGATCGAGGCGCTGCGGGATGCACGCCCGGATGCGCGCGTGGCGGTGGTGCCGGGCGCCGGGCACTGGGTGGCCTATGAGGCGGCGGCGGAGCTGGATGCGCTGCTGCGGGACTGGCTGGCGCCAAATCATTAGGCCAACGAACCACGGGCCGCTTTTTGCGCTATGATCGCGAAAGGCCAGTTTGGCCCCAGGAGCATCAGCTTGAGTATTTTCAAATCGATCCTTGCCAAGATTTTCGGCGAAGGTGACGCCGCAGCCGCCACCCCCGCGCCCGCGCCGGCCCGTGCCTCCACCGCGGCGCCAGTGGCCCAGGTGGATGTGGAGGTGGTGTTGATGAAGATGGCCTCCGCCTCCAAGCAGAAGCTGGATTGGCGGCGTTCCATCGTCGACCTGCTGAAGCTGCTCGGCCTCGACAGTTCGCAGGATGCGCGGCGCGAGTTGGCGAAGGAACTGCGCTACCACGGCGACATGGCGGATCTCACCACCCTGAACCTGTGGCTGCACCGCCAGGTGATGACCAAGCTGGCGGAAAATGGCGGCCGGGTGCCGAATTCCCTGCGCGCCTGAGGCAAGCGGCGGCCGGGTTCATACCAGATCCCGTCGATCGGACTGTTCGGTCGGCAAGGCCGGCCGAGGCGCCGACTAACGCCCGCCGCATCTGCGGCGAGCCAAGCGAAGCGCCGGTGCCTGCGGCCGGATCGGTCACGATCCGCGGGATTTGGTATCAGCCGCCCATGCGTTCGCGGTAGCGGGCGCCCCAACCCTCCCCCCGCACCCAGGCGAGGAAGCTTTCCGCATCTGGCGGCTGCTTCGTCACGGCGCAGACGCTGCGCCACGCCAGGGCATGCATGCAGGAGGTGACGGGCGCTTCGCCGACGAAGGGCTGGCCCAGGATCGGCCCCAGCGTCGGCATGCCGGTGCCGAGCATCGCCACGGCCTGCACCCGCCCCGCCGGCAGGGCGGCCAATGCGGCCGCGGCACCCTGTGCCGTCATGGCGTAGATCGGGTGGAAGCTGCCATCGGCCATGGCGCTGCGAGAGACTTCCGTGACCTCGAAGCCGCGCGCGGTCCAGTATCCCACCGCCGCCTCGGTCAGATCGTCCGGATAGGGCGAGACCAGGCCGATGCGTTCCGCCCCCACGGCCTGGAAGGCATCCCGCACCGCCAGCGCCGCGGTGATGACGGGAATGCCCAGCGCATCCTGCATCCGCGCCACCAGCGCATCCTCCTCCGCCACCCCGGCATAGTAGCTGGCGCCGGTGCAGGCGAAGGCGATCGCATCGATCGGCGCATTGGCGAATTGCGCGGCCGCACCCGGCAGGTCCCGCAGATAGTCCAGCAGGCGGGCGATGATGGTGGGCTTGGTGCTGGTCATCCGCGCATTCAGCATGGCGACCCCCGGCGGCCAGAGCATGGCGAATTCCGGTTCCACCGTGGTGTTGGCCTGCGGCGTCAGCACGCCCACCAGCCCGCGCGGGGCGTATTCGACCGTCATTCTGGCTCCTGGATCGCGTCGTGGCACAGACTGCCATGCAAGTCGCTTGTCCGTCAGGCCCCGGCGGGGCTTACTGCCGGCCTCGCCCGCCCGACCGGAGGATTCCGATGCGTCGCCGTCACCTGCTGTCCCTGCTGCCCGGCGCCCTGGCCGCTCCCTCTCTCGTCGCTGCCCAGGGTGGGGCACAGGCGGGCTACCCGGCCCGCCCGGTGCGGGTGATCGTGCCCTTCCCGCCGGGCGGCACCACGGATTTCATCGCCCGCCTGGTCAGCGCCCGGCTCACCACCGCCTTCGGCCAGACCTTCGTGGTGGAAAATCGCGCCGGCGCCGGGGGCACGGTGGGCTCCGACCTGGTGGCGAAAAGCCAGCCGGATGGCCAGACGCTCATCGTCTCGAACATCGCGAGCTTCGGCGTCGCGCCCGCCGTCTATCGCAACCTGCCCTACAATTCGGTCACCGATTTCGCGCATGTGGCCCTGATGGCGGAAATCCCCTCCGTCCTCGCCGTCAATGTCAGCAGCCCGATCCGCAGCCTGGCGGACTTCATCACCGCGGCGAAGGCACGGCCGGGGCTGAATGTCGGCTCGCCGGGCAATGGCACCTCCTCCCACACCAAGCAGGCGATCCTGCAACGCTCCGCCGGCATCGAGACGACCCATGTGCCCTATCGCGGCAGCGGGCCGATGATGAATGACGTGGCCGGTGGTTCGCTGGAATCCATGATCACCACGCTGGTGGAAGCCGGACGCAATGAACGCTTCCGCCTGCTGGCGGTGACCGCCGATGCGCGGGTGCCGGGCTGGCCGGACCTGCCGACCTTCAAGGAGCTGGGCTACCCGGACCTGGTGGCGTCCACCTGGTTCGGCCTCTCGGCCGCCGCCGGCACGCCGCCGGCCATCGTCAACCGCCTGAATACCGAGGTGCTGGCCGCGCTGGCCACGCCCGAGATCACCGCCAAGCTGATCGAGACCGGCGCCACGCCGCGGCGGATGACGGCGCCGGAATACAGCGCCTTCGTCGAGGCCGAGGTGCGGCGCTGGGCCGGGGTGGTGCAGGCGGCGGGCATCAGCATCGACTGACCACGGCAGCCCGGGCTTGACCGGCCGCGCCCAGCGCGGTTCCTGCCCCTCATGGACAAGCCGCCGGACCCTGCACCGCCCCCGGTGAAATCGCCGCCGGTGAAATCGCCACCGGCGAAATCGGACGCACAGCGTGCGCGGGAAGCCCGGCTTGCCGCCGCGCTGCGGGAGAATCTGCGCCGCCGCAAGGCGCAGGCCCGGGCGCGGGCCGAGCCGCCGCCGCAGCCCGAACCCGCGGCGGAGGACTGACGGATTGGACGCCCGCGCCCGCATCGGGTAACCCGGCCCTCCCCGTTGCCCGAGGCTGCCGCTCCATGTCCATCATGCCCGACACCTGGATCCGCCGCATGGCGCAGGAAACGGCGATGATCGAGCCCTTCGTCGAATCGCAGCGGCGGGAGGGCGTGATCTCCTACGGCCTGTCCAGCTACGGCTACGACGCCCGCCTGGCCGACGAGTTCAAGATCTTCACCAATGTCGACAATGCGGTGGTGGATCCGAAGGTGTTCTCCGACCAGGGCTTCGTGACACGGCGCGGGGAGACATGCATCATCCCACCGAACAGCTTCGTCCTTTGCCACACCATTGAATACTTCCGCATCCCGCGCGATGTGCTGGTCATCTGCCTCGGCAAATCCACCTATGCGCGCTGCGGGCTGATCGTGAATGTCACGCCGCTGGAGCCCGAATGGGAAGGCCAGGTGACCATCGAGATCAGCAACACCACCCCCCTCCCCGCCCGCATCTATGCCAATGAGGGCATCTGCCAGTTCCTGTTCCTGCAAGGCAGCGCGCCGCCCGAGGTCAGCTATGCCGACCGCAAGGGCAAGTACATGCGCCAGCGCGGCGTGGCATTGCCGAAACTTTGAAGCGCGCGGCACGGGCCGCGGGCCCCAATCGGGGCCTCGGGCGCCCTTCAGTCGCCCGCCTTGTGCTGAAGCGCGCGGCACGCGCCGCGGGCCCCATCCGGGGCCTCGGGCACCCTGCGGGCGCCCGCTTTGTTCTGATGATTACGCCAGGGAAGCACATCTGATGGACCGCATCCGCATCCGCGGCGGCAAGCCGCTTTCGGGCAACATCCCGATCGGCGGCGCCAAGAACGCCACACTGCCCCTGATGGCCGCCGGCCTGCTCTCGGACGGGCCGCTGACGCTGGAGAATGCGCCGGACCTTGCCGACATCGCCACCATGCGCGCTTTGCTGGTGCAGCACGGCATGAGGGTGGAGCACGACAAGCCCGGGCGGCGGCTTGTGCTGTCCGGTGCGGCGGATAACCTCGTGGCGCCCTATGATTTGGTGCGGAAGATGCGCGCCTCCGTCCTCGTGATGGGGCCGCTGGTCGCGCGCTTCGGGGAGGCGCGCGTGTCGCTGCCCGGCGGTTGCGCCATCGGCACGCGGCCCGTGGATCTGCACATCAAGGGCCTGGAGCAGATGGGCGCCGTCTTCGACCTGGAAGGCGGCTACATGCATGCGAAGGCGCCGAAGGGGCTGCGCGGCGCCACCATCATCTTCCCGCAGGTCAGCGTCGGCGCGACGGAAAACCTGCTGATGGCGGCAACGCTCGCGGAGGGCACCACCGAACTGGTGAATGCGGCGCGGGAGCCGGAGATCGGCGACCTCGCCATGTGCCTGATGCGGATGGGCGCGCGGATCGAGGGCATCGGCACGGACCGGCTGGTGGTGGAAGGCGTGAAGCGCCTCGGCGCCGCGACGCACCCGATCATCCCGGACCGGATCGAGGCCGGTACCTATGCCTGCGCCGCCGCCATCACCGGCGGCACCGTGCTGCTGGAAGGCGCGCGGATGGTCGATCTCGGCGCCGTGGTCCGCACGCTGCGCGAATGCGGGGTGGATGTGGCGGAGGAGACATCCGGCCTGCGGATCACCCGCAAGAACGGGTTGCGCGGCGCCGATGTGATGACCGAGCCCTTCCCCGGCTTCGCCACCGACATGCAGGCGCAATTCATGGCGCTGATGTGCGTGGCCGAAGGCGCCAGCATGATCACGGAAACCATCTTCGAGAACCGCTTCATGCATGTGCCCGAACTGACCCGCATGGGCGCGCGCATCAAATACCACGGCCAGTCCGCCATCGTGCGCGGCGTGCCGAAGCTGTCCGGCGCCCCGGTGATGGCGACCGATCTGCGCGCCAGCGTCAGCCTGGTGCTGGCCGGCCTGGCGGCGCAGGGGGAGACCATCGTCAACCGCGTCTACCACCTCGACCGTGGGTATGAGGCGCTGGAGCAGAAGCTGTCCGCGGTCGGGGCGGAGATCGAACGGGTCTGATCACTCCTCCGTCCGGAGGACGAGCCGCAGCTTCTCCGCCAGTTCCTGCCGGCGATAGGGCTTCGACAGCAGCACCACCCCGGGGTCGAGCCGGCCGTGATGCACCACCGCATTCTCGGTGTAGCCAGAGGTGTACAACACCCGCAGCCCTGGCCGCAGCAGCAGGGCGGAGACGGCAAGCTGAGGGCCGGACATGCCGCCGGGCATCACCACATCGGTGAACAGCACGTCGATAGGTGCCTCGCCGCGCAGGATCTCCATCGCTTCCCGCCCGTCGCGCGCCGACAGCACGGTGTAGCCCAGCAGGGTCAGCTCGCCCGCCACATGGGCGCGGACCATGTCGTCATCCTCGACCACCAGCACCGATTCGGTGCCGCCGCCGATGCGCGTGGCGGTGGGCCGTGCCGGGGTGCGCGTTGCGCCGGGGTCCACGGCGCGCGGCAGGTACAGCTTCACGGTGGTGCCCTGGCCCAGCTCCGAATAGATCTTCACATGGCCCTGGGATTGCTTGACGAAGCCATACACCATGCTGAGGCCGAGCCCGCTGCCGCGGCCGAATTCCTTGGTGGTGAAGAACGGCTCGAAGGCCTGGGCGATCACCTCCGGGGCCATGCCCTGGCCCGTGTCGGTCACCGCGATCACCAGGTATTCGCCCGGAACCACCTCGTCATTCCGTGCCGCATAGGCGGCGTCCAGCTCGCTTTCCGCCACCTCCACGGTCAGCAGGCCGCCATAGGGCATGGCATCGCGTGCGTTCAGCGTCAGGTTCAGCAGCGCCGCCTCAAGCTGGGAGGGGTCGACCAGCGCGGGCGGCAGGCCCGGCGGCAGTTCGAAGCGGCATTCCACATATGCGCCCAGGGTGCGACGCAGCAGGGGCTCGATCCGCCCGATCTCGGCGGACAGGTCCGTGGCGCGCGGCTCCAGCGGCTGGCGGCGGGCGAAAGCGAGCAGGCTGCGGGTCAATTCGCCGCCGCGCTCGGCCGCCATGCGGGTGGCCTCCGCCAGGTGCAGCAGATCCGGGTCATGTTCCAGCCGCTCGGCGAGCAGTTCGGCGCTGCCAAGGATCACGGTCAGCAGATTGTTGAAATCATGCGCCAGCCCGCCGGTCAGCTGGCCCACCGCCTCCATCCGCTGGGCACGCAGCAGCTTGCGGTTCAGCTCGATGATGGACTCGCGCTGCTGCTCCAGCGAGTCCGCGCTGCGGTTCAGCACCGCCATCAGCCCGCCCAGTTCGCCCTTCGGATGGGGCGCAGGAATGCGGGCGGAGAGATCGCCCTGCCCCAGCCGGGTCGCCATGGCGGCGATGCGCGCGACGTTGCGGCGGATCATCACCTCCCCGATCACCCAGACCGCGGTGCCAAGCAGCAGGGACAGGATGGCGAGGATGACGAGATCCTCACGCAGCCGCCGGTCGGCCGGCGCCAGCAGGTCCCGCCGGTTCTGCCCCACCAGCACCCGCAGCCCGGACTCGGCCACATGCGGCGCGGTGCCGGAGGCCCAGATGGAGGTGCCGCCGTCCTCCTCGCGCAGCGCCACCGTGTCCCCCGCGCCGGCAGACAAGGCGAAGCGGCCGAGCGGCGCACCCAGGATCGACTGGCCGATGCGCGTGGCGCGCGCTGGGTTGGGTTGCCAGACCAGCACGGTGCCCTGCTGGTCCAACAGCAGGATTTCCATGCCGGGCACGAGCAGCCGCAGATCCTCCCCGACCAGACGCTCCAGGTCGAGGCCCGCCAGGATGACCGCTTCCAGGTCGCCCGCCCGGTCGCGCACCGGGCGGACGATCTGCAGTACCGCGCTGCCGCTCATGCGCCCGAAGGCGGCATCCAGCACCAGCCCGTCTTCCGTTGTCTGCGCGCGTTGGAAATAGCTGCGATCCGCGAAGTCCTGCTCACGCCCCGACTGAAGCGAATCGCAGGCCAGCCGGCCGTCCCGGTCGGTGGTCAGGATGCCGGTATACTGCGGATATTGCTCGCGCACCCGCGCCAGGAAGGCCGAGCAGCCTTCGCGGCTTTCGCTCTGCAGGTCCCGCGCCCGGGCCAGGCCATACAGCAGCTGCCCGGTGGCCAGGATGCGGGCTTCGAGATCGCGTGCGACTTCGGACGAGGCGTTGACGATCCGCGCGGTCGCGGCATCGACCTGGACCCCGCGCTCATGGAATGACCGCAGGCCCAGCAGAAGTCCGGGCAGGATCATCGACATGGCCACAAGCCACAGCAATCGAGCGCGGATGCTCATGCCCAGGCCACCCCCTTCCCGGCGTCCGAAGCCGGGCCGGTCGACCCGGCCCGGGGTCGGCCCACGCCGCCCCTGCCTGGCGCCATCTTGGCGCCACGACCAGCTGTGACAGCCTGATGCCGCCACAAGGGGCCGCGCCACACGTCCGCAGTCGAATTGATGTTGACATGGGCAGAAAGTCGCCGCAACCGCGCCGCGCGGCAGCGAGGAAGCTCAGCGAAACATTCCGCCTCCATCCACATCGACCACCGTGCCGTTGATGTAGGCGGCCCGGGGGGAGGCCAGGAACACCGACAGGTCGGCGATCTCGGCGGCCTCGATGGCGCGGCCATAGGGCAGGCCGGTCAGGGTTTCCGCCCAGCGCTCCGGGTCGCCGAACTGGATCTGGGCGTTGACGCGCGCCTGCGTCTCCATCCGGTCCGTCCGCGTCGCCGCCGGGTTGATGCCGAGCACCCGCACGCCGCTGGCCTGCGCCGCGCCGCCGAGCGCCGAGGTGAAGGCGACCAGCGCCGCATTGCCGGCACCGCCGCAGATATAGCCCATGCGCGGCGCCCGCCCGGCCATGCCGATGATGTTCAGGATGACGCCAGCGCGCTTCGCCTCCATCCCGGGATAGTAAAGCTGGCACATGTGGATGTAGCCGAGCACCTTGAGGTCCCAGGCCTGCTGCCAACGGGCGAAGGGAATATCCTGCAGCCGGCCGGCGGGGATCGCGCCGGCGTTGTTCACCAGGATGTCCACCTCCGGGAAGGCGGCGTGCAGGCGCTCGCGCTCGGTCGGCTGGGACAGGTCGGCGGCCAGCGTCTCCACCCGCACCTGCGCCCCGCCCCGCACCGTATCGGCCGCCACGCCCAGAGTTGCGGCATCACGCCCGACCAGCACCAGGTCGCAGCCCTCCGCTGCGAAGGCCTGGGCGCAGGCCAGGCCGATGCCCTTCGAGCCGCCGGTGACCAGCACCCGGCTTCCCGCGAGGTTCATCTCCATCCGCGTCAGACCTCCATCTCGATGACGAAGGGCCGGTCACTCGCAAAACTCTGGCGCATCAGGTCGGCCACGCCTTCCAGCGTGTTGGTGCGCGCGGCCTCCACGCCCATGCCGTTGGCGAGCTTCACCCAGTCCAGGTTCGGATTGCCGAGGTCGAGCATGTCCATCGCCGTACGGCCCGGATTGGCGCCGACGCCCTGATATTCGCCGATCAGGATCTGGTATTTGCGGTTGGAGATGATGACGGTGGTCACCGGCAGCTTCTCCCGCGCCTGGGTCCAGAGCCCCTGCAGCGTGTACATGCCCGAGCCATCGGCCTGCAGGTTGATGACGCGCCGCCCGGGCGCGCCGATCGCCGCGCCCGTGGCCAGCGGAATGCCGCAGCCGATGGCGCCGCCGGTGATGTGCAGCCAGTCATGCGCCGGCGCGGCATGGGTGAATTTGTAGAAGCCGCGGCCGAAGGATACGGATTCATCGGCGATCACCGCGTTGTCCGGCATCAGCGCCGCCAGCGTCTGCGCCAGGCCTTCCGGTGTCGGCGTGCCGCGCACCGCATCCGGCCGCGCGCCGGGGCTGGGGATGGCGGCCGCCGGCGCGCCGAGTTCATCGGCCAGCGCCGTCAGCGCCTGGATCGGGTCCGCCTCATACCGCGTCAGCAGCAGGATGTCGGCGTCTTCCCGGTGGTGGCGGGACGGCTTGTTGGGGTAGGCGAAGAAGCCGACCGGCGCCTTGCTGTTGACCAGGATGATGGTGGTGTAGGGCTTCAGCGCCTCGACCGCGAGATCGACCGGATAGGGCACGCGCTCCAGCTGCATGCGGCCCTGGCCACGCTCGACGCGGCTGTTCGACATCTCGGCGAGCACATGCGCACCCGTCGCCTGGGCGATACGCCAGGCCAGCGCCTGCGCCTGCTGCGTCAGCGCGAGACCGCCGAGCAGGATCAGCACATCCTTCCGCCCGCGCAGTGCATTGGCGGCGTTGCGGATAGCCAGCGGGTCCGCCTGCGGCGCGGCGGGCACCGGCAGGGCCACGGCAGGGCCATCCGGCGCCTCGTCCCAGCACACATCCGACGGCAGGATCAGGGTCGCAATCTGGCCCGGCGAGGTGCGGGCGGCCTGCACCGCCACCGCCGCATCGCGCGCCACATCGGCCGCCCGTTCCACGGTGCGGACCCAGCCGGAGACGCCACGGGCAAAACCCTCGGTATCGGCCGTGAGCTGCGCGTCCAGCGGGCGATGGTAGGTCGCCTGGTCACCGACGCAGTTCACCATGCCGGACCGGGCGCGACGGGCATTGTGCAGATTGGCCAGGCCGTTCGCGAGGCCCGGGCCGCAATGCAGCAGCGTCGCCGCCGGCTTGCCGGTCATGCGGAAATAGCCATCGGCCATGCCGGTGACGACATTCTCCTGCAGGCCGAGCACGCAGCGCATGCCCGGGATGCGATCCAGCGCGGCGACGAAATGCATCTCGCTCGTGCCCGGGTTCGCGAAACACGTATCCACCCCCGCGCCCAGCAGGGTGTGCACCAGACTTTCGGCTCCGTTCACCGCGATCCTCCCCAATGACAAGGCCGCAAGGTGCGCGGGCCGGGGCGCAGCCGCAAGGGTGGGGAAAGATTGCCCTTTCTCCATTTTGTGGCTTGGGCGTGAACAGTGGGTTACGCGAACCACCGCGATTGGCAATGATAACGATCGCGTCAGAAGGGGGGCTTCGGCGCGTTTGGGGGAGGGTTCCGGGCATGCCGCGCCTGGCCATTGCATTCTTCTGCTCGGGCTTCGCCGCCCTGCTGTGCCAGATCGTCTGGCAGCGCATGCTCGGCATCTTCGCCGGCTCCGACACCATTTCCGCCGCCCTGGTGGTGGGCGCCTTCCTGGCGGGGCTGGGGCTCGGCTCCATCATCGGGGCGAAGCTGGCGGACCGGCTTTCGCCCTATCACGCGCTGCTGGGCTTCGCCCTGGCGGAGGCCGGGGTGGCGGTTTTCGCGCTGGTCTCGAAGCTGTTCCTGTATGACTTCCTGGCCACCGACCTGGCCGGGGTGGTGGACAGCCCGGTGGCGATTTTCGCGCTGTGCTTCGCGGGGCTGGTGCTGCCGACCACGCTGATGGGCGCATCCCTGCCGCTGCTGGCGCGCGCGGTGGCGACCAGCCTGGACACGGTGGCGGAACGCATCGGCAGCCTCTACGGCCTGAACACGCTGGGTGCCGGGCTGGGGGCGCTGCTCGGCGGCTGGGTGCTGGTCGGGCATCTGGGGTTTGTCGGCGCCCTCGGCCTGGCGGCGGGGCTGGATGTGCTGGCAGCGGTGCTGGCGCTGACCCTGCTGCCCGGCCTGTCCCGCATCGCCCCGCCGCCGCCGGCACGCATCGCCACCGCGGAAGCGGAACCCTTCGGCAGCCTGCGGATGTGGTGCCTGCTGGTGTTCCTGTCGGGCTACATCATCGTGGCGATGGAGATCGTCTGGGTGCGGCTGATGGGGCAGATCGGGCAGTACCATGCCTATCTGTTCCCCACCGTGCTCGGCATCTTCCTGCTGGCCGATGGGCTGGGTATCGCGGTCGCATCGCGCATGGTGCGCCGCATGCGCGACCCGCGGCCCGCCTTCTTCCTGACCCAGGCGGGCGGCTTCGCGCTGGGGGCGGCGCTGATCCTGCTGCTGGTCTGGGCGCTGCCGCATTGGCCGCTCAACCAGTATGTCTCGGCCGACATGCAGCGGCTGCGTGATGGCGGGCTGGTGACCACGGTGCTGCTGACCCTGTTCGTCGTCGGCCCGCCGAGCTTCCTGATCGGCATGACCTTCCCCTTCGTGCAGCGCGCCGTGCAGCAGGATCTGGCGAGTGTCGGCGCGCGGGTCGGCTGGGTGCAGCTGTCCAACATCCTGGGCAATGCGGCGGGCTCGATCCTGACCGGGCTGGTGACCTTCCACCTGATCGGCACCGCCGGCACGCTGCGGCTGCTGGCGGCGCTGTCGCTGCTGCTGATGCTGGGCTGGCTGTGGCGGGCCGGGCGTGGGCGGCGGCCGGAAATGGCGCTGGCGGCGGCCTGCGCCGTGGCGCTGGTGGCGCTGCCGAGCAACGCCACGCTGTGGTCCCGCCTGCACGCCGAACAGCCGGGCCAGACCGTCGCCTGGTCCGAGGACCGGTCGGGCATCGCCTTCTTCCGGGACGAGAACCGGCCCGGCGCCGGCCCGCACGGTCCCTTCTTCATCCAGGGCTTCAGCCAGGGCCGTATTCCCTTCCTGCCGATCCACCAGTTCCTCGGCGCGGTCGGGCCGTTGCTGCACCCGGACCCGAAGGCGGTGCTGTGCATCGGCATCGGCTCCGGCGGCACGCCCTGGGCGGCCGGCGTTTCAGACCGCACGAAATCGGTGCGGGCCATCGAGCTGGTGGGCCCGGTGCTGACCGCGCATGCGGATATCGCCGGGCGCTACCCCGGCAGCCCGATCGCGGAGATGCTGGGAAGCCCGCGCTGGGCGCTGGAATATGGCGATGGGCGCCGTGCGCTCGCGCGCGGCGATGCGCTGTACGACGTGATCCAGGCAGACGCGATCCTGCCCGAGGGCTCGCATTCCGGCCTGCTGTACTCCGCCGAGTTCCTGGAACAGGTCCGCGCGCGCCTGGCGCCCGGCGGCATCTATGTGCAGTGGGGGCCGAGCCGTCGCGTGGTGGCGACCTTCGCCGCGGTCTTCCCGCATACGCTGCTGCTGATGCCCGGCTCCGTGCTGATCGGCTCCAACACCCCGATCCCCTACGATCCGGCCCGCCTGGCGCAGCGTTTCGCGCAACCGGAGGTGACGGCCCACCTGGCCCGCGGCAATCGCGATTTCCGCGATTACGCCGGGATGTTCGCCGAGCCGGCGCTGGCCTGGGCGCCAGGATCGCGCCGGCCGGCGGTGGCGCTGACCGATGTCTTTCCGCGCGACGAATTCTACCTGAACAACGGCGTGCGCCACACCCAGGCGCTGCGCCGGCCGGAGGATCTGCTGGCGGAGGATTAGGCGGCCGGATGGTGGCAACCGCGGCGCCGGGGTAGGCTGGCGCAACAAGAATCCGGATGATGTCGATGAAGAAGGTTCTGCTGCTCGGCTTCATCTGCGGCGCGCTGGCCGTGGTGGTGTTCCACCAGGGCACGCAATACGTGCTGTACCATCAGTTTCCGCTGATCAAGCTGCTGCCCTTCGTGCCGGATGCCTTCCGCCCCGCTTCCGCCGGCTTCAGCCTGCGGCCGATCCCGCCCTGGGGCGTGCCGCAGGTGCTGTCGATGGCCTTCTGGGGCGGGCTCTGGGGCATTGTCCTGGCGGCGCTGATCCGCTGGGGGCGGATGCCGGATCTGCTGACCGGGTTCGTGCTGGGCGCCGTGGTCTGCACCGTGGTGGGCTTCACCCTGGTGGCGCAATATCGCGGCGTGCCGATGTGGGCCGGTGGCAATACCCTGATCTGGGCGCGGGCGGCGCTGCTCAACGGCGCCTTCGGCTGGGGCGCGGCCTTCCTGATGCGGCCGTTTTCGCTGCGCGGCGGCTGAGGCCGCGCTTCAGCCCGCGAACCGCCCCAGCAGGGCGGTCAGGTCCGCGAGGCGCTTGCAGCCGGTCTTGCGGCGGATGGCGGCAAGCTGGTCCTGCGCCGTCGCCACGGCGATCTGCCGGACCGTGGCATGCTGCGCCAGCGTCCGCCCGGCCGCGAGCGATGCGGCCAGCGCGCCCTCGGCGGGCGTCAGCCCGAAGGCCTGGCGCAACAGCGGCGCGCGGGGCCGGCTGCGGCTGCGGTCATCCGTCACCAGCAGCATGGCGCCGGTGAAGCCATCGGGTGCGCCAAAGGCCTCCAGCCGCCGCAGCGGCACCGCCTGCACCAGATAGGGCGGCGCACCGCTGGGCCGGGGCAAGGCGACGCTGGCGGCATCGGGCATCATCTTCACCTTGCCGGAGATCGCCGCCAGCGCGGCGCCGATGGCGCGGGCCAGTGCCTGCCTTGCGGTGGCATGCGGGGTAGCCAGGCCGCCCTCCGTCGCCAGCGCCAGCCCATCCTGCTCCGCGGCCATCGCTTCCACCGCCGGATTGGTGACCACGGTGCGGCGCTGGCGGTCCAGCAGCACAACCCCCTGGCGCAGCGCCGAAAAGCCCATCCGCATGGCGCGCGCCGCCTGCCAGCCATCGGCCGCCAGACGATGCTCCATCACCAGGGCGCGGCGCAGATGCGGGAAGATCGGTCCCAGCAGCGCCTCTTCCGCCGGCCCAAAGGGCGCCGCGCGGACGGAGCGGTGAAAGGCGATGCGCCCCACCATGCCATCCGCCGTCTGCATCGCCGCTGATAGGCAGTGGAAGGCGCCGTCGCGCGGGGCCTTCCATTCATTCCAGATGGCCGAGCGCCGATAGGCCGAAGCCGGCACCAGCCGGGCCATGTTCAGCACGCCTTCCCCCTGCCGGGCGGCGGCGGCGGCCCAGGGGTCGCGATGGATCCAGTGGTGCTGGTAGCCAGCGGTCACATCCGGGGCGAGGCCGCCACCCTCGCAGCGGCTTTCCCGCAGCACGCCGCGCTCATATTGCATCAGGTGCACGGCATGGGTGCTGGCCTGCAGGCGTTCCGCCAATGGGGCAATGGCATCTGCCAATCCGCGCCCGTCCATCACGGCAGCGTAGATGTCCAGCGCAATGGCCTCTGGCGAGGATGTGCCCGTCGGGTCGCTCACGGAATCGAGATTACCAGATTGCCGAAGTTGTGTCATTGGTCGCGTGAAAATGACCGGTGGCGCGGCTCGCTTGCGCAGCGGCGGGCGCGCCGCCACCTTGGCCACATGGCCCAGCCCCTTCGCGTACAACCCGACCCGACCGACCCACGCCTGACCCGGCGCGTCACCGGCCTCGACCACACCGGCCAGGCGATCGAGACCAGCGTGACGGTGGAACGGCCGCTGACCCTGTATCTGAACGGGCAGGAGATCGTCACCATGATGACGATCCTGGACCGGCCGGAGGACCTTGCGCTCGGCTACCTGCTGAACCAGGGCATGCTGCGCCGGGCGGATCGCGTCACCGGCGTGGAGTATGACGAGGACCTTCAGGTGGTCATCGTCCGCACCGAGGCGAAGACGGATTTCGAGGCCAAGCTACGGAAGAAGACGCTCACCTCCGGCTGCGCCCAGGGCACCGCCTTTGGCGACCTGATGGAGGATTTCGCCGGGGTGCGGCTGCCGGAGACGGCGCAGCTGCGCACCTCCTGGCTCTATCGCCTGCTGCACCGGATCAACACGCTGCCGAGCCTGTACCTGGAAGCCGGCGCCATCCATGGCTGCGCGCTGTGCCGGGAAGACCAGCCGATCGTCTATATGGAAGATGTCGGCCGCCACAATGCGGTGGACAAGATCGCCGGCTGGATGTTCCGGGAGCATGAGGCGCCCGAGGACAAGATCTTCTACACCACCGGCCGCCTGACCTCGGAGATGGTGATCAAGACCGTCCGCATGGGCATCCCCATCCTGCTGTCGCGCTCCGGCTTCACCGCCTGGGGGGTGGAACTGGCGCGGGAGGCGAACCTCACCCTGATCGGCCGCTGCAAGGGCAAGCGCTTCGTGGCGCTCGCCGGCGAGCAACGCCTGGTCTTCGATGCGGACCTCGCGCATGTGCCGGAGGAATCCGCGAAGCACTGGCGCAAGAACAGCGCCGAGGCGATGGGGTCCAGCGATGCCGGGTGAAACGGTCGTGCCGGAGGCGCGCGGAACGCTTGCCGTGGTGCTGGCCGGCGGGCTGGCGCGGCGCATGGGCGGCGGCGACAAGCCGCTGCGGCTGCTCGCCGGGCGGCCGCTGCTGGACCATGTGCTGGAACGGCTGCGTCCGCAGGTGGCGGCCACCATCCTGAACGCCAATGGCGACCCGGCGCGCTTTGCCGCCTGGGGCCTGCCCGTGGTGGCGGATGGAATGCCGGACCACCCCGGCCCGCTCGCCGGCATCCTGGCGGCGCTGGATTGGGCGGCGGAGGCGCAGCCGGCCTTTGCATGGGTGGTCTCCGTCCCCGGCGATTCACCGCTGATCCCGGGTGATTTGGTGGCGCGGCTGCATGCGGCGCGTCAGGCGGCGGGAGTGCCGCTGGCCTGCGCCCTGTCCGACGGCCAGACCCACCCACCGATCGGCCTGTGGCCGGTGGCGCTGCGCCATGATCTGCGCGCGGCGCTGACGGCGGGGGAGCGCAAGATAGACCGCTGGACGGCGCGCCACGGCATCGCCCATGCCGATTGGCCGACCGGTCCGATCGACCCCTTCTTCAATGCCAATGCCCCGGAAGACCTGGCGGAGGCCGAGGCGCTGCTCGCGGCCCTTGCAACCGGCGGTCGCTGATCCGATACACAAGCGATGCGTCACACTGGGAATCAAACGCGATGAAGTCCGTCCTGTTCGGCTCGCTCGCCGCCATCATCCTGGCCATCGGCGCCTATGTCGTGCTGGACCGGAATTTCCAGCAGACCGCGGAGCAGCGCCACACGACGTCGGGCGTGCGGCTGTAGGCCACCTCAGAAGATCCCACGGAAGGGCAGCACGGCGACGCGGTCGCCGGGGCTGACCGCGATGACGTCCTCCGGCAATTCGGCCAGCGCGTCGGATTGGGTCAGCGAGGTCAGCAGACCCGCGCCTTCGCGCGCGAATTTCTGGGCGAGCGGCAGACCCTCACCGGGGATCAGCCGCACCCGCACATATTCCCGCCGCCCAGCCTTCTTGCGATAGGCGAAGCCGGCTTCCGCCGGAAAGCGCGGCAGAGGCTCCGCCGTGGCGCCGGCGAGGCGCAGCAGCAGCGGGCGCGCCAGGTGGAGGAAAGTGACCACGGCGGCCACCGGATTGCCCGGCAGCCCCACCACCGGCGTGCCGCCGATCACCCCCATCGCCGCCGGCCGCCCCGGCTTGATCGCCAGCCGCCAGAATACCAGCCGCCCGCCCTGCTCGATCGCCGCCTTCACATGGTCGGCCTCCCCGGTCGAGACGCCGCCCGATGTCAGCAGCACATCATGCGTCGCCGCGGCGGCGGCCAGCGCCGCGGCGGTGGCATCCGCCCGGTCGGGCAGGATGCCGAGGTCCTGCGCCTCCACCGGCAGCCCGGCCAGCAGCGCCAGCAGGGTGAAGCGGTTCGAATCATAGGTCTGGGCCGCCCCCAGGGCGGTGCCCGGCTCCGCCAGTTCATCGCCTGTGGAGAAGACGCCGACGCGGACGCGGCGCCGCACGGAAAGGCTGCCGAGGCCGAGCGCCGCGGCCAGGCCGATATCCTGCGGCAGCAGGCGGCGCCCGGCCTCCAGCGCCACCGCGCCCTGCGCCACATCCTCCCCGGCCGGGCGGCAATTGGCGCCGCGCCTGAGGCCGGGCACCAGCAGCACGGCGCCGTCCTCCTCCCGCGCATCCTCCTGCATCATCACCGTATCGGCGCCATCCGGCATCGGGGCGCCGGTGAAGATGCGGATGGCGGTGCCGGGGGCGATGCCGCCGGTTGCCTGGCCGGCCTGCAGGCGGGCCACGACGGGAAGTCGGGTCTCACCCGTTGCAGCCAGGTCGCCGTGGCGGAAGGCATAGCCATCGACGGCGGAATTGAAGAAGGGCGGCAGCGGCAGCGGCGCGCGCAGATCCTCGGCCAGCACACGGCCGAGCGCGGCCAGCAGCGCGGCGGGCTCCGCGCCCGGCAGCGGCGGGACACGTTCCGCGATCAGCGCCTGCGCCGCATCAACGGACATCAGCTTGCCGCCGAAGGCGAAGCAATCGTCGCTGAGCTGCGCCATGCCGGCCTCCCCTACGCGCGCAACGGGATCGCGCGCGCCAGCATCAGATCGGCGATGGCGCCGATATCGTCCAGATGCAGATGCGGCAGCGTGCTGGCGGGCGGCGCGACATCGGCGGCGATGCCGATGATGGCGGGATCATCCGGGTGCAGCCAGGGCTTGGCATTGGCGGCGCGGAAGACCTCGATCTTCGGGTGCGGGTCGCGCTTGAAGCCCTCGATGATCACCAGGTCCACCGGGTCGAAGCGCGCCAGCAATTCCGCCAGCGTGGCCTCCGGCGCACCGCGCAGCTCCGTCATCAGCGCCCAGCGACGCGCGGAGGAAACCAGCACCTGGCGTGCGCCCGCCTGGCGATGCGCGTGGCTGTCCTTGCCCGGCCGGTCCACGTCGAATTCATGGTGCGCGTGCTTCAGCGTGGAGACGGCCACGCCGCGCGCCGCCAGTTCCGGGATCAGCCGCGTCAGCAGCGTGGTCTTGCCGGAGCCGCTCCAGCCGGCGAGTCCGATCAGGCGCAAGGTCGGGGGATCCTGGAAATGAATGAGGCCGGCCGTGGCTTCACCACGGCCGGCCCCGATTGGGCAAGTGGGGGACGCTTCAGTCCGCGCCGAGCGGTCGGGCACCCGCGGGGCCCGCGACGGTGGTGCGGGCCTTCTCCAGCTCCTCCTCCACCCACAGGGAATGGTGTTCCTTCGCCCAGTTCAGATCCACCTGGCCGGAACCCATGGCATCGAAGGCGCCCTTCATGCCGAGCGAGCCGATATAGATGTGGCCCAGCATCACGGCGATCATCAGCACGGAGAGAAGGCCGTGCACGGTGTGCGCCAGTTGCTGCCCGGACATGTCCGTAACGGCGAAGGGGAAGATCAGCACATAGCCGGAGATGGCGACGACGGTGCCGCCGAGCACGGTGATCCAGAACACCAGCTTCTGGCCGGCATTGAAGCGCTTGGCGTCCGGATGCCCCTTGCCGATGAAGCCGCCGCCGGCCTTGAACCAGGCGAGGTCGAGCCGGTCCGGGATGTTGTCCCGCACCCAGACCAGGAACATCAGCACGATGCCGAGGGTGAAGGGGAAGGCCAGGTAGTTGTGCGCGATCTTGCCCCACAGGCTGACGGCGGTGAACGCCTCCGGCCCGATGATCGGCAGCAGCAGGAAGCGGCCGAAGGTGAGGTTCAGGCCGGACAGAGCGAGCACGATGAAGCTGCTCGCCGTCATCCAATGCGCCACCCGTTCGAACAGGTTGAAGCGCTGGATGGTGCGGCCCGCGGGGCCTGCCGCCACTGTCATGCGGCCCTTGACCAGGAAGAACAGCACCAGGATCGCCAGCATCCCGAGCACGGCGACGCCGCCGACCCAGGTGAGCGTGCGGTTGTGGAAATCGCGCCAATCCCGCCCCTCGGGCTGGATCAGCGTGGCGGCCTGGCGGTCGGGGATGGTGATGCGGCCACCGATACGCTCACCCCGCAGAGCCGCCTGAAGCTCCATCTCCTCGGCCGAGAGCTGGCCGCGGTCGCTGAAGGGTGCCGGGGTCGGCGGCACGAAGGAGGGCTGGCGCGGCTGCGGATCGGTGACAGCCTCCGCCGCCGGTGATGGCTGCGTGCCGGTGGGCGTGTCGCCCACGATGGTGGAGTCCGGCACCTGCCCGCCGGGCTGCCCGCCGCGGCCGGCCCCAACCTCCGGCACAGGCGCCTGGATCTCCGGCGCACCGGCAGGCGGCGCACCGGGCTGGGATTGCCCGAAGGCCGGCGCTGACAGAAGCAGTGCCGCGACCAGGATGGGGGCGAAGCGGGTCATATCGCCACCGTCTCACGGTAGGCCGTATGCCAGCCCCAGGCACCGGCGCCATAGCCGCGCTGCTGCACACGCTCACGGTAGATGGTGGCGATCATCTCGCCATCACCGGCCAGCAGCGCCTTGGTGCTGCACATCTCGGCGCAGAGCGGCAGCTTGCCTTCCGCGATGCGGTTGGCGCCGTACTGGGTGTATTCGACGATGGTGTTGTCCTGCTGCGGCCCACCGGCGCAGTAGGTGCATTTGTCCATCTTGCCGCGGCCACCGAAATTGCCGACGCGCGGGTACTGCGGCGCGCCGAACGGGCAGGCGTAGAAGCAGTAGCCGCAGCCGATGCACAGATCCTTGTCGTGCAGCACGATCGCATCCGCCGTCGTGTAGAAACAACTGACGGGGCAGACCGCGGCGCAGGGCGCATCGGTGCAGTGCATGCAGGCCATGGAGATCGAACGCTCACCGGGCCGGCCGTCATTGATGGTGACGACGCGGCGGCGGTTGATGCCCCAAGGCACCTCATGCTCGTTCTTGCAGGCGGTGACGCAGGCGTTGCATTCGATGCAGCGGTCGCTGTCACAGAGGAACTTCATGCGCGCCATGATTAGGCACTCCTGATCTGGCAGAGCGTGACCTTGGTTTCCTGCATGAAGGTCACCGGATCGTAGCCATAGGTGGTGATCGCGTTCACGCTTTCGCCGAGCACGATCGGGTCCGTGCCCTGCGGATATTTGCTGCGCTGGTCCACGCCCTGGAACCAGCCGGCGAAGTGGAAGGGCATCCATGCCACGCCACGGCCGACGCGTTCCGTCACCAGCGCCTTCACCCGGACGCGGGAATTGCTTTCCGGCCCCATCACCCAGACGAACTGGCCGTCGCGGATGCTGCGGGTGGCCGCGTCCTCCGGGTTGATCTCGACGAACATGTCCTGCTGCAGCTCGGCGAGCCACTTGTTGGAGCGGGTTTCCTCACCGCCACCCTCGTACTCGACCAGGCGGCCGGAGGTGAGGATGATGGGGAAGTCGCCGGCGACCTGGTGGCTGCGGTTCTGCACCGTCACGCCCAGATGCGGCAGGCGGAAACCGCGGCGGTCCGGCAGGGTCGGGTACTGCGCGATCAGGTCGGTGCGCGGCGTGTAGATCGGCTCACGATGCACCGGCACCGGGTCCGGCAGGTTCCAGGCGACCGCGCGGGCCTTGGCATTGCCGTACGGCACGCAGCCATGTTCCATCGCCACGCGGATGATGCCGCAGGACAGGTCGGTGGCCCAGGAGAAGGTGCCGCCATTGGCCTCGATCCAGCCGCGCTCCGCCTCCGTCAGCTCCTCATACCAGCCGAGGCGCTTCAGCACGGCGACGGTGAATTCCGGGTAGCCGTCCTGGATCTCGGAACCCAGCGAGTAGGAGCCTTCCGCCAGCAGCGTCTTGCCTTCCCGCTCCACGCCGAAGCGGGCGCGGAAGGTGCCGCCGCCGTTCTTCACGTGCAGGTTGGTGTTGTACAGGATGTGCGTGCCCGGGTGCTTCATCTCCGGCGTGCCCCAGCAGGGCCAGGGCAGGCCGTAGAACTCGTTCTCCACCGGGCTGCCCACGGCGCCGCGCAGGGTCACCAGGTCGAACTTGTCCTGGTGTTCCATGTGCAGCTTCAGGCGTTCCGGCGACTGGCCGGAATAGCCGGTGCTGAGCGAGCCGCGGTTGATCTCCCGCAGGATGCTCTCGGCGGTGGGCGCGTTGTTGCGGATCTCGTAGGGCTTGAACATCTCCGCCTGGATGCGGATCGGCAGGCCCTTTCGTTCCGCCGCGCCATCCAGCGCGCCGGCCAGGCGGTACATCAGCTCATAGTCGGTCTTCGATTCGAACAGCGGCGCGACGATCCGCGCGCCCCACTGGATGGAGCGGTTGGAGGCGCTGCGGCTGCCATCGCATTCGAACTGCGTGGTGGCGGGCAGGAGGTAGGTGTTTTCCTTGCGGTCGGCCAGCACGGCGAAGGTGGTGGGGTGCGGGTCGGCGACCACCAGCAGGTCCAGCGCCTCCAGCCCCTTCACCGCTTCCGGCATGCGGGTGACGGTGTTGCCGCCATGGCCTACCACCAGCATGCCGCGCAGGCGGTCGCGCTGCTGGATCTGGTCCTTGGGCAGGGTGATGGCGTCGAAGTAGCGGGTGGTGGGGATGCCGGGCGTCCCCATCATCGCCGGGCTGTCGAAGCGCGGCACCATGTCCTCGTAGCGGACATTCCAGACGCGCGACCAATGGCGCCAGGCATTCTCGTCCAGCCCGTAATAGGCCGGCAGCGTGGTCACATCGAGGCCGAAATCAGTGGCGCCCTGCACGTTGCAATGGCCGCGGAAAATGTTGGCGCCGCCGCCATTGTTGCCGACATTGCCGGTGGCCAGCAGCAGGATGGAGAAGGCGCGCACATTGGCGGTGCCGACGGTCTTCTGCGTCGCGCCCATGCACCAGATCAGCGTGGACGGCTTCTGCGTCGCGAAGGCTTCCGCCACCTTCTTGAGCTGCGGGCCGGGCACGCCGGTCACGCGCTGCACTTCCTCCGGCGTCCACTTCGCGCATTCGGCGCGGATCTCATCCATGCCGTAGACGCGCTGGGCGATGAATTCCTTGTCTTCCCAGCCATTGGCGAAGATGTGGTGCAGCATGCCCCAGATGATCGGGATGTCCGTGCCCGGGCGGATGCGGACATATTCGTTGGCATGCGCCGCCGTGCGGGTGAAGCGCGGGTCGATGACGATCAGGTTGGCCCGGTTGCGCTCCTTGCCCGACAGCACGTGCTGCAGCGAAACGGGATGCGCCTCCGCCGGATTTCCGCCCATGATGATCATGGTCTTGGAATTGCGGATGTCGTTGTAGGAATTGGTCTGCGCGCCGTAGCCCCAGGTATTGGCAACGCCGGCCACCGTGGTGGAGTGGCAGATGCGCGCCTGGTGATCGACGCTGTTCGTGCCCCAGAAGGCGGCGAACTTGCGGAACAGATACGCGCCCTCATTGCTGAACTTGGCGCTGCCCAG
This sequence comes from Falsiroseomonas sp., assembly GCF_030695085.1. Lineage (GTDB taxonomy): Bacteria > Pseudomonadota > Alphaproteobacteria > Acetobacterales > Acetobacteraceae > Falsiroseomonas. The sequence goes on along the minus strand of NZ_JAUYTS010000070.1, from coordinate 21,563 downwards.
AAGGAACATGCTGTCCGGCCCGGATTCCTGCCGGATCGTCATCATCTTGTCGGCGATCTCGGTCAGCGCGACGTCCCAGGACAGGCGCTGCCACTGGCCGCCCACCAGCTTCATCGGGTATTTCAGGCGCCGGTCGCCGTGCACAAGCTCGCGCACCGAGGCGCCCTTGGCGCAATGCGTGCCGCGGTTGATCGGGCTGGCCCAGGTGGGCTCCTGCCCGGTCCAGACGCCGTTCTGCACTTCCGCCGTCACGCTGCAGCCGACCGAGCAATGGGTGCAGATGTTCTTGATGCGCTGGACCGGCTGGCTGTGGTCCTGGACACCCATGGCACCACCCGGTGCCGCCTGCGCGCGGGAGGCGCCTAGCGAGCCCAGCGCGGCAAGCCCCGCCCCGGCAAAGCCCGCCTGGCGCAGGAAGCTGCGGCGGTCCAACCCGCCGGAGGAAAGGCCCTGATAGGCCGCGGCAAGGCGCTGGCGTGCGGCCTTGCCCTCGGAGCGCTTGATCAGCATCTGGCGTGCTCCCGATTCTTATTCGTAACGATTCGTGCGGTAGAAGGCCTGCACATGGGCCGAATCCGGCTGGTACCGCGCGGCCACGCGCTGCGCCTGGTTTTCCTTGCGGGCCTCACGCGACGGCACGGTATCCGCGCGCTGCGCCAGAGCCGGCGTGGCCACCGCCGCGCCAAGCCCGAGGGCTTTCAGGAAACCGCGACGGGCCGGCTTTTCGGATGCCTGTTCGCTCATCTTGGCTCTCCCCAATTCAGGCCGGCAGATCCGCTGCGGCGGCCTCGATGTCCACGGCAAGGCGGCCGAGCCGCCCGACCGCGCGATAGAAATCCGCCATCTCCGCCTTTTCCAGATCCGCGAAGAAGCGTGCGGCCCAGGGTCGGATGTGACGGGCGAAGAATGGCAGGGCCGCGTCGGGCTCGCCCGGGAACGCCCCGGCCAGCAGCCCGGCATAGGCCTCGCACAGGAAGGCGATGTGATCCTCCGGCTCCGCCACGCCCTCGGCGCGCAGGATGCCAAGCCGGGCCAGATCGCCGCGCAGATCGGCCAGTGGCCGTTCATGCAGGAAGCCGGTCAGGTAGTAGCTGGCATAGGGCAGCAACTCACCGCGGCCGACGCCGATGAACAGCTTGAAGAATTCCTGCTCCGCCGCCGCGGCATCGGTGCGGCCCGCGGCCTCCGCCAGGGCGCCATAGGCCACCCCGAGTTCACCCGATTCGCCGCGCAGCGCGCGCATGCGGATCAGCAATCCGGCATCCGGCGCGGCCCCAAGCAGGCGACCGAGCAACGCGAACAGCCGCGCCCGTTCCGCATCCACGGGGTCCAGAACCAGTTGCGCCTGTTCTTCCTGCATCCCGCCGAATGTACCCAAAATGGTGACCGCGCAGCTCCCCAGCCACAAGCAATCCCCGATAGATAGCCAACCAAGCGGAAAGCTCGGCTTTAGGCAAGTCTTTGATTTTATACTGCGAATCGTTCTCAACTTCTCAGGCCCGGTCGCCCGGAAGGCGCCCTTCAGGCCGGCAGGGCGCCGCCATGGCGGCGCCGTGGCTGCCCCGGTTCGGGAGCCATTTCCTCGGCCGGTTCGGCCTGCATTTCGCCCAGGTCCACCGGCTCGGCGGGCGTGGCTTCGGCCAGCAGGGTTGGTTCGGCCTCGGGCGGTGCCGCCTCCTGCGCCTCGGGTGCCGCATCCTCCGGCGTCTCGGGTCGATCCCCGATCGCCTGGGCCAGCAGTTCCTTCAGCTTGCCGCCGATATCGAGCGAAAAGCCCGGCGGCATGCCGGCGGGGTTGTTGTAGTCCCAGGCATAATCGGCGGGGCCGATGAAGTCGCGGATCGTCGGGTCCAGCGACCACATCCGCCGTAGTGCCGCGCCGCGCAGCGCGGTGGGAATGCCGGGGCGCAGGAACAGGCTGAAATCGCTGGATTCGGTCAGGTCCTCGATGCGCGGCAAGGCCGAAAGGTCGATCTCCGGCACGCCGGGGATCGGGCAGGCCTGCGGCGCGGGCGGCGTGACCTCGGCTTCGGCCGGGGCATCCGGCTCGATCTCCCGCTGCGGCTCAGGCTCCCGCTCCGGCTCAGGCTCCGGCTGGCGTTTCAGGCGGGACCAGCGGCTGAGGAAGCCATCCTCCTGCCCGCTCACTTGTCCGGCTCCGCGATCCGGCTGCGATGCGCCAGGGCTTCCGGGTCCGCCTGGTCGCGCTTGCGCTTCCAGAAGCCGCGTTCCTTGTGATGGCGGGCGACGAAATCCTGCATCACCGCATGCAGGCGCGGCGGCAGCGGCAGCGATTCCAGCAGATCCTGCCCGACATCGGCATAGAGATGCGCCTCCCCCGGATCGGCGGTCACGGTCTGCAAACGCCAGCCGCTCACCGTCTCCGCCGGCCGCAGCAGCACCCAGACCAGCGGTTGGGCGGAGGCGAGGTTGTGGCGGTAATTGTCGGTGTCAGTCGGGTACAGCGCGACCTCCGCGATTCCGGCGAAGAACACGGTGCGGCCCGGCTCCTCCCGCAACACGGTCCAGGGCAGCAGGTCCGGGGCTTCCTCCAGCACCTCCACGGCGCGCCAGGCGTATTCGGCCCAGCGGGTCACGCCGGGGCGGCGTTCCACCAGCACGGCGAGCGGGATGAAAAGGCTGTCCGGATTATGGGTGCGGGTCATGGGCGCCGCTCCGCGGTGGGGGTCACGCGCCGCTCTCCCGCGCCCGCAGCGGCAGGCCGGCGACCAGGTTCTGCGGTTTCATCCGCAGCTTCTGGGCCGCATCCATGGCGAGTGCCAGATACACCGGCTTGCCCGCGACGCGCGGCAAAATGCGCGAGGCCTCGGCGAATTCCAGCACGCCGAGCCAGAGGATGCGCGCCAGCCGCGCCTGCTTCACTTTCTTCCCCTGCCACAGATCATTGGCGATGCCCGTCGCCTCCGCATCCAGGCCGACATGCCAGGTCCAGTTGTGGTCCTCGATCACCGGCACCGGGCGGATCGTCACCTGTTCGCCGATGACATGGCCGATGAAGCGTTCCAGCGCGCGGGCCAGGCCATGCTGACCGGGGCGGTTCTCGGCGATGTCGAGGGCGAAGTCATGCGCGTCCGACCGGCCGCGGTACAGCGGCGCCATCTCCTCCGACAGCACGTCCAGCTCGACTTCGCGGGGCGGCGACCCGGCCTCCACCAGCAATTGCCCCAGCGGCCCGAAGCCACCATCGCCGCCGCGCGCCTCCAGGAATTCCTCATCCGCCAGCAGCAGCGCGCCGTGGTGGATGGCGGCGCGTTGCGGGCGGAAGAACAGCTCCGCCGCGCGCAGCGTGAAGGCGTCCTCCACCCCCTCCAGCGCGGCGCGGGTCACCAGATGGGTCAGCATCTGCAGGAAGATCGGCGGCACGCCCTGCACGCCGCCCCGGAACAGGTCGAGCCAGGCCGCCTCCAGGCTCGGCTGCGCCACCACCCGGTCGCGGAAGCCGAGGAAGACGGCGAAATTCTCCCGCGCATCCGCATCCGCCAGGCGTTCCAGTTCGGCCGGCGCCACCGCGCGCATCGGCTCGGCCAGCAGCGCCGCATGCAGCGCGCGTTCGGCCGGGCAGGCTTCCTCCGGCGGCACCAGCTCCGGCCGCGCACAAAAGGCGCGCCAGAGATCGGGCGTGCCGAGGATGCGGCCCTGCTCGTCCCGGTCGCACAGGTGATGGCCGGAGGCGACCCAGAAATCGCCGGGTGCCAGACCAGGGGGTGCGCTCATGGCTGGCGCCTGGCGAGGGATGTCAGGTCGGGGTGCTCCACGGGCTCATCCTCGGTCTCCACCACGGCAAAGACCGGCAGGCTGGTGAACTGGCTGTGCCGCTGCTCGCGCCGGTGCAGGGTGCGGAAACGCTCCCTCACCTGGCCATCCTCGATGCTGCGGGACAGGGCCAGCACGGTGCCGGGCGGATGGTCGCAGAGGCTTTCGGCAAAGCCCAGCTCCTCCCGCGCTGCTTCCTCCGCCGCCGCATCATCCGGGGCGCCGTGTTGGGCGCGGATGTGCTGCGCGAGTGCCGCCAGGGCCGCCGCATGCTGCGCCTCCGTCGCCTCCGCCACCTCCACCAGCGTCGACCAGCCGAAGGAGGCGAGGCCGAGGAAGCCGCCACGAAACGCCTGGCGACGCTTGCCGGACAGCGCCTCCGGCGCCTCGTTCCAGAAGGCGAAGCCGCCGGGCACCGCCCATTCGCCGGGCTCGGCCGCATCCGGGAAGATCACGGTATCGGAGGGGTCGAGCCGCAGGGTGCGCGGCAGGCGGCGGGTCATGCGGCCTCCGTCAGCGCGGCGGGCAGCGGATGCAGGTGGCGTGCGCCGTCCTGTTCCAGGACCAGCGCGCCCGTCGCCGGGTCCAGGCCGCGGCGGGCCGCGCCCATCCAGGGTTCGGGCTCCAGGCGCGACAGGTAGCGGGACGCCATGCGCGCGAAGCCGCCTTGCGGGCGCGGGTGCTGCCATTCGGCGAGGCCCGCCATCAGATGCCGCGCCCAGGCGGCGGTGAGATCGGCGGCGGCGACATCCTCCTCCAGCCAGCCTTCCTCTCGCAGCGCGGTCTGCTGCACGCCATGGCCGGGCTCCCACCCGGCGGGGAAGGTCAGCCGCGCCTGGATCCCCACCACCAGCCAGTCGGGCACGGCATCCTCCGGCGCGCCCTGCGGCCAGGCCAGCCGCGCCTGGCCGATGCGGCCGGCATTGACGCGGATGGTGGCGGGCCAGCCGATGCTGATGGCGACCTCCGCCGGACCGTGGGCGCCCAGCGCATCGGCCAGCGCGCTGGCGGCGGCGAACAGGGCCGGGCGCGCGGCGGCCAACGGCAATTCCGGCTCCAGCACCACCGCGGCCTCGATCCGCGCGGCGGAACGCACCCAGGCCAGTGTGCCGGCCCCGTGCTGCGGGGCGAGTTCGACGGCGCGGGCCAGCGCATCCTTGCCCTCACGCAGGGCGAAGATGGGGCCGAAGGCGGTGGGCAGGTCGGGCAGGCCGGTTGTCACGGCGGCGGTGTCTTCCTTGGCGATCCCTCGCAACGGCGCGAGGCCCGGCATATATGGCGGGCTTACCCCCGGGCCTAGGGCCTGGGCAGGCACGAGGACGCCCGGCGCCCGCATGACACGCACCCCGATCACCTTCGTCTGCAGCTGCGAGGATACGATGCCGCTGGATGCCCGCGCCATCGCGCGCGGCTGCGCCGGCGGGGCGCCGCGCCTGGCGGAACAACTCTGCCAATCGCAGCTCGACCGCTTCCTGGCCGCGCTGGCGGAGGATGTGCCGGTGACGGTGGCCTGCACCGCCCAGGCGCCGCTGTTCGCGGAGGTTGCGGAGGATGCCGGCTTCGCGCGGGCGCTGAATTTCGTGAATGTGCGGGAGACGGCCGGCTGGTCCGCGGAGGCCAAGGCCGCCGGCCCGAAGATGGCCGCCCTGATCGCCGCCGCCGCCGTGCCGATGCCGGCCACCCCGCTGGTGCCGCTGAAAAGCGAGGGCATCACGCTGATCCTGGGCCGCGACGAGGTGGCGCTGCGCGCGGCGGAACGCCTGGCCGGCGCGCTGGATGTGACGGTGCTATTGGATGGCAGCGCGCCGGTCGCGCCGCTGCGGGCGGCGGAGTTTCCGGTCGTGCGCGGCCGGGCCCGCGCCGCGACCGGCTGGCTCGGCACCTTCGAGGTGGTGGTGGATGGCCACGCCATGCCGCGCCCCTCCTCCCGCACCGCCTATGAGTGGGGCCCGAAGCGCGATGGCGCGGTCAGCCGCTGCGACGTGCTGCTGGACCTGACCGGCGGCGCACCCCTGTTTCCGGCGGCCGAGGTGCGCCAGGGCTATCTGCGCGCCGACCCGGCCGACGCCGCCGCGGTGGAACGCGCGATCGGCGCGGCGAAGGATCTGGTGGGCGAATTCGACAAGCCGCGCTTCATCACCTTCGATGCCGGGCTCTGCGCCCATTCGCGCAACAAGCGCGTGGCCTGCACCCGCTGCCTCGATCTCTGCCCGACCGGCGCCATCACACCGGGGCGCGATTCCGTGATGATCTCGGCCGAGATCTGCGCCGGCTGCGGCGCCTGCGCCGCGGTCTGCCCGACCGGTGCCGCCAGCTACGCCCTGCCGGCCTCCGACAATCTGCTGCGCCGGCTGCGCGCCCTGCTGCTGACCTATCGCGAGGCGGGCGGCGAGGCGCCGGTGGTGCTGGTGCATGATGCCGAGCATGGCGAGGCGCTGATCGATGCGCTCGCCCGGCATGGCAGCGGCCTGCCCGCCCGCGTGCTGCCGCTGCGGGTGAACGAGGTCTCCCAGCTCGACCTTGCCTTCTTCCTGGCCGGCTTCGCCTGGGGTGCGGCGCAGATCCGCCTGCTGCTGCGCGGCCGCCGCGCGCATGGGGTGGAGGGTGTGCTGCGGAACCTGGGTTTCACCGCGGAAATCCTCTCGGGCCTCGCCGTGCCGGAGCACGGCGCGCCGCGCGCCGGCACCATCGAGACGGATGATCCCTTCACGCTGGGCGAGGCGCTGGCCGCCCTGCCCCGCCGCGGCCTGCCCTTCCCGCCCGCCACCTTCCTGGCGATCGGCACGCCACGGGAGATGCTGCGCCAGGCCGGGCGCGCGCTGGCGGAGGGGATGAGCCGGCGGGAGGCGGTGCTGCCGATGCCGGCGCTGGCCCCCTTCGGCCTGGCCAAGGTGGATGTGAACGGCTGCACCCTGTGCCTGGCCTGCACCATGGTCTGCCCGACCGCCGCCTTCACCGCGAACCCCGAGACGCCACAGCTCCGCTTCCTGGAGGATGCCTGCGTGCAGTGCGGCCTGTGCGCCACCACCTGCCCGGAGCAGGTCATCACCCTGGAACCTCGCCTGAACCTGGCCCCCGAGGCTGCGCGGATGCAGGTGGTGAAGGAGGAAGCGCCGTTCTGCTGCGAACGCTGCGCCAAGCCCTTCGGCGTGAAGTCGCAGATCGACCGGGTCACGGCCAAGCTGACCGAAAGCGGCCACTGGATGTTCCGCGACCCGAAGCAGCTGGCCCTGCTGCGGCTGTGCGAGGATTGCCGCCCCTTCGCCGCGACGGATGCGGCGCTCGACCCCTATGCCGGCCCTGACCGCCCGATCGCCAAGACCACGGAGGATTGGCTGCGGGAGGCGGAGCGGGCGAAGCGGGCGAAGCGGGACGCGACGTGATTGCGGCCGCGCCGGCGCATGACTAGTTGCAGCCTGCGCAGGCCGGAGCCCCCCGCTGCCTTCATCGAGAAGCACGGCTTTTGGGCCGAAGAATACGCCCGGTTCTCATTGGCCGCGCCTGATGCCGCAATACGACGCGCACCGCACGAGGAGCCGGGCGGTGCCCTTCGTCGTGGTTCCGCAATCCGCCGCCTTCGACCATCTCCGGACCCGCCTGGTCGCACCACTGATCGATTCCGCCGATGCCGCGGCGGCCGGATACCCGACGCGAACACCGCGCTTCACCTTGGCCGGACGCGACCTGACCCTCGATATCCTGCAGGCCACCGCCTTCCCGCGCGACGCGCCCGGCCCGCTGGTCGGTTCGCTCGCTGATGACAACAGCGCGACACGCATCGTCGCGGCGGTGGACGAGGCGATCTCGCGCGTCCATGGCTGAACGCAGCAACCGGAGGACATCGCGATGACGAACCCGCAGATCCTGCTCGCCCGCCGCCCCCAGGGCGCCCCCGTGGCCGAGGATTTCCGGACGGTGGAAACACCCATCCCGGACCCCGGCCCCGGGGAGGTGCTGGTCCAGCACCGTTTCATCTCGCTGGACCCCTACCAGCGCGGCCGGATGGATGACGTGAAATCCTACTCCGCCCCGGTTGCCATCGGCGGCGTCATGGAATGCCAGGCGGTGGGACAGGTGGCGGCCAGCGGTGATGCCAGGTTCCGGGAGGGGGATTGGGTGCTCGGCGGCTTCGGCTGGCAGGGCTATTCGGTGCGGCCCGCCAAGTCATTGATCGCGATCGATCCGAATGAGGCGCCGCCGTCCACCGCACTTGGCGTGCTCGGCATGCCCGGGCTGACCGCGTGGGTCGGGCTGGAGGATATCGGCCAGCCGAAAGCAGGCGAGATGCTGGTGGTCTCCGCCGCCTCCGGTGCCGTCGGCCAGGTGGTGGGGCAGCTCGGCAAGATCCGCGGTGCGAAGGTGGTGGGCATTGCCGGCGGAGCGGAGAAATGCGCCTTCGTGAAGGACAAGCTGCATTTCGATGCGGCGCTGGACCATCGCGGCGACCTGAACGCGCAGCTCGATGCCGCCTGCCCGGACGGCGTGGATGTGTACTGGGAGAATGTCGGCGGCGCGGTGCAGGCCGCCGTGTTCCCGCGCTTCCGCGATTTCGGCCGCATGGTGATGTGCGGCATGATCTCGCAGTACAACACCGCCTCGGGTGCCGCGGCCGCCGGGGCGCCGGCGGGGCCGAATCTCGGGCCGGTGGTGCGCAAGCGGCTCCGCATCCAGGGCTTCATCGTCTCGGACACCGGCTGGCCGCGCTATGCCCAGTTCCGCAAGGAAATGCTCAGCCATCTCCAGGCCGGGCGCCTCCAGTATCGGGAAGATGTGGCGCACGGCCTGGCCAATGCGCCGGCCGCCTTCATGGGCATGCTGGAGGGGCGCAATTTCGGCAAGCAGATCGTCGCCCTCGACTGAGATGGAGGATGCCGCGCTGGCCGACCGGCTGGCCGGCACCCGGGTATTGCTGTGCTACGGCTTGCTGGGGGAGGTGATCGCCGGCCTCGCCCCGGTGGGCATGGACTATATGGGCGCGCAATTGGCCTGGCTCAGCGGGCTGGGCGTCGCCGTGCAGGTGGTGAAGCTGCCGACCGCCGCGCCGGTTGGTGTCAATGCCGGACGGATCGCCGCCGCCATGCTGGCCGACCCGCGCCCGGCCATCCTGGTCGGCCATTCCAAGGGCGGGCTGGAAGCGCTGGCGGCGCTGCTGCGGCCCGGCATGGCGGAACGCTGCTGCGGCCTCATCGCGCTACAGGCGCCCTTCTTCGGCTCGCCGGTCGCGGATCTGATCCTGGCGCGGCGGCCGGTGCTGATGGCGGTGCATCATGTGGCCAGGTTGTCGCGCCTCGGCACCGGACGCGGGCTGCGGGATTTGACGACGCCGGTGCGGCAGGCCTGGATGCGCGGCAACGCCACGCAGCTGGCGGCGCTGACTGCGCGGCTGCCGGTTGTGACGCTGGCGACGGACCTCGCCGCGGAGGGTGGCGACTGGCGGGACGGGATCTACCGTCCGCTGGCGCGCTGGATGCTGGCGCAGGGCGCCGGGCCGAATGATGGGCTGGTGCCGGTCGCCTCCGCCCTGCTGCCCGGCGCGCAGCAGGCGGTGCTGCCTGGCGGCCACCGCGCGCTGGTCGCGCGTGGCCCGGGGCGGGACCCGGTGGGGGTGTTGCGGATGGCGCTTGGGCTGATGCTGGCCGCGGCTTGAGCCTGCCGTCTCAGCCGAAGATCACGTCACCTTCCGCCAGGGAGGTGACGCCGCGCAGCGTCGCGATCAGCACCGGGTCATCTCCACCCAGACCATCCATGTCGAAGCTCAGCTCGCCATTGGTGGTGTTGAACAGCAGGGTGGATTCCGCGCCGGCCACTGGCGCGCTGCCCTGCACCAACGGCCCGGCGACGCCGAAGAAGATGCGGATCACATCCTCCCCGCTCACGAAGCCGCGGATGGTATCGCCGCCATCCGCCCGGTCGACGAAAATGAAGACATCCTGCGCGCCATCGGCCTGGGTCTGCAGCAGATCGGCGCCGGTTCCGCCATAGAACGTATCGGCGCCCGCACCGCCGATCAGCGTGTCATCGCCGGTGCCGCCAATGAGATAGTCGTTGCCTGCGCCGCCATTGATCAAGTCGTTGCCCCAGCCGCCGATCAGGATGTCGTCGCCTTCGCCGCCCAGCAGCGTGTTCTCGCCATCCGTGCCACGAAGCGTGTCGTTGCCGGTGCCGCCATTCAGCAGGTCGTTGCCCAGGCCGCCAAACAGCACATCGTCGCCTGCGCCGCCCAGCAGCGTATCGTTGCCATCGCCGCCATCAAGCGTATCGGCGCCGGCGCCGCCGTTCAGCAGGTCGTCACCGTCGTTACCCTCGATCACGTCGTCGCCGTCATTGCCCTGGATGCGATCATGGCCGTCACCGCCGAAAATCACGTCGTTACCAGCGTCGCCGCGGATCCTGTCGTCACCGGCACCACCAAATATCTGGTCGTTGCCGGCGCCGCCGATCAGGATGCCCGCGCCCAGACCGGCATACATCACATCGTCGCCGTCACCACCGTTCAGGGTATCGTTGCCCCCTGCACCCCAGAGGACATCGTTGCCGAAACCGCCAATCAGGCGATTATTGCCACCCCCAGCACTCAAGGTGTCATTGCCCGCGCCGCCCAGGAGCGTGTCATTGCCATCCCCACCGTCGATCTGATCACTTCCGTTGTGGCCGAAGATCAGGTCGTTGCCTGAGCCGCCCAAGACCGTATCTTCCTGCGCGCCGCCGACAACCGTATTGCTGCCGGCGCCCAGGACGACCAGGCTGCGGCGTTCCGGCTCCATATTCAACGAGACGCCCGCCACCGCGTCCGGCGCCAGGAAGATCGAAACTTCCTGGACGGAAATCTCCGGCACATCGAGGATGGTCAGGTTGAAGCGGGCGATGCTGTCGATTTCGAGCGGCTGGCCGGGCGCGCCCGCATAGACGTAGGAATGGGTGAAGGCGAAGGAGGGCACCTCGGGGGTGAAGATCTCGCTGGTGCCGTCGCCCCAATCCAGCACATTGAGCGAAACGGTTTGTTGGGGACCTGCGGTAAACAGCCAGAATGGCTGCAGCGTGACGAAGCCATTCTGGAAGCCGCGAGCGAGGAATACGGTGTTGATGAGCATGCCGGCGCTCCGGTACGGCCAGGGTTCGAACTCAAGCCGATAAAGAAGCGGCACCAAAATGAATGCAAGCGTTAAAATTTGACGAAGCTGAGACTCGCTGCATCCCACAGCCCGGGGCGCGTCCCGCGCCCCGGGCCCAGCCTCATTCCTTGGCCACTTCCACCATCACCAGCTCCGCATCCTCCTCGGCCGTGATGTGGATGGCCGGCTCATCGACGATGCCGGCGCCATCCCGCATGGCCAGGGCCGCGCCATTCACCGTGGCAGCGCCCTTGGCCACCACCAGATAGGCAGCGCGGCCCGGCGCCAGCGCCTGGGTCAGCGTCTGTCCCTTGGCCAGCGTCGCCGCGAGCACCGCGCCGTTGACGTTGAGCGGCAACGCGCCGGTGCCGGCGTCACCGGGGCGGCCGGAGGCCAGGACCTCGAAGCCTGCCTCACGCGCCGCCTTGGGAAACTCCTTGGCGCCCCAATTCGGCTTGGCGCCCCGCACATCCGGCATGATCCAGATCTGGAAGATCTTCGTCACATCCGGCTCGAGGTTGTATTCGGCATGCGTCACGCCGGTGCCAGCGGACATGATCTGCACATCACCCGCCGCGGTGCGACCCTCATTGCCCAGATTGTCCCGGTGCGTGATGGCGCCTTCGCGGACATAGGTGATGATTTCCATGTCGCGATGCGGGTGAGCATCGAAGCCGGTGCCGGGCGCGATCTCGTCATCGTTCCAGACGCGCAGCTTGCCCCAGCTCATCCGGTCCGGGTCACGGTAATTGGCGAAGGAGAAGTGGTGCTTCGCCTTGAGCCAGCCATGGTTGGCACCGCCGAGGCTGGCGAAGGGGCGGACATCGATCATCGGTTTCTCTCCGGTCCTGCGCCCGGGCCCAGGCCCGCGGCGCTTCTGTTGGACGGAGAGATAGGCTCGAAGCCCTGCCGGCACAGCAAAGTGGCCGGGATGGGGGCCATTCAGCGGGTGAATGACCCCCCGGAGCCTACCGGCACATCAGGATCGGGATTTCCGAATTCTCCAGCACATGCCGCGTCACGCCGCCCAGGATGAGCTGGCGCAGGCGGGAATGGCTGTAGGCGCCCTGGCACATCAGGTCGGCGCCGAAATCCCGCGCCGCGCCCAGCAGCCCGGCGCCGACTTCGCGGGTCTGCGACTTGAAGGGCACCAGCTCCGCCTCGATCTCATGCCAGCGCAGATAGGCCTGGATGCCCTCCGCCGCCGGGCCGCGGCGCTGGTAGTCCTCGGAATGCAGGATGCGGACGGCCTGGGCGCGGTGCAGCCAGGGCAGCGCGGCGGCGACCGCGGCGGCGCTTTCGGCGCTGCCATTCCAGGCGATGCAGACCCGCGCGCCCATCACATCCGGCGCGGTGCGCGGCGCGATCAGCACCGGGCGGCCGCTGTCGAACAGCACGGCATGCAGCGCGTCGGAGGAGGAGACATCCTCATCCGCCTCCGGATGCGGTACCACGGCCATGTCGTACAGGCGCGATTGCTGCGCCACGACATCCTCCTCCCGCCCCGCGATCGCCTCGAAGGACAGGGTCACGCCCGGCACCTTCAGCGCGGTGTTGGGGTCGGCGGCCATGGTCAGGTCGCCATGGATGGCGGTGAATTTCTCGAACATGGCGCGGACGCGTCCGGCGCGTTCGCCGGATTCGCGCTCGGTGGCCGCCATCATCTCCTCGATCATGGCGCCAGACAGGCCCTCGCCGGCCAGCGGCGCGACATCGCGCGCATCGACGCGCACATGCAGACAGTGCAGATGCGCGCTCCAGATTCGCGCGACCATCAGTCCTGTGGCAAGCGCGGCTTCCCCGGCCGCGGTACCGGTCAACGGCAGCAACAGGCGGCGATAAGCCATCGCGCCTCTCCTTTATCCAGATTTTGGGTGCGGAAAGCCTTCCCGGAGACGTTATGCCCCAGTTACCGGGGTCAAGGCCAGCGCAGCCCGTACCGGCTCCAACGGCGCACCGGCATCCACCTGCTGCCAGGTGATGGCGCCCGGATCGGCAGTGGCCGCCTGGTCCAGCACCGCCACCGTGGCATCCGAGGCATCGCGCCCCGCCGCGCTGCGTTCCGCGACGCGGCGGCGCAGCAGATCCAGCGGCGCGGCCAGCCAGAAACCCTTGAAAGGATATGGCGCGGCGGCCGCTTCCGCCGCCTGGCGCTGCGCCGGGTCCAGGAACACGGCATCCAGCACCACGCTGTGCCCGGCGCCCAGCGCCGCGCGCGCCGCGGCGAATATCTCGGCATGAACGGCCTGGCTTTCCGCCTCGGCATAGGCCGCCGGCGGCAGGCGTGCCTCCGGTGCCACCCCGGCCCGGCGCTTGCGGGTCTCATCCGTCCGCAGATGCAGCGCACCGGGGGCGGCGCCGAGATCGGGGGCGATCTGCCGGGCAAGCCAGGTCTTGCCGGTGCCCTGCAACCCGCCCACCGCGACCAGGCGTTGCGGCACCGGGCGGATATGCGCCTCCGCCGCCGCCAGGTAGCCCAACCCGTCCTCGCCCCGCCGCGCCGCGACATGGGCGCGCACCATGGCCCGCAGCGCCATCCAGAAGCCAAGCGGCGGCAGCAGGCCGAAATCCCCGGTGCGCGCGAGGTAGCGGTTCATCAGCCGGTTGGCCGCCGCGCGGTGGCCCTGCGCGCAGAGATCCATCAGCAGGAAGGCGAGGTCGTAGCCGGTATCCGTGGTCGCCATCGCCTCGTCGAATTCCAGCGCGTCGAACGGCGTCGGCCGGCCCTCCCACAGGCACAGATTGCCGAGATGCAGGTCGCCATGGCAGCGCCGCACCCGCCCCGCCGCCTCGCGTGCCGCCATGTGCGGGGTGAGCGCGGAAAGCCGCGCCTGCATCGCCGCGCCGAGTGCCGCGACGCGCGCCTCCGGCAGGCCGGTTTCGTGGCAGTCGCGGATGTTGCCGGCCAGCACGCGGGCCATCGCGGCCGGCGCATCGAAGCCGGGCGGCGCCGGGAGGGCCGCTTCGTGCAGCGCAACCACCGCGTCGGCCGTGGCATCCAGCAATTCCGGCGTCAGCCCGCCGCTGCGGGCGATCACGTCGAGGAAGTCGCCCGGCGGCACCGGCGCCATGCGGAGCACCCACTCCACCGGTTCCCCCGCCCCATCCAGCGCCAGGGTGCCATCCGGCGCGCGGGTCACTGGCACCACATCCCGGTACAGCCCAGGCGCGTGGGGCTGGTTCAGCGCCAGTTCGTGCCGCACGAAGTGCTGCCGGGACGCCAGTTCCGAGAAATCCAGGAAGCCGAGGCGCACCGCCTTCTTCAGCTTCCACACCGTATCCGGCCCGATGAAGACGGCCGAGATATGCGTCTCCACCGGATCCGCCCCCGCCAGGCGCCGCAACAGCGCCGCCACCGGGGCCTGATCGGCCGGGACGGTCATGGCCAGGGGGTCATGGGTAAAGCATCTCGATCCGCCAGCCGGCGCCGTCACGGTGGAAGACGCGGCGTTCATGCAGGCGGAAGGGCATGTCGCGCCACAATTCCATGCGGTCCGGCACCAGGCGGAAGCCGGACCAATGCGCCGGCCGGGGGATCTCGCCCAGTCCGAAGCGCATTGTCTGCTCCGCCACCGCCTTCTCCAGCGCGAAGCGGGATTCGAGCGGCCGGGACTGCCTGCTGGCCCAGGCGCCGATGCGCGAGCCGCGGGCGCGGGAGGCGTAGTAGGCATCGGCCTCCGCCGCGGTCACCGGCTGCACCGCGCCCTCCACACGCACCGACCGTTGCAGGGTCTTCCAGTGGAAGCACAGGGCGGCGAAGGGGTTGGCGGCGAGTTCGCCACCCTTGCGGCTTTCGAGGTTGGTGTAGAAGACGAACCCATCCGGATCGACGCCCTTCAGCAGCACCATGCGGGCGGAGGGGCGGCCTTCCGGCGTGGCGGTGGCCAGGCAGACCGCGTTCGGGTCGTTCGGCTCGGTCTTCGCCGCCTCCGCCATCCATGCCTCGAAGATGGCGATCGGGTCTTCGGTCGTGGGCGAATCCAAGGGGGCACACTCCTGGCGGGCGGGGCCAGACAGGTGTGAGGCCCCTTGCCCGTGACAAGGGCATGTGCCACCACCGGGGGCCTCTCGCAACCAGCCTCCGGTGCCCCTGCCCCATGCCGAATGATGTCCCGTCCGAGACCGCCAGCGCAGGGATCCCCACCGGGACGCTGATGGCGGGCAAGCGCGGCGTCATCATGGGCGTGGCGAATGACCGATCGATCGCCTGGGGCATCGCGCAGTACCTGGCCGCCCAGGGCGCCGAAATCGCCTTCACCTACCAGGGTGAGGCGCTGGAGCGCCGGGTGCGGCCGCTGGCCGAGAGCATCGGCAGCCAGCACGTGCTGCCCTGCGACGTGACCGACGATGCCAGCGTGGATGCGGTGTTCGAAACGCTCGGCCGGGAATGGGGCGGGCTGGATTTCGTGGTCCACGCCATCGGCTTCGCCGACAAGCAGTTCCTGCGCGGCCGCTACATGGACACGCCGCGGCCGGCCTTCCTGCAGGCGATGGATATTTCCGTCTACTCCTTCGTCTCTGTGGCGCAGCGCGCGGTGCCGCTGATGAAGCCGGGCGGGTCGCTGCTGACCATGTCCTATCTCGGCGCGGAACGGGTGACGCCGCATTACAACGTGATGGGCGTGGCCAAGGCGGCGCTGGAAGCCAGCGTGCGCTACATGGCGGCCGATCTCGGCAAGTCCGGCATCCGGGTGAATGCGATCTCGGCCGGGCCGATCAAGACCTTGGCCGCGAGCGGCATCGGCGACTTCCGCTACATCCTGAAGTGGAACCAGTACAACGCGCCGCTGGAGCGGAACGTGACGATCGAGGATGTGGGCGGGGCGGGTCTGTACCTGCTGTCCGATCTCGCCTCCGGCGTCACCGGCGAAGTGCACCATGTGGATTGCGGCTACCACGTGGTGGGCATGAAGAACCCGGATGCGCCGGATATCGCGACGGTCTGAACGGGGGGTGCCTCTCTCCGCTCGTTGCGCTAAGCGGGGCGGACCATGAGCCACAACACCTTCGGCCACCTCTTCCGCGTCACCACCTGGGGCGAATCCCACGGCGCCGCCATCGGCTGCGTCGTGGATGGCTGCCCGCCGCGCCTGGCGCTGACCGAGGCGGATATCCAGCCCTTCCTGGACCGCCGCCGCCCCGGCCAGTCCAAATTCGTCACGCAGCGCCAGGAAGCCGATGCCGTCCGCATCCTGTCCGGCACCTTCGAGGGCGTCACCACCGGCACCCCCATCGCGCTGCACATCGAGAATACGGACCAGCGATCGAAGGACTACGGCGAGATCAAGGACCGCTTCCGCCCGGGCCATGCCGACCTGACCTATGAGCTGAAATACGGCGTGCGGGACTATCGCGGCGGCGGCAGGTCCAGCGCGCGGGAGACGGCGATGCGGGTCGCCGCCGGGGCCATCGCGCGCCGCGTGCTGGAGGGTGTCACCATCCGCGGCGCGCTGGTGAACATGGGTGGCGACGAGATCGACCGCGCCCGCTTCGACTGGGCGCAGGTGGAGCAGAACCCCTTCTTCTGCCCGGACCCGGTCGCGGCCGGCCGCTGGGAAGCCCGGCTTACCGCCGCCCGCAAATCCGGCTCCTCCCTCGGCGCCGTTGTGGAAGTGGTGGCCGAGGGTGTGCCCCCCGGGCTTGGCGCGCCGATCTATGGCAAGCTGGATGCCGAACTCGCCAGTGCGCTGATGAGCATCAATGCGGTGAAGGGGGTTGAGATCGGCGATGGCTTCGCCGCCGCCGCCCTGTCCGGCGAGGGCAATGCGGATGAGATGCGGATGGGCGCGGATGGCCAGGTGGTCTTCGGCTCCAACCATGCCGGCGGCATCCTGGGCGGCATCTCCACCGGCCAGCCGATCGTGGCCCGCTTCGTGGTGAAGCCCACCTCCTCCATCCTCACGCCCCGGCAATCGGTGGACCGCTTCGGGCAGGATGTGGAGGTGCTGACCAAGGGCCGCCACGACCCCTGCGTCGGCATCCGGGCCGTGCCGGTGGGGGAAGCGATGCTCGCTTTGGTGCTCGCCGATGCCCTGCTGCGGCACCGCGCGCAGAACCCGGATGCGCCCGAGGTGGCCCGCCTGCCCCGCAACTAAGGGTTGCATTGCGTATATCCGACAAATTTAGTCGCCTATCACGCATCTGCTGCTTGACGCTGCCCCTGCAAAAGGCGTTAGGGATACGCATCAACGTGATCGGGCCAAAGTCATGCCTTTCGCCGACCATCGGCCGGACCCGGCCGATCTCGATCGTTTTCGTGCCCTTTGCGGCGCCCGGCTCTGGGCGAAGCGGCTCGGCGATATTGCCCAGCTTGCCGCCGCCCCTTCCCTATCCGGCCGCGCCGCGCAGCAGCGCCATGCGCTGGAGCTGGTGCTGGCACGGCTGACGGACCCGAAGGCGCTGGCCCGCGCCACGCCCGCCGAGCGGCACGCCCTGGCCTTTGCGCGGGAGGCGGTGAAGCTTGCCGCTCAATTGCCCACGCCGCAGCGCGCCCGGCTGCGGGCCGAGATCGCCGCCGGCCTGACCGGCGCAGCCACGCTGATGCCGCTGTTCCACCTGCTGCGGACCGCAGCCCTGCACCGCAGCCGCGGCTTCGAGGTGACCTTCAGCGGCCTGGCCGAGGAAGCCCCTTTCGACCTGCTGATCCGCCGCGACGGTGTGGAAGCCGAAGTGGTGTGCGAGACCGTCTCCGCCGAGGAAGGGCGGGAAGTGCATCGGGGCGACTGGTGCGCGCTGGTCGACAAGGTCAACCCGGAACTCCAGACTTGGCTCGCCTCCCATCCCGGCCGCTACCTGCTGAAGATGACGCTGCCCGGCGGCATGGCCACCGATGCCCAGGTGGCGGACCTGCATGCCCGCATCGCCGCCCTGCTGACCGCGCAGAAGCGCCAGGATACCAGCGCGGATGCCGTGCTGAAGCTGGACCCGCTGGTGCTGGCCGGCGCCCAGGCCAGCGTGCAGGGCCTGCCCGCCCAGCTGCGTGCCCAGTTCGGGGAGGAAGCGCATCTGGCTGTCACCGCCGGCCCGGGCGCTGGCTCCGTCTTCGTCATGGCGGCGCGCGCGGGGCGGGAGAATTCGATCGCCACCGCCGTAACCCGCCGCTGCGCCCTGGTGGCCGAAAGCCGCCTCAGCGGCAGCCGCCCCGGCCTGCTGGCGATGTTCGTGGATGATGTGGACCGCGCGGAATGGCGCGCCCTGCGCGAAAGGCTGGAGCTGGAAGGCGCCGCCCGCCGCTGGATGACGGAACCGGCGGCGCGGCGCGTGGTGGCCGTGGCCTGCACCAGCCGGATGGAGCTGTTCGGCGTGGCGCCGCCCGATGGCGCGCCGGATGGCGAGCTGCGCTTCCGCAACCCTGGGCACCCGGCGGGGAAGAACCCGGCCCTGGCTCCGGCGGTCGCCTCCTCGCTCTGACCCGGCGGCGGGCGATGGCCACATGGCCAGCCCGCCCGCCCTCGGTTTGCGGTGGCGTTGAGAGGCCGGTATACACCTTGTCAAGCTGGATGCGCGCGCGCGGATCCGGATGCACAGGGACCCCACGCGCCGATGACACCGGACAAGACCGACCCGCCCCGCAGCCTGCGGGAGCAGGCCTATGAGGCGATCAAGCGGGGCATCCTCGATTCCCGCTATGCCCCGGGCGCCCTGCTGTCCGAAAACCAGCTTGCCGAGGAGTTGCAGATCAGCCGCACCCCGATCCGGGAGGCGCTGCGCGAATTGGCCGGCGGCGGGCTGGTGCGGATCCTGCCGCAGCGGGGCATCGTGGTGTCCGAACTCTCGGTGCATGACATCGTCGAGGTCTATCAGCTTCGCGAACAGCTGGAGGGCTTCGCGGTGCGGGTGGCGGCGGAACGGCTGGGGCCGGCGGATGCCGAAGGGCTGCTGGCAGACCACCGGGATGCCGTGGCCCATATGCAGGCCGGCGCGCTGCGCGCCGCCTATGACAGCTCCGTCCTCATGCACAGCCGCATCCTGGAACTGGCGGGCAATTCACGGCTGCGGCAGTTCATGGCGCAACTCGGCGACCAGGTGCATCGCTTCGGCCTGCTGACGCTGCGGCATGGGCGGGTGGAGCGGGCGCTGGCCGAGCACGGCCAGATCATCGCGGCGCTGATCGCCAACCGGCCGGAGGATGCGGAAAGCCTGATGCGCCAGCATCTGCGTGCCGACCGCGACCTGGCGCTGCGCGTGGTGTTGCCGGCCGGGGTGATGCAGCCCGAACTGACGGCCTGAAACCCTTGGTGACCGGTTGAGAACACCAGCGGGTCGGTCCCGCGGTGCTTTTGCGCCCCTGCTGTGTTGCCGGATTTGCCGATGCAACCAGCATCGGCGGCATCCGGCGCCTTGCAGAAACGAAAAATCACCTGCGGGTCCTCAGCCGCCGGCATTCTCAAACGGTCACTTACGCCTGCACGCCCTCCAGCGCGCCGGGATTCATGCGGCCGCGCGGGTCCAGCATGGCCTTCACACTGTGCAGCAACTGCGCCGCCCCCGGCTCCATGCGGGAGCCGAGCCGGTAGAAACGGCCGAGCTGGGCATGCACGGCGCCATGCTGGTCCATGATGGCGGACAGCACCTCCCTCGCCCGCCGCACCAGGTCGCGCGCCGCCTGGTTGGGCGCCTGGCTGCCGAAGCGGGCGCGGTTGGCCTCTGACAGATGCTGCAGGTGCAGCGCATCCAGTGCGTCGCGCCAGTAGAACATCGGCTCGATCGTTATGTAGGCGCCGAGCGAGGAGATGATGTGGCTGGTGCTGACCCCAGCCGCGGCCATTTCCGCCGCCATCGCCGCATGCTGCGCTTCCACGGCCGCCAGGCAGGCGCGGGCATTGGCAAGCGGCAGCATGCCATGCACCGGCACCCAGCGCTCCCCCTCCGGCCCGACAAGGCCGCGGATGGAATAGGGCCGGGCGCGCAGCGCCTTGGGGATGGTGGCCGGAACCTCCTCCGCGCCATGGCGGGTGGTGATGCCGCGCGCCACTTCCACCGCTGCCTCCGCCGCGGGCACGGTGGCGCCCTCGGCGGTCAGGTGCAGGGTCCAGGCGGGCTCGGGCCGGGCCTCGCGGCGCCGCGGCGCGGCGGCCGGGCCCGGGGTGGACGTGCGAACCGGGTCGAGTGCGAAGGCGCGGCTGACGATGCTGGCCTGCGCGACCTCCACCATCGCCGCCATCATCGCGGCGCTGCTTTCGAAGGCAAACGACCCGAAGGCGCCGGGGCGATCGGGCGCGAGGCGCAGCGCCACTTCCGTCTTCACCCCGAAGGCGCCGCAATCGCCCAGGAACAGCCCGGTGAGGTCCGGCCCCATATGGCGCCAGAAGGGCGGCGCACCGCGCAGCGCCAGTGCGCCGGTGCAGACCGCGTTGCCATCCGCCAGCACCACGGTCAGGCCAAGAATGCCATCCATGCCGCCGGGGAGGTTCTGCGCCACGGTACCGCCCACCGTGCTGACCGAGCCGGAGACCGGGGAGGCCTGCGCCGCGCGCAGCCCGTGCGGGGCCAGCGCGGCGGCCAGCGCCTGCCAAGTGGTGCCGGCGCCGACCACGGCTGTCAGGTTCCCGGCGTCAATCGAGATGTCGTTCAGCCGCGTGGTGTCCACCACCACCGCTGGCGCCCGCGGCACCACCCCGGCACTGTAGGACATGCCAGCGCCCCGCGGCACGATGCTGCGCCCGAATTCCGCCAGCAGGCGCAGCGCCGTTGCGGTATCCGCCGTGCTGCCCGGGCGGATGACGATCTCGGCCGGCGCTGCGTCGGGCCAGTCGAACAGGTCGGAGGTCGCCAGCGCGCAACTGGAGGCATCGGTCGCGACATGCGCGGCGCCGATCCGCTGCGCCAGAGCTGCGGCAAGGCTACTCATCGCGACGCTTCCGGACCTACCCGGCGGCAGAGCTGCAAGGTCTGCGCATGCATCCGGTTCATCGCAACCTCCTTGAACAAGGGCGCCCGGTTGTAACCGGGCCGGGGTGCGTCCGCCCTACGGCACAAACCCGCGGCCTGGCAGGGTGCGGTAGCTGCTTATGCGCCTAGCCGCGGGCCTCGGCGAACACTTTTCAGTGTGTGACGAAACCACCAGCGGGCGACACCAAGACGAGCGTGCCGCACGTCAGGACGGTTGGTGCTGAGGGAACGGAGGCGGTGCTTGGAGGCCATCCTGGCGATCCTGGCACGCCGATCCCGCTGCCGGCGCGCTGCAGGCGCGCTGCAGGCGCCAGACCGCACACGGGCAGCCAGCGCGTAGGGGGTCCAGCCGCATGGGGGCTTCAATCACAACCTCCGTGCCGTTCTGGCCGCCTGGCCCGCTGATCAGGCGGGGCCCGGAGTTGGGAAGGTTGCCGTCACCGGCCACGCCGACAGTGCGGCCAGGCGCATGGCAGTGCCCGGCCTTGGCGTCTCACGGGGAGATTTTGAGGGCTGGCACACCCGACCGTCGAACCCGTACGCCGATGCCGAGAAGGCGGGGCGTGTGCGCATGGCGCGATTGTGTCCCATCGCGTGGTGTAGGAGCGCGATGATCTTTGGCGGGCTGGGCCGCCATATCAGGCGGGCACGGCCGAGAGCCTGACGGTGGCATTATCGCTGACGGTGCTGATGGCTTCCAGGGTCATATAGCGGGCGCGCTGGGTGGCCCACTCGTCGGACTGCTCGAGCAGGATGGCACCGACGAGGCGCACGACGGCGGCCTCA
>NZ_JAUYTS010000067.1 GCF_030695085.1 Falsiroseomonas sp. | reverse complement strand
ATATCAGCCACAGCGGCGGGCGGATGGATTTCAAGGTGCAACGTGCCGGGCTGCCGGAACTGGCGGTAACGCTCAACCTGCCCGGCCAGCACAACGTGCTGAATGCGCTTGCGGCGATTGCGGTGGCGATGGAAGTGGGCGCGCCGGATGCCGCCATCGTCAAGGGCTTGGCCGAGTTCCGCGGCGTCGGCCGGCGCTTCCAGCGCTACGGCGAGATGGCGCTGCCGGATGGCGGCAGCTTCACCCTGATCGACGATTATGGTCATCACCCGGTGGAAATGGCGGCGACCCTGGCTGCGGCGCGCGGCGCCTTCCCGTGCCGGCGGCTGGTGTTGGCATTCCAGCCGCACCGTTACACCCGCACTCGCGATTTGTTCGAGGATTTCGTCAAAGTGCTGTCGACCGTGGATGCCCTGCTGCTGACTGAAGTCTACCCGGCCGGCGAAGCGCCTATCGTGGCCGCAGACGGCAGAGCATTGGCACGCGCCATCCGGGTCGCGGGCAAGGTCGAGCCGATTTTCGTGGAATCTGCGGCGGAACTGCCGCAGGCAATCATGAATGCGGTACGGGACGGAGATGTGGTCCTGACCATGGGCGCCGGGTCGATCGGCCAGGTGCCGGCAAAATTAGTTAAAAGTGCTGAGTCCTGAGTATGTGCGCGAACTTTCAACTTCCCCTCTCAGGACTCAGCACTCAGCACTCGGGACTGCGCGGCGAACTACGCCGCGATGAGCCGATGAGCAAGCACACCAGCTGGCGCGTCGGCGGACCGGCCGAG
Source organism: Falsiroseomonas sp. (assembly GCF_030695085.1). Lineage (GTDB taxonomy): Bacteria > Pseudomonadota > Alphaproteobacteria > Acetobacterales > Acetobacteraceae > Falsiroseomonas. The sequence continues at coordinate 315 of NZ_JAUYTS010000067.1, read as the reverse complement.
CGTTTCTACATTCCGGCGGATATCGCCGATTTGTCGCAGTTTTTGCAGGGGCTGGCGGCTGACGAGCCGGTGCACTTCATCGGCCTGGGCAGCAATTTGCTGGTGCGCGACGGCGGGGTGCGCGGCACGGTGGTGCTTCTGCACGGTGCGCTCAACCAGATCACGCTTAGCCACGGAAAGCCGGGCGCGCCGGCCGGTGTTTACGCCGAGGCGGGTGTGTCCAGTCCTAAGGTGGCGCGATTTGCAGCCTTGAACGGTTTCGAAGGCGCCGAGTTTCTTGCCGGCATTCCCGGCACGGTGGGTGGTGCGCTGGCG
>NZ_JAUYTS010000065.1 GCF_030695085.1 Falsiroseomonas sp. | reverse complement strand
TGCTGTTCGCCTTCCTGCTGAACACACGCACCACCTTCATCTCGCTGACCGCGATCCCGCTATCCATCCTGCTGACGGCCATCGTCTTCGCCGCCTTCGGGTTGTCCATCAACACCATGACGCTGGGCGGCCTGGCCATCGCGGTTGGGGAGCTGGTGGATGACGCGGTGGTGGACGTGGAAAACATCCTGCGCCGCCTGAAGGAGAACACCGCGCGGGCGGTGCCGGCGCCCGTGATGCAGGTGGTGATCTCGGCCAGCGCCGAGGTCCGTTCCGGCATCGTCTACGCCACCTTCATCATCGTGCTGGTGTTCCTGCCATTGTTCGCGCTGACCGGCATCGAGGGCCGGCTGTTTGCGCCGCTCGGCATCGCCTACATCGTCTCGATCCTCTGTTCGCTGCTGGTCGCGGTCACCGTCACGCCGGTGCTGTCCTACTGGCTGCTGCCCGGGATGCGGCGGATGCATGCGGGCGACGGGGCGCTGGTGCGCGGCCTGAAGGCGGGGCAGGACCGGCTGCTGCGCTGGGCCTTCGGGCACCGTTCCCTGGTGCTCGGCATCGCCGTGGGCGGCGTGGCCATCGCCGCGGCCAGCGTGCCCTTCCTGCCGCGCGCCTTCCTGCCGCCCTTCAACGAGGGCACGCTGGTCATCAACGTCACCTACCAGCCGGGCATCTCGCTGGCGGAATCCAACGCGCTCGGCCGGGTGGCGGAACGCCTGCTGATGGAGGTGCCCGAGGTCAAGGGTGTCGGCCGCCGCACCGGTCGCGCGGAGCTCGACGAGCATGCCGAGGGGGTGCATTCCTCCGAACTGGACCTCGACCTGCGTGAGGGCGGGCGCCCGCGCCCCGAGGTTCTGGCAGACATCCGTGCGCGGCTCGCTTCCCTGCCGGCAGCGGTCAATATCGGCCAGCCGATCAGCCACCGCCTGGACCACATGCTGTCCGGTGTGCGGGCGCAGATCGCACTGAAGATCTTCGGCGATGATCTCGACACGCTGCGCACCCTGGCCGAGACGCTGCGCGGAAGGCTGGCGGAGAATGTGCCGGGCCTGACCGACCTGCAGCTCGAGCGCCAGGTGCGGATCCCGCAGCTGCGCATCGCTGTCGACCACGAGCGCGCCGCGCTCTATGGCGTATCGGCGGCGGCGCTGACGGAGACGCTGGAATCCCTGACCGGCGGCACGGTCGTCAGCCAGATCCTGGACGGCGCGCGCCGCTTCGACGTGGTACTGCGCCTCGCCGACGAGGACCGCACCACCGCCCGCCTGGCCGAGGCGCTGGTGCCGACGCCGCATGGCCGGGTGCCGCTTGGCCTGCTCGCGCGGGTGGAGGAGGGCGATGGCCCCAATCAGATCCTGCGCGAGGGTGCGCGGCGCCGCATCGTGGTGCTCGCCAATGCGACACCCGAGGCCGACATGGCGCAGGTCATCGCCGGCATCCGGGCGGAACTCGCCCGCACGCCCATGCCCACGGGCTACACCACGGCGCTGGAGGGCACCTTCCAGGCACAGGAGGAGGCGATGCAGACCATTGCGGTCCTCACCCTCCTGTCCCTCGCGCTGATCTTCGTCGTGCTCTATTCGCGCTACCGCTCGGCCATGCTGGCGGCGATCATCATGGGCAACGTGCCGCTTGCGCTGATTGGCGCGGTCGCGGCGATCTGGATCGCGGGGCAGCCGCTGTCGGTTGCAACCATGGTGGGTTTCGTCACGCTCACCGGCATCACCACGCGCAACGGCATCCTGAAGGTCAGCCACTACCTGAACCTTGCGCTGCATGAGGGCGAGCGATGGGGCCTCGCTCTGGTGCTGCGCGGGTCGGCGGAGCGGCTGACGCCGGTGCTGATGACCGCGCTCTCGGCCGGCCTCGCCTTGATCCCGCTGGCCATCGGCGCCGATGCGCCGGGCAAGGAGATCCTGCACCCTGTCGCGATCACCATCCTGGGGGGGCTGGTCAGCGCCACGCTGCTCGACACCTTGGTGACACCCATCCTGTTCCACCGCTTCGGGCGTCCGGCGCTGGAGCGCCTGCGCGCCGAGGCCGAGGAACGCCGCGCTGGCGGCACACTCGCGCCCGAGACATTCTGAGCCAGGGAGATTCCGATGCCGACCAAGCGCCGCCTGATGACCACAGTATTCCTGCTGGGCCTGTCCTCCGTGGCGCTCGCGCATGGCCCGTTGCGAGGCCCCAATGGTGGCCAGATGCAGGATATCGGCAGCTATCACGGTGAGCTGCTGGCGCAGGAGGGCCGCCTGACCTTCTTCCTGTTCGACGCGAATGACCGCCCGCTCTCCGCGAGCGGCGCCACCGCGACGGCGATCGTCCTGGCCGGCGGGCGTCAGCAGACCGTGACCTTTGCGCCGCGGCCGGATGGTGCGGCCCTGGTCGCCAGTGGCGACTTCCGGGCCGATCCCAGCCTGCGCGTCGTCGTGCAGTTGGTGCCTGCGGCGGGCCAACCGCGTGTCCAGGCGCGCTACACGCCCATCGAAGCGTCCAGATGACCGACACGGCGGAACGCCGCCTGCTTGACCCAGAGGCGCACATCCTCATCGTCGAGGATGATGGCGAGATGCGGAACCTCGTCGCGCGCCTGCTGCGGGAGGCGGCTTTCCGCGTCTCAGCGGCGCGCGACGGGCGCGAGATGTGGGAGCTTCTGGACAGCCCCGCCGGCCAGCCGGACCTCATCCTGCTCGACGTGATGCTGCCGGGCGTCTCGGGCCTCGACCTGCTCCGTCGCCTGCGGGAACGTTCGCGCGTGCCAGTCCTAATGTTGACGGCGCGCGGGGAGGAGATGGACCGCGTGCTGGGCCTCGAGCTCGGTGCCGATGACTACGTGGCAAAGCCCTTCGCCCCGCGCGAGCTGGTCGCGCGCGTCCGCGCGCTGCTACGCCGCGCCGCGCCGGCCGATGCGCAGCCCGACCCGCGTTCGCGACGGCTGGCCTTCGCCGGCTGGGTGCTGGATACGGCGCGACGCGAACTCACCTCGCCGGAGGGCGTCGCGGTCGATCTCTCCGGGGCGGAATATGACCTGTTGATGGCGTTCCTGGAACATCCGCAGCGTGTCCTGTCGCGCGAACAGCTTCTCGAAGTCGCGAAGCGGCGCGCGGGCGCGGATCCCTTCGACCGGACGGTGGATGTGCAGGTCAGCCGGCTGCGCCGGAAGATCGAGCCGGACGACGACAGCCCCTCCCTCATCAAGACGATACGCGGCGCCGGATATGTGCTCGTGGCCGACGTGACGCGCGCATGAGGTGGCCTTGGCCCGCGAGCCTGGCCGGGCGGATCACGCTGCTGCTGCTGGGCGGGCTGATGCTGCTGCACATCGGCAGCATGTGGGTGCATGAGCGTGCGCTCCGCGGGACCGAACAGGGCGCGCGCCTGGAGCGCATGGCCGACCAGCTTGCGGCGGCGCGCACGGCGGTCGCACCGCTGCCCGAGGCAGCACGCGATGCGGCGGTGCATGCCATCTCCCGCCCCGGCATCGAGCTCCACTGGGATCGCGTGGCACCCCTGCCGGAGGCCGCGCCGCCCGAGGCGCTGGCCGATGCGGCGGCGCGACTGGGGCCCGGAGCACGACTTGGCTGGGATCCGAAGGCCGAACCCGGGCACCGCGTGCTTGGCGCCGTGCCGGCGGAGGGTGGCGGCTGGATCGTCTTCTCGGCGCCATGGCTCGCCGCCGGCGGGGGCGCGCTCGACCACGGCGCCATCTCGTCCATGGTT
>NZ_JAUYTS010000062.1 GCF_030695085.1 Falsiroseomonas sp. | reverse complement strand
CAGGATGCCGCCGATCGGCTGGTAGCCGCCGCCGAGACCCTTGGCGATCACCTGGATGTCCGGCGTGACGCCTTCCTGTTCCCAGGCATGCATGGTGCCGGTGCGGCCCATGCCGCACATCACCTCGTCCAGGATCAGCAGCGCGCCATGCCGGTCGCAGACCGCGCGCATGGCGGCGAAGTAGCCGGGCAGGGCGGTGACGCAGCCGAGCGTGGCGCCGACCACCGGCTCCGCGATGAAGGCGATCACGCTGTCCGGGCCGAGGCGCTGGAATTCCGCCTCCAGCTCCGCCGCCAGGCGGGCGACGTAATCCGCATCCGATTCCGCCGCGCCACGGTCGCGATAGGCGTAGCAGGGCGCGACATGGCTGAAGGCGTCGGACAGGATCGGCTGGTAGATCGCCTTCCGCATCGCATTGCCGCCGGCCGCCAGCGCGCCGAGGGTATTGCCGTGATAGCTCTGCCGCCGCGCGATGTATTTCTGGCGGTTCGGCTGGCCGATTTCCCAGAAATACTGGCGGGACAGCTTCAGGGCGGCTTCCATCGCCTCCGAGCCGGAGGAGCACAGGTAAAGCTGACTCAGCCCGCCCGGCTCGCCTTCCAGCACCAGATCGGCCAGCGCCTCCGCGCTTTCGCAGGAATACAGCGCGGTGTGGGCGTAGGTCAGCCTGTCCATCTGCGCGCGCATCGCCTCCAGCACGCGGGGATGGCCATGGCCGAGGCAGGCCACCGCGGCGCCGCCGGAGCCATCGATGATGGTCTTTCCGTTGGAGTCATGGAGGAAGATGCCCTCGCCGCGCAGGGCGAGCGGCGGGTCCTGCCGCAAATTGCGCTGGATCAGGTGGCTACGCATGGGTGGTCTCTCCGGCCAGGGCGATGCAGGCGAAGGCGACGCGGGCTTCGGTCGGCACGCCGAAGCGCGCGGTGTGGCGCGCCGGCAGACCGTTCGGGAAATGCTTCACATATTCGGCGTTGAGCGCGGCGTAATCGGCCGGGTCGGTGATCAGCATGGTCATCTGCACCACGCGGTCCAGGCTGCTGCCCGCGGCGGCCAGGATGGTGGCGACCTTGGCCAGGGCGTTCCGCACCTCCTCCGCCGGCGTCGCGCCGCGCAAAATGCCGTTGGCCGGGTCGTGCGGGGCGGAATGGCCGGAGACGAACACCATCCCGCCGACGCGCGTCGCCTCGCTGAAGGGGCGGGGCGAGCCGGGGGGTGGCGGGCCGAAGATCTCGAACATGGTCTTCCCTCTCAGGGTGGCGTCAGCAGCCCGACCACCGCGCCCGTCATGCAGCAGGCGATGGTGGCCGCCAGCAGCGCCGGCAGGCCGAGCTTCACGATATCCGCGCGGCGTTCCGGGCACATCGCCACCATGCCGCCCAGCATGATGCCCAGCGATGCGAAGTTGGTGAAGCCGCACAGCGCATAGGTCAGGATCAGCCGCGATCTTTCGCTCAGCCCCAGCCCGCCGGATTGCGCGAGTTCGAGATAGGCGACGAATTCATTGATCACGAGCTTGGTGCCGAGCGAGGCGGCGACCACCCCGGCCTGCTCCGCCGGGATGCCCATGGCAAAGGCCAGCGGCCAGAACAGCGTGGCGCCAATGGCCTGCAAGGTCAGCCCGGTCAGCGGCTCCAGCACCATGTTCGCCAGCGCCACCAGGGCCACGAAGACGATCAGCGTCGCCATGATGCCGAGCAGCAGGGTCAGGCCATCCTGCGTGCCGCGCATCAGCGCCTCCATCGTGCTGTCATACAGCCGTGGCGCAGCGGTGGCCTGTTCCAGCGCATCCGGTTCCAGCGCATCGGGCGCGGCCTGCGCCGGGCGCATCAGCAGCGCCACCAGCACGGCGGCAGGCGCCGAGATCAGGCTGGCGGTCAGCAACTGGCCGGCGGCATCCGGCACCACCGGGGCGATGATCACGGCGTAGACCACCAGCATGTTGCCGGCGATGGTGGCCAGCCCCGCGGTCATCACCACGAACATCTCGCTGGCCGAAAGCCGCGCCAGCCAGGGCCGCACCAGCAACGGCGCCTCCACCATGCCGACGAAGACATTGGCCGCGGTGGCTAAGCCGGCGGCGCCGCCCAGGCCGAAGGCGCGCGTCAGCAGCCGCGCCAGCGCCTGCACGATCACCGGGATGACGCGCCAATGGTACAGCACCGCGGCCAGCGCGCCGACCACGAGCACCAGTGGCAGGCCCTGGAAGAACAGGATGAAGCCGGCGCCGGGGAAGGGCTCCGTGAAGGGCAATGGCCCGCCGCCGAGATAGCCGAAGACGAAGCTGGTGCCGGCGCGCGTGGCGGCCGCCAGCGCTTCCACCGCGCGGCTGAGCAGGGCGAAGCCGGCCCGCAGCGGCGGGATGTGCAGCAGCGCCGCGGCGAACAGGATCGGCAGCCCCAGCCCCGCCAGCAGGACGCGCCAGGAGACGCGCCGCTGGAAGCCGCCGAGCGCCCAGGCGAGCGCGGTGAGCGCCAGCAGGCCGAGGCCGGATTGGATTTGCAGCGCGCTCATTCAGCGGCTCTCCGCGTGACGTCTTCCGGGATATCCAGCGCGCGGATCGTCTCGCTGCGGCGGATGATCTTCTCCGCGGTGATCTCGATATCCCGCACATCCTGCTGCATGTTCGCGAAATGCCCGCGCAGCGCGCCGATGCGGCGTTCGAGGCGCGCGGTATCCTCCGCCAGCGCCTCCACCTCATGCCGGATGCGCCGCGCCTCATCCTGCAAGCGCGCATCGCGCAGCAGGCCGCGCATGGTGTTGAGCACCGCCCAGAGGCTTGAGGGGCCGACGATATGCACGCCGCGCCGCGCCGCCTCCGCCACCAGATCGGCATGGGCGGCATGCAGCGTGGCGTGCACCGCCTCGGATGGCAGGAACATCAGCGCGCCTTCCGCCGTCTCCCCGGGGATCAGGTATTTCTGGGAGATATCGGCGACATGGCGGCGGATATCGGCGGTGAAGCGACGGGTGGCCAGGGTGCGCGCACCGGCATCCGGCGCGTCCTGCATCGCAGCCCAGGCCTCCAGCGGAAACTTGCTGTCCACCGCGATGGGGCCGGGCGGGAAGGGCAGGCGGATCAGGCAGTCGCAGCGCGTGCCGTTGGACAGCGTGTGCTGCCAGGCGAAGCCGGAGGGCGGCAGCCGGTCCGCCACCAGGTCCCGCAACTGCACCTCCCCCAGCGCACCGCGGGCCTGCTTGTTGCCGAGCACGGCGGCGAGCGAGGTCACCTGGCTGCCCAGCGCCTCGATGTTCTGGCGCGCGGCGTCGATCACGGACAGGCGTTGCTGGATGGCGGTGGCGCTGGCCTGGCTGCGCTCCGCGGCGGCATCCAGCCGCGTGCCCAGCGCACGCTCCTGCTCCCGCATCCGGTCCTCGGACAGGCGGGCGAGGCGGTCCTGCGCGGCGGCCAGCGCCTCCATCATCGCGCCGAGCCGTGCCAGATCCTCCCCACGCCGGCCGCGCAGGGCAAGCAGCAGCAGCAGCAAGGCAAGGCCCAGCGCGCCACCGATGAGCGCAAGCGGCAGCCAGTCGGGCAGGGAGAATCCTTTCGCGAATCGGGATGCGCGGCGCGCAGCTTCGCATCCCGGCGAAGCCGCTGGCTATGCCGCGGCGAACTCGTTGGCTATGCCGCGGCGAACTCGCCGTTCGCGCCCAGCAGCATCAGCCGCCCGGTCGCCACCCCGAAATGCGCGCCCTGCAAGGTCAGTCCGCCCGCGGCCACCGCCTGCGCCACCCAGGGAAAGGTCATGAGGTTGGCGAGCGACAGGCGCACCGCCTCCAGCTCGCACGCCTCCTGCGCCTGTTCCACCGGCATGCAGGCCAGCACGCGGCTGCGGGCCTCGGCGGCGATCCCCATCCAGGCCGGCATGAAGTCCCGTGCCTCCGGCGGGGCGCCGCGCAGCAGGGCGGTGACGCCGCCGCACATGGCATGGCCCATCACCAGGATATGGGAGACCTGCAGGACCCGCACGCCGAATTCCAGCGCCGCGCTGGTGCCGTGATAGGTGCCGTCCGGCGTGTAGGGCGGCACGAGATTGGCCACGTTGCGCACCACGAACAGCTCCCCCGGCCCGGCCCCGAAGATCACGGCCGGGTCCACCCGGCTGTCCGAACACGCGATGACCATGGTGTGCGGGCGCTGGCCGAGGGAGGCCAGTTCCTCGAAGCGCGCGCGCGCCTCGGGCCAGGTGTCGGCGCGGAACCGGCGATAACCGTCGATCAGCCTTTGCATGCGGTATCCGGGTCCTGGTCAGAAATGGTCGGCGCGCAGCACGGTGCAGTCGGTGATGCTGACGATGGCCGGGCGGGCGCCCAGCAGGTCGTCGCTCGCCTCCATCACCCGCGCCGTCACCGCCTCGCTGGTGATGCAGAGGATGACGACGTTGTCGAGCACGCCCGAAAGGTCGCCTCCCTGCCGCACCCCCTGGTGGCCGCGCCCCGCGAGCACCGGCAGGATGGTCCATCCGGTGGCGCCGAGGCGGTCGAGCAGGCTGGTCACTTCCTCCGCACGCACGCGTTCGACCACGATCTCGATGCGCTTGCGGTTGTGCATGGTCAGCCCCCGGCCAGTTTCACCCAGAGCGGAATGCCCACCAGGATGTTGAAGGGAAAGGACACGGCGACGGAGAGCGTGACATACACCCCCGCATCCGCGCGCGGCAGGGCCAGGCGCATCGCCGCCGGCACCGCGATATAGCTGGCCGAGCCGGACAGCACCGCCATCAGCGCCACGCCCCCGGTCGACAGGCCGATGGCCTGGGCGCCCAGCAGCCCGGCCGCGCCGCCGATCAGCGGCATGACGATGCCGAAGCCGACCAGCCCCCAGGACAGGCCCCGCCCGCCGGCGCGCAGCTGGCGCACCGCCATCAGCCCCATCTCCAGCAGGAACAGGCAGAGCGCGCCGGGGAACAGTGCCTCGGTGAAGGGGGCGAGTTGCTGGCGGCCCGGGGCGCCGGCCAGGAAGCCGATCAGGAAGCTGCCGAGCAGCAGCACCACCGGCCCGTTCAGCAGCACCTCATGCGCCAGTTTCCCCGCGTTCAGCCGGGGCTGGGCGGAGGTGGCGCCGGTTCCTGTGCTGCCACCGGTGCCGATCCGGGCCAGCAGCAGCGCCGTCAGGATGGCCGGCGTTTCCATGGCGGCCAGGATGGCGGGCATGAAACCCTCCTGCGCCACGCCCAGCGTCGTCAGCGTGCCGGCCGCGGCCGCATAGGTGACGACGGAGACGGAGCCGTAATGGCCGGAGATGGCGGCGGCGGTGTCACGGTCGATCCGCAACGCGCCGCGCAGGAACAGGAAGGCGGGCAGCGGCAGCAGGAAGGACAGGCCGATGCCGAGCGCCAGCGCCGGCCACAACCCCTCCGCCGCGCCAGGGCTGGCCAGCGCCGCCCCGCCCTTCAGGCCGATCGCGACCATCAGGTAGATGGACAGGGCGCGGGCCAGCGCCTCCGGCACCGAAAGATCGGCGCGCAACAGCCCGGCGGCAAAGCCAAGGGCGAAGAACATGACGGGCGGGGGGAGGAGGGCGAGGAGGTCGGGCACCGGCGCCATCTGGCTCAGCGGCCCGGCCGAGGGAAGCCGGCCGGGCGCACTGATTGGATTTGGACGTCCTAGTGACGAAAATGCCGCATGCCGGTGAAGACCATGGCGAGGCCGGCCTTGTCCGCCGCCGCGATCACCTCCGCATCCCGCATCGACCCGCCCGGCTGGATCACCGCGCTGGCGCCGGCGGCGGCGGCCGTCTCAAGCCCATCGGCGAAGGGAAAGAAGGCGTCGGAGGCGACGACGGAGCCTTCCGCCAGCGGCCGGTCCAGCCCGGCCGCCTTGGCCGCGGCCTCCGACTTCCAGGCGGCGATGCGGCTGCTTTCCACGCGGTTCATCTGCCCGGCGCCGATGCCTACGGTGGCAAGGTTCTTGGCATAGACGATGGCGTTGGACTTCACATGCTTGCAGACCCGGAAGGCGAAGATCAGGTCCTGCAATTCCTGATGCGTCGGCTGCCGCCGCGTCACCACCTTCAACTGTTCCAGGCTCACCCGCCCGGCATCACGCGACTGCGCCAGGAAGCCGCCGGCCACCGACTTGAAGGTGGTGCCCGGCGCCGCCGGGTCCGGCAGCGCGCCGGTCAGCAGCAAACGCAAATTCTTCTTGCGGGCGAAGATGGCGCGCGCGGCGGCATCGGCATCCGGCGCCACCACCACCTCGGTGAAGATCGCCGTGATGCGCTCGGCGGCCTCGGCATCCAGCACGCGGTTGGCGGCGACGATGCCGCCGAAGGCGGAGACCGGGTCGCAGCGCAAGGCCGCATCCCAGGCGGCGCCGAGGCTTTCGGCTTCCGCCACGCCGCAGGGGTTGGCGTGCTTGACGATGACGATGGCCGGCTGATCGAATTCGGCGACGCATTCGAAGGCGGCGTCGGTGTCGTTCAGGTTGTTGTAGGACAGCTCCTTGCCCTGGATCTGCGCGGCGGTGGCCAGGCCCGGTCGCATGCTGCCATCGGTGTAGAAGCCGGCGCGCTGGTGCGGGTTCTCGCCGTAGCGCAGCGTCTGGCGCAGCAGGCCGGCGGTGGACAGGCGCTGGGGGAATTCCTCGCCATTCTGGGCCGCGAACCAGGTGCTGATGGCGCTGTCATAGGCTGCGGTGCGGGCGAAGGCGGCCTGGGCCAGGCGGCGGCGCAGCGCCAGGGTGGTGCCGCCCTTTGCCAGTTCGGCCTGCACCTCCGCCAGCTGCCCCGGCTCCGTGACGACGACAACCGAGGAAAAATTCTTCGCCGCCGAGCGGATCATCGCCGGGCCGCCGATATCGATGTTCTCGATGCAATCCTCGAAGCTGGCGCCTTTCGCGACCGTCGCCTCGAAGGGGTAGAGGTTCACCGCCACCAGATCGATCGGCGCGATGCCGTGCTCGGCCATCTGCGCCAGATGCGCTGGCTGGTCGCGCCGGCCGAGCAGCCCGCCATGCACCTGCGGCACCAGCGTCTTCACCCGGCCATCGAGGATCTCGGGGAAGCCGGAATGCTCCGCCACATCCTTCACCGGGATGCCGGCGATGCGCAGCGCCTGGGCGGTGCCGCCGGTGGACAGGATCTCGGCGCCATGGGCGACGAGCAGGCGGGCGAAATCCACGATGCCCGTCTTGTCGGAGACGGAGAGCAGGGCGCGGCGGATGGGGGTGGTGTCGGACATGATGCGGCAGGACCTGGCAGCTTTTCGTGCCGGGGTATGGACCCGGCGCCGGGCCGCTTCAACCGATCCCTCGGGGTGGCTGCCCTGCGTGACCCCCCGGGCTGGCACTGGACCTCACTGGCCGATCCACGTTACGCGGCTGCCAGATGTTGAGGAGTTGCCACCATGGACCAGTCCCCGATCGAGACCGTTCGCGCCCGCTACGGCGCCGGCGCCGGCCCGGATACGGCGCTGGAGGCGACGAACCCGGTGCTGGAGACGATGCTGAACCACCGCTCCATCCGCAGCTTCACGGCGGAGAAGCTGGCGCCCGGCACGCTGGAGACGCTGGTGGCCGCGGCGCAATCCGCCCCCACCTCCTCCAACCTGCAGGCCTGGTCCGTGGTGGCGGTGGAGGATGAGGCGCGGCGCGACCGGCTGGCGGATCTGTGCGGCAAGCAGGGCTTCATCCGCCAGGCGCCGCTGTTCCTGTGCTGGATCGCCGATAATTCCCGCCTGACCCGGCTGGGCGAGGCGCATCAGAAGAAGATGGAGGGGCTGGACTACCTGGAATCCTTCATGGTGGCGCTGGTCGATGCAGCATTGGCCGCGCAGAACGCGCTGGTGGCTGCGGAATCGCTCGGCCTCGGCACCGTCTATATCGGCCAGCTGCGGCAGAGCCCGGAGAAGGTCTCGGCCGAGTTGAACCTGCCGCCCGGCGCCTTCGCCTGTTTCGGCATGGCGGTGGGCCACCCGGCGGTGCAGGGCGCGGTGAAGCCTCGCCTGCCGCAATCCCTGGTGCTGCACCGGGAACAGTATGGCGTGACCGGCGAGGAAACCGCGATCACCGGCTACGACCAGGCGCTGGGCGAATTCTCCGTGGCGCAGGGCATGGGGGCGCAGGATTGGACGCAGCGCATGATGAGCCGCGTCGGCACCGCGGCCGGGCTTTCCGGGCGGCACCGGATGCGGGATGCGCTGACGGCGCTGGGCTTTCCGCTGAAGTAGCAGGCGCCCAGAAGCTGGGCATGTATGGCCAAGATATAAAGATATCCTTATGAGTAGCGGGAAAAGCTTGGCCCTGGGCGCCGCGCATGCTACGCGCCGCCAGCCAAGTCAGACGCGACCCAAAGGATTTTCCATGCCCGACGCCGCCGGCCAGACCCAGGACTTCATCGTCAAGGACCTTTCCCTTGCTGGCTGGGGCCGCAAGGAAATCAACATGGCCGAGGACGAGATGCCCGGCCTGATGGCCGTCCGCGCCGAATACGGCAAGCAGCAGCCGCTGAAGGGCGCCCGCGTCGCCGGCTGCCTGCACATGACCATCCAGACCGCCGTGCTGATCGAGACGCTGAAGCATCTCGGCGCCGATGTCCGCTGGTCCTCCTGCAACATCTTCTCGACCCAGGACCACGCCGCGGCCGCGATCGCCGCCGCCGGCACGCCGGTCTTCGCCATCAAGGGCGAGACGCTGGTCGAATACTGGGACTATGTGCAGAAGACCCTGGAATGGGGTGACGGCGGCACGCCGAACGTGCTGCTCGACGATGGCGGCGACATGACGCTGCTGGTGCATTACGGCCTGCGCGCCGAGCAGGGCGACGTCGCCTTCCTCGAGAAGCCGACGAACGAGGAAGAGGAAGTCTTCTTCGCTCTCATCAAGAAGCTGGTGAAGACGAAGCCGGGCTGGTTCGCGGAACTCGCGAAGAACATCGTCGGCGTCTCCGAGGAGACGACGACCGGCGTGCACCGCCTGTACGTGATGGCGAAGGAAGGCAAGCTGCTGTTCCCGGCGATCAACGTGAACGACAGCGTCACCAAGTCGAAGTTCGACAATCTGTATGGCTGCCGTGAATCGCTGGTGGACGCCATTCGCCGCGGCACGGACGTGATGATGGCCGGCAAGGTCGCAATGGTCGCGGGCTTCGGCGATGTGGGCAAGGGCTCCGCCGCCTCGCTGCGCAATGCCGGTTGCCGCGTCATGGTCTCCGAAGTCGATCCGATCTGCGCGCTGCAGGCGGCGATGGAGGGCTACCAGGTGGTGACCATGGAGGATGCCGCGCCGATGGCCGACATCTTCGTCACCGCCACGGGCAATGTGGACGTCATCACCGCCGACCACATGCGCGCCATGAAGCACCGCGCCATCGTCTGCAACATCGGCCACTTCGACAGCGAGATTCAGGTCGTCGCGCTGCGCAACTACAAGTGGGACAATGTGAAGCCGCAGGTCGATGAGATCGAGTTCCCCGACGGCAAGCGCATCATCCTGCTGTCCGAGGGCCGGCTGGTGAACCTCGGCAACGCCACGGGCCATCCGAGCTTCGTCATGTCCGCGTCCTTCACCAACCAGACGCTGGCGCAGATCGAGCTGTGGGCGAACCCGGGCAAGTACGAGAAGAAGGTCTATGTGCTGCCGAAGCACCTGGATGAGAAGGTCGCCGCACTGCATCTGGCGAAGGTCGGTGCCAAGCTGACCAAGATCACCAAGCAGCAGGCCGACTACATCGGCGTGCCGGAACAGGGCCCCTTCAAGGCCGAGCAGTACCGCTACTGAGCCCCAAGGCGGCCGCCCTTTTCTCATATGGGGAGAGGGTGGCCGCCGCCGCGTGACTTGCATCCTGGCTTGCCTTCGGCGCAAATGCGGCCAGTGTCAGGCAGGGGTCGCCGCCATGTGGGTCTGGGTCGTCATCGCGGTGGTCTTCCTGTTCCTGATCACCCGCACCATGCAGGAAAATGCCAGCAGCACCCGTTCCGGCGCCGCCGCGCTGATCGGCACGGTGGCCGATGGGGCTGCGCTGGTGGCCCTGACGCTGGGCGTCTTCGGACTGCTGCTCGCCCTGGTCTTCGGGGTAATCCCGGGAGGCGGGCCGCGCCTGGCCGGCAGCGGCCTCTATGCCACCCTGCTGTGGAGCGCCGGCCTGCTGGTGGCCGGCGTGTTGCTGATCCTGTTGAGTGGCGGCATCCGCCGCCTGGGCGGCGCGCCCGCTTCGGCGCCGGCCCTGCGCGGCGGGCATTGAAGCCCGCCACGCAGGACCCCTTCAGGCGTCAGCCGTAGCGGCGGCTGGCCAGCAGAAGCGTCTTCCGGGTGCCGACCTTGGCCCCGATCACGGCCGCGGCCGCACCCAGCAGCAGCGTCGCGAAGATCCAGTAGGCGCCGATCGACGCGGCCTGCGCCGTCGCCTCGGCTGCCCGCCGCGCCTCGGTCTCCGCACGCTGCGTCACCTGCGTCGCCTCGGCCTCCAGCTCCGCGATGCGCTGCGCCGCCTGGTCCTGCGGAATGCCGAACTCGACGGCGGCCAGCGCGGTCAGCCGGTCGCGTGCCTCGGGGGTGAAGGCGCCACTGCGGGCGCGCTCGGCCACCAGCCGCGTCATCTCGGCCCGGCGCTGGTCTTCCGTCATGGTGGCCGGGTCGCCGCCGCCCTGCAGGCTGGATTGCAGCCGTTCCGCCAGCGCTTCCGGATCGAAGGTCAGGTTGCCGGCCTGCGGCATGGCTTCCGCCGCGGCGGAGGTTGCGGTGCTGGCCGCGCCCTGCACCAGGGCGCCGACGCCCCGTGCCGTGCCGGCCGCGACATTGCCCAGCAGCACGGCCGAGATCAGGAAGGCGATGGCCCAGACGGACAGGCCGTGCAGCACGCCATCCGTATCATCCGCCGTGCCCGACAGACGGGCCGCGACATAGCCGCCGGCGGCCAGGCCGAGCAGGTTCGAGACCATCAGCCAGGCCGCGCCGGCGATGCCGAAGGTGCTCGCATCCGGCGTCTCGCCGGGGATCGTGGGCTCGATGGTCCCGGCGCCGATGGCGACGCCCAGGATGTTGAACATGGCCCCTACCGTCACGGCGACGAGGCCGCCGGAGAGGATGGCGCCCCATGAGACGCGGGAGGGCAGCTTGTCTGTGGTGGCGACGACGGTCTGCGACATTTTTCTTACTCCGGTGACGCCGCGCCCAACGCCCGGAAGTGGTTGAAGTTCAGGCGGAAGTTGCGCCGGATTCGAGAAGTTCCATGGTGTGGCGCAGAACCTTCACCTCATCGAAGCGCTCCAGCCCGCGCGCCCGGCCGGCCTCGCCCATGCTGCGGCGCAGCCCGGTATCCTCGGCCAATTGCCGCAACGCCTGCGCCAGGGGCGTCACCTGCATCGGCGGCACCAGCAGGCCGGTCTCGCCCGGCACCACCTGTTCGCGCGGGCCGCGGATGTCGGTGGCGACCACCGGCAGGCCGGTCAGCATCGCCTCGATGATCGACATCGGCAGCCCCTCGAAATGCGAGGGCAGGGTGAAGACATCCGCCGCCGCCAGCACCGCCGGCACATCGGTGCGGTAGCCCAGCATCACCAGCCGCCGGCCGAGGATTGCGGCGGCGCGCTGGAAATGCGGCGTCAGATCCTCCCCATGGTCGCTGGCCAGCCGGTTCCCGGCCACCCAAAGCACGCAGTTCGGCGGCGTCTCCGCCATCGCTGCGAGCAACTCACAAAAACCCTTGTGGCGAACCAGGCGGGAGATGGCGACCACCACGCAATCCCCCTCCGCCACGCCCATCTCCGCGCGCAGGCGGGCGCGGGCGGCGGGGTCCGGGCGGAAGCGGGTAGGGTCGCGGCCGTTCAGCACGGCGACGGGGTTGGGGTGGATGCGCAGCCGCCTGGCATCCTCGGCCTCCTCCGCGCTGACGGTCAGGTAGGTCTGGGTGATCCGTCCGGCGGCGCGTTCCAGGCCGAGCGCCAGGCGGCCGCGCCACCAGGGGCCGGGCTGGTTGAACAGGAAGCCGTGGCAGGTATAGGCGATGCGCGGCACGCCGGCGATGCGCGCGGCGGTGCGCGCCAGCAGCCCGCTGATCGGCATGTGGGCGTGCACCATGTCGGGCTTTTCCGCCCGCATCACGGCCACCAGTTCCGCCAGGGCACGGGCCTGTCGCCAAGGGTGCAGGCTGCGGGCGAGCGCCACCGGCACCACCCGGAAGCCCTCCGCCCGCGGCCCTTCCAGCAGCGGCCCTTCGGCGCAGACGCCTACCACCTCATGCCCGCGATCCCGCAGCCCGCGCATCAGCGGCAGGATGAAGTGCAGCAGCGCGAAGTCCACATTGGTGACTTCGAGGATCTTCACGGTGCGAGGTTCAACCCGCATCCAGCCCAGCCAGGCATTACTCCGGCTGCGGCTCTGGCGCTGCCGGGGCGGTCGCGCTGATGCGGGAAAGGGCCCATTGCAGCGCCGTGGCGCCGGCCCCGCTATGCAGCGCCACCTGCTGGCTGCGGCGCGGCTCGCCGCCCAGATAGATGCTCTCCTCGATCGCCACGCGAATATCCTTGCCGACGCGCAGCCGCCAGCCGGCGCCGGAGGGCAGGCGCAGCAGCGCGCCCTGTTCATCCTGTTGCAGGCTGGCGGAGACGGCGGGGTGCAGGTGGAAGCGCACGGTGAAGCCGGGCACCGACACATCCTTGGCGCCTTCCAGCAGATCCTCCCCGATCAGGCTGTCGCCGGAATCGGACAGGAACAGGCGGCGCCGGTGGCGCAGGCCGAATTGCCGCAGCCAGCCATCATGCGTCGCGTCCAGCCACAGCTTGCCGTCTTCCTCGAAGCGATCGGTGGTGACCGTCTCGACCCGCCGGCCGAGGCCCTCCGGCCTGAGTTCGGAGGAATTGGTATCCGCCAGCACCAGGGTGGAATGCGCCGCGGTGGCGCGCAGCGCATCGCGCCATTCGCTCTCGGCGGCAGGCGCCGCGCCGCAGTTGACGATCAGCCTTTCCCGCCCGGCGGACATCTCAAACGCCAGCGTGCCCGCATGAGCGTTGCGGTCGGCGCCGCGCGGCAGGCCGCCGGGGTTGGCCTCGCGCCGGGCCGGGGCGGGGGCGCCGCAATCCATCACCACCAGAGTGCGGCTGGCGGCCAGGCGGTGGAAGCCGGTATCCGGCAATTGCATCGGCGCCCGGCCGCGCGACTGGCCCTGGGTCAGCACCAGGTCGATGAAGGCGGCCTGTTCGTCGCGCGTGCCGTTGAACAGCGCGAGGCCGCCATCCGCATGGCGCATCATCCGCAGCGCCGGCGCGGCGCGGTCCAGCGTGGTGGCGAGCTGGGGCGGCGCCTCCACGCCTGCACCATGCAGCAGGTTGCGGATCTCGATCAGATCCTGCACGGCGGCAAGCTGCACGCCGGGGCTGCGTTCCACATGGCCGCCATCCGGGCGGAACTGCCGTTCCAGCTCCTGCGGCAGGAAGCGGACGCAGCGGGCCAGCCAGGTTTCCTCCTCCAGCGCTACCGCGCCGGCCATGCCGCCCTTGAGTGCGACCAGCGCGCCGCGATGCGCGGCCTCCGCCGGCAGGCCGGCGACCACGCCGCGGGTATCCTGCGCCAGCCGCTGCATCAGCTGGCGGCGCAGCCCGTCCTCCGCCGTCGCGGCCAGGAAATCCCAATGGCCGAGCCAGGCGGAAATCCGCGCACCGGCCACGTCCGGCGCATCCGCGAGCGGGTCATGCGCGCCATGCGCCAGCCAATCCGCCGTCAGCGCCCGGCCGCGCAGCCGCGCCGCATCGGTGCCCAGCGCGCGCAGGTCGCGCAGCCAGGCGAAGGCATGGGCGGCGGCGTACCAGGTCTGGCTGCCGCCGGGTTGGGCGGGGCTCCAATCGGGGCGGGCGGGGGCTTCCTCGCCATCCTGCGGGCGCAGCGGGCGGGTGGTGCCGAAGGCCTCGAATTCACCGCGCAGCAGGCGCGCGCCGCGCGCGGCATCGCCGGGCCAGAGGTCGCGGAAGGACCGGGCCGGGCCGTCCGGCACCTTGATCGGCTTGAGGTTGGCGATGATGCGGCGTGCGCCGCGCAGGACCCCCCCGATCATTTGGCGTTCCCTCCTCCGCGCAGCGCCGCGATTGCAGCTGCGTAGTCCGACGTGCCGAAGACGGCGGTGCCGGCGACCAGCACATCCGCCCCGGCGGCGAGGCAATCCGGCGCCGTGGCGGCGGTGACGCCCCCATCCACCTGCAGCGCGATCGGCCGGCCCGTCGCGTCGATCATCGCCCGCAGCGCCGCGATCCTGGCGATCTGGCTGCGGATGAAGGATTGCCCGCCGAAGCCGGGGTTCACCGACATCACCAGCACCAGGTCGCACAGCTCGATCACCGGGGCCACGGCCTCCAGCGGCGTGCCGGGGTTCAGCACCACGCCGGCCTGCTTGCCGAGTGCGCGGATGGTCTGCAGCGAGCGGTGCAGATGCGGCCCGGCCTCCGGATGCAGGCTGATCAGGTCGGCGCCCGCTTCCGCGAAGGCGGCGAGGTAGGGATCGGCCGGCGCGATCATCAGATGCACGTCGAAGAACAGGGCGGAGGATTTCCGCAGCGCCTTCACCAGCCCGGGGCCGAAGGAGATGTTGGGCACGAAATGCCCATCCATGATGTCGAGATGCAGCCAATCGGCGCCTGCGGCCTCGATGGCGGCGACTTCCTGGCCGAGCCGGGTGAAATCGGCGGCGAGCAGGGACGGGGCGATGCGGATGGGTGCGGACATGTCCCAGCGGTTCTAGCCTTCGCCGCCCCCCGGGGGAACCGGCCCCCGTCGCAATAACGGGAGGGTTCAACGCCGCCCGGCCGCGCTTTCGCCTGGAGTCAGCCCCTGGCGCTATGTACGTCGCAGGGTCGGTCCCGGTTCCCGCTCAGGCGGCAGGCGCCCGGGGGGCGGCTCGCGCCAGGGTGCACCCTCGGCCGGGAGGCCCGGGGCGGGGCAGTTGCGCGGCGTGGAACATTCGCCGTGCAGATACCGGATGATGGGCATCTGCTGGATGCGCGGCCAGCCGAACCACAGCGCCGCGACCAGCAGCACCGCGAGGATCAGCCAGTCCTGCCGCCGCATTGAACCGCCCCCAGCCAGATCATGGTCAGATCGGGGTCAGATCGGCAGCGCCGTGGTGCTTTTCACCCGTTCCATGGCGAAGCGGCCGGTGACCTTGCGCAGCGACGGCACGGCGGCGACGAAGCGGCGGTAGAAGGCATCGTAGCCGGCCATGTCTGGCACCACGACGCGCAACAGGTAGTCCACATCGCCGCCGAGCCGCCAGCATTCCACGATCTCCGGCAGGCTGGCGACGGCATCCGCGAAGCGGGCGATCCAGTCGCCGGAATGGTCGCCGGTTTCCACCGCGACGAAGACCGAAATCGGCAGGCCGACCCGGGCGGGATCGACCAGCGCGACGCGGCCGGTGATGACGCCGGCTTCCTCCATCCGGCGGATGCGCTTCCAGCAGGGGGTTGGCGTCAGCCCCACCTCCTGCGCGATCTCCGCCAGGGAACGGGATGAATCCTGCATGATCAGGCGCAGGATCTCGCGGTCGATACGGTCCAGCTCGGCGGCAGCCATGATGTGTCGTTCATCCCGATTATACAGGATAAGTAGCACGTCTATCTCCCGCGCCAAGACTGGGGCGTGGGTGATGGAAGGTCCTGCTATGCGCGCCGGAAGCGTGCGGCGAAGAACCCGTCGATGCCGCCCAGCTCCGGCCACATGTCCGGCCGGGTCCGCAGCGTGCCGCCGCGCACCAGCGCGGTGCGCAGCCCGGGCAATTCGGTCGGTGCGATCGGGTCCGGCACCAGGCCGAGCGCGGCGGCGCGCGCCAGATGCGCCTCCCCCTCCTCCGGCTGCAGCGAGCAGGTGGTGAGCACCAGCCGCCCGCCGGGGCGCAGCAGCTTCGCCGCCTGCGCCAGCAGCCGCGCCTGCGCTTCGACCAGCGCCACCACATCCTTCGGCCGCTTCAGATGCGGGATGTCCGGGTGGCGGCGGATGATGCCGGTGGCGGAACAGGGGGCATCCAGCAGCACGGCGTCGAAACCGGCCTCCGCCGGCATCCAGTGCGCCGCATCGGCTTCCTCCACGGTGACGGACAGCTTGAGGCGGGCCAGATTCTCCCGCAGCCGCGCGGCGCGCTTGGGGTCGCGCTCCACCGCCGTCACCACGCCGCCGGCGGTTGCGAGCTGCGCGGTCTTGCCGCCGGGCGCGGCGCACAGATCCGCCACGCGCTCGCCCGGCTTCACCGCCAGCAGGCGGGCGGGCAGGGCGGCGGCGGCGTCCTGCACCCAGAAGGCCCCCTCCGCCAGGCCGGGGAGATCCGTCACGCGGGTGCCCTCGGGCAGGCGCCAGGACCCGGTGGGGAGTTCGATCGCGCCTTCGGGCGGGGTGGCGCCGGGGGCGAGCGTCAGATCCAGCGGCGCGGCGGATTGATGCGCGCGGGCGATGGCGCGCACGCCCCCCGGCCCATAGGCGGCGTGCCAGGCGGACCAGAGCCAGGGCGGCGTATCCAGCCTTTCCCGGTCCAGCCCCTCGTAGATTTCGGCGCCCTCGGTCGCGACCTTGCGCAGCACGGCGTTCACCAGCCCGGCAAAGGGCCGCGGCACCACGGCGACGGTGGCGGCCACCGCCGCATGGGCCGGCGTGCCGAGCACCAGAAGCTCCGCCGCCCCCATGCGCAGCGCGGCACGCACCACGGGTGGCGGTTCGCGCCGCAGATGCGGCTCCAGCACCGCATCCAGGCTGCCGGCATGGCGCAGCACGGCGGCGGCCAGGCGATGCGCCGCGGCGCGGTCGCGCGGCTCGATCGCGGCCGGAAGCTGGTCCAGCGCCTCCTCCAGCGGGCGGCGGCGGTCGAACACGGCGGCGAGCAGCAGCAGCGCGGCAGACCGTGTGCCGGGTGGCGGCGCGCCGCGGTTGGCGCGGGCATTCGGGGGCTTGGCGACCCGCCTGGTGGCGGCGTCCGGGGGATTTGTGGGGGGCATGTGGTGGGGTTTATGGCCGCCTGCCGCGCGCCATGCTAGGGCCGCGCGCATGCAGGCGCTTCGCGATTTTCTCGACCGGCTGCCGGAGACGCGGCGCCCGCTTCCCTGGCTTGCGCTGCTGTGCCTGCTGCTGTGGCTGCCGGGCTTCTTCAGCATCCCCGCCGGCGACCGCGACGAAAGCCGCTTCGCCCAGGCCAGCCGGCAGATGGTCGAGACCGGCGACCTGGTCCGCATCCGCTTCGGCGAGGTCGAGCGCAACAAGAAACCCGCCGGCATCCACTGGCTCCAGGCCGGATCGGTGCGGGTGGTGGAGGCGCTGCGGATCGGCGACCGCGACGACATCTGGGCCTATCGCATCCCGTCCTTGGCCGGCGCCCTGCTGGCGGTGCTGGCGACCGCGCAGCTCGGGCGGGCGCTGGTCGGGCGCAGGGCGGCCTTCCTCGGCGCGGTGATGCTGGCGGGCTGCTTCGTGCTGGGCGTCGAGACCCATATCGCCAAGACCGATGCGGCGCTGCTCGGCACCATCGTCGTCGCCATGGGGCTGATGGGGCGGGCCTATGTGCGGCCGGGCGGCTTCGGCGCCGGGGCGGCTGCGGCCTTCTGGCTGGTGCTGGGCGTGTCCATTCTGCTGAAGGGTCCGATCGGGCCGCTTGTCGCGGCGCTCGCCGCACTCACCTTGGCCATGGCCGATCGCGCCTGGACCGCCGGCGCCCCCTGGTTGCGCGCGCTGCGGCCGGCCTGGGGCGTGCCGCTGATGGTGCTGGCCGCCGCCCCCTGGTTCATCGCGGTCACCATCGCGACGGAAGGCCGTTTCCTGACCGAGGCGCTGGGCGGCGACATGCTGAGCAAGGTCGGCGGCGCCGATGAGAACCATTGGGGCCCGCCCGGCTATTACCTGCTGAGCTTCGGCATCGCCGCCTTCCCCGCCGCCTTCCTGGTGCTGCGCGCGGCGCCGGGCGTCTGGGCGGACCGGCTGCAGCCGGGCACGCGCTACCTGCTCGCCTGGGCGATTCCCGCTTGGCTGATGTTCGAGGCGGTGACCACCAAGCTGCCGCATTACGTGATGCCGACCTACCCGGCCCTGATGCTGCTGGCCGCCGCCTGGGCGCTGGACCCGCTGCGCCGGGCGCCGCCGCGCTGGCTGGCGCTGCTGGCGACGGCGGGCGCCATCGCCACCGCGATCGGGCTTGGCGTGGCGTCCGCCGTGCTGCCGGTGCTGGCGGATGGGGCGGTGGACCCGCTGTCGCTGCTCGGCCTGCCGGCGGCGGCGATCTTCGCCTGGGGCCTGCTGCGGATGCTGCGGGAAGGCGCCCCGGCACGCGCCGCGCTGCTCGCCGTGCTGCTGGCGGTGCCGTTGCAGGCTGTGGCGCTTGGCCTGGTGCTGCCGCGGCTCGAGGCGCCCTGGATCTCGCCGCGGCTCGCCGAGGCGGTGCGCCTTGCCGCGCCCGGTCTGCCGGATGACCGCTTCGGCGTGGTCGGCTACCATGAGCCATCGCTGCTGTTCGCGATGGGCGGGGAAATCCGGCTGCTGCGCGACGCCGCCGCGGCGGTGGATTTCCTGGCCGGCGAGCCGGGGCGGCTGGTGGCGGTGGGCGACCGGGACCTGGCCCGCTTCCAGGCGGATGCCGCCACCCGCGGCCTGGCGGTGGCCGGGCATGGCACCGTCTCCGGCTTCAACTATTCACGCGGCCGCCGTGTCGCCCTCACGCTGTATCGGATTGCGCCATGATCGAGTGGGTAACGGGCATTGTCGCCGCCGGTGGCTGGCCGGGCGTGATGGCGCTGATGTTCCTGGAGAATCTGTTCCCGCCGATCCCGTCGGAGGTGATCATGCCGCTGGCGGGCTTCGCCGCGGCGCGGGGCCAGATGTCGCTGCCGCTGGCGCTGATCGCCGGCGTGGTCGGCACGCTGCTGGGCAATGCCGTCTGGTACGAACTGGCGCGCGCCATCGGCGCCGACCGCATCCGTCCGATGGTGGGCCGCTACGGCCGCTGGTTCGCGGTGGGGGAGGATGATCTGCGCAAGGCGGAAGCGACGCTGGCGAAATACGGCCCCGTCGCCCTGTCCTTCGGCCGGCTGCTGCCGGGCATCCGCACCCTGATCTCCATCCCCGCCGGGCTGATCCGCATTCCGCGGCCGGTCTTCTACCTGTGGACCACCATGGGCACCGCCGTCTGGATCACCTTCCTGACCATGGCCGGCTACATGCTGGAGGACCAGTATGAGCGGATCGAGGGCTGGCTGGAGCCGCTGGCCTATGTCGTCGTCGGCGGCTTCATCGCCACCTATGTCTGGCACATCTGGAGCACGCGGGTGCGCCGGAAGCCCTGATCTAGCGGCGGCGGATCACCGCGGGAACGGCGAGCCGGACCGGTACCGGCCTGCCGCGCGGGCGCGGCGGCGGGTCCGGCGTTGCCAGCAGCATGGTCGCCACGCCGATCTGCACGGCGCCGAAGGTCATGCCGAGGAAAACCCAGAGCAGCGCCGCCGGCCACCAATGCCCGGCGGCCCCCAGCAGCAGGCTGCGCGCATCGCCCGGATCGGCCAGCAGCAGCCCCGCCATGGCCAGCGTCGCGATGCCGAAGCCCACGGCACACTGGACGAGGACAAGGCGGATCAAGCGGGGCATCCTTCGCCAGAACAAGGGTCGCATGGCGGAACCTCCATGAAGGGAGAGGCTCCACCCAACGCCTCGCGCCGTCCGCAGGTTGCGGCCATCGCCTCAGCCCCAGGGGTTGCGGCGCGGCGGGTTGCTCCAGGGGCCGGGCCGGGCGGGTGCCGGGCGCGGGGCAGCCTGCCGCGGCGCCGGCCCGGAAGGCGGGCGCATCTGGCCGGCCAGCGCCCGCAGCGCGGCGACGCGGTTTTCCGTCTTCGGATGGGTGGAGAACAGGCCATCCATGCGCAGGCCGGATAGTGGGTTGATAATGAACATATGCGCCGTCGCCGGATTGGCCTCGGCGGCCTGGTTGATGCGACCGGCCTTGTAGCCTTCCAGATGCAGCAGGGCGGAGGCCAGGCCCTCGGCATCGCCGGCGATCTCGGCACCCGCACGGTCCGCCTCATATTCGCGCGAGCGGCTGATCGCCATCTGCACCACCATGGCGGCCAGCGGGGCGAGCACGATCATCAGGATGGTGCCGATCATGCCGAACGGGTTCTGGCGGTTGTCGCCACGGCCGAACAGGAAGCCGAACTGCGCCAGCATGCCGATGGCGCCCGCGATGGTCGCCGTCATGGTCATGATCAGCGTGTCGCGGTTCTTGATGTGGGCCAGCTCATGCGCGATCACGCCCGCCACCTCGCGCTCCGGCATCATGTCCAGCAGGCCGGTGTTCAGCGCCACCGCCGCGCGGTCCGGGCTGCGGCCGGTGGCGAAGGCGTTGGGCTGGTCTTCATGGATGACATACAGCGCCGGCATCGGCAGCCCGGCATTGGCCGCCAGCTGCTGGGTCATCTGGTACAGGCGCGGTGCATCATTCGGCCCGATCGGCTGCGCGTTGTGCATCCGCAGCAGCATGCGGTCGCTGTTCCACCAGGCGAAGACGTTCATGCCGCAGGCGACCAGGAATGCGATCACCATGCCCTGCTGCCCGCCGATCATGAAGCCGACGCCGACGAACAGGGCGGTCATGCCCGCCAGCAGGATCGCCGTCCGCAGATAGCCGCTCATCTCGTGTCCATTCCTCCGCGCAAATCTCCGCCGATGCCCCGTGGGCCCTCCGAAGCGGACCGGGACCACCTACATGTGGGGTATGAGCAACGCGAATCACGAGGGGCGGCTTCTGCCGCCCGACAGCAAGACCCTTTTTGCCCAGCAGGTGCCCCTGCCGCCGCCGGAGCCGCCAACCGCGCCGCCGGGCATGCCGGTGCCGGAGGTGCCGCCCGCACCGGTCGAGCCGCCGCCGGATGGCATCCCGATCCCCGGCGATGCGCCGCCGCCGCCGGTCGGCGATCCGCCGGCCGAAAAGCCGATCCGCCTGGCGCTGCCGCCCGAGATCGGCGGGCCGAAGGGGCCGGAGCCGACGCGCTATGGCGACTGGGAACAGAAGGGCCGCGTCACCGACTTCTGAGCGTGGGCGGCGTGTTCCCCGTCCCGGCCGCGACTCGGCCGCGACTCGGGGAACGCGCTTGTGGCCCGGCGGCAGGGCGGCCCCCAGGGCTTGTGGTGTGGGAACAAAGTCGCCGCGTCAGCGATTCGTTCCTGCGACTCGGGCCAGCCGGTTGTTTTGTAACGCGGTGTGACCGGACCGAGGCGGCCTGATTCACCCTGCGTTCCAGTCAGGGGGCGAATCGCGAACCGGAACATCGGCCGCCCGGCGGCTCACCGACCGCGGCGGGACAGCCAGAAACCCAGCCCGAGCACGCCCACGCCGGCGATCACCAGCGCCGCTTCGGCGCCGATCACCGCCCGGCCACCGCCCATGACGGCCGGACCAAGCGACTGGCCGAGGAAGAAGCTGAAGGCGTGCAGCGCCACCGCGCTGCCCCGCGCCATCGGCGCCACCTCCGTCACCCGGGTCTGGATCGAGCTGTGCATCATGTAGAAGCCGAGCCCGAGCAGCAGGCAGCCCGCCACCAGAACTGCCGCATGCGGCGCCGCCGCCTGGGCCACCAGGCCCAGCGCCGCCAGCACGCCACCCAGCAGCACCATGCGGGACTGGCCCATGCGCCGCAGCATCAGCCCGGCGAGGGCCGCGAAGACGAAGCCGCCAATGCCGAAGGCGGCCACCGCGAAGCCGGCTTCCGCCACGCCGCCCTGGCCGCGTTCGGCCAGCAGCGGCGCGATGAAGGGGAAGATGCCGAAGATCAGCATCCCTTCCAGGAACACGCAGGCATACAGCACGCGCGCCGCCGGCAGGGCGATGATCTGGCGGTAGCGTTGCAGCGAATCCGCCAGGTTCAGCTTCGGCCCGCGCAGTTCCGGCTTGCCGGGAGGCGACCGCAGCATCGGGATCGCGGCCAGCGCCGCGGCGGCGCAGACCAGCGTCACGCCGCGCCAGCCGATCCAGGGCTCGAGCGCCGCGGACAGCAGGGCGCCGCCGGCCGAGCCGGTCAGCCCCGCCACCAGCAGCCGCGACAGCGCCACCTGCCGGCGTTCCATCGGCACATGGTCGCCGATCGCGGCGATGGCGAGCGGGAAGATGCCGCCCGCCGCGGCCCCGGCCAGCACCCGCAGCACGGTCAGCGTGCCGAGGTCCGGCGCCAGGGCGGCGGCGGCCAGCGCGACCGCCAGCGCCACCAGGCACAGCCGGATGACCCGCCGCTTGCCCGCCGCATCGCCCAGCGGCCCGAGCACCGGCTGCACCAGCGCATAGGGCAGCGCGAAGGCGGTGGACAGCAGCGCGATGGTGGCGGGGCTGGCCATGAAATCCTGCGCCAGAACACCGACCAGCGGGTCATAGGCGCGGGTGGCTAGGTTCGAGGCCAGGCAGGCAAGGCCGAGCACGAGGATCAGGCGGCGGGTCTGTCGCCTATCGGGAGGTTCGGCCATCGAGCCGGATGCTGCGGTCAGGCGCGCCGTTCCGCAACAGCGCCGTATGCAACCCTGATCGGCGGCGAAAGGTTAAGAGATTATGGCTCGACGCGCGATCAGTAAGAAAATATGAGTAGATTATCTTTTATTGGATGATTCCGAGTGACCCCCCGCTTCGCCACCGCCTTCCAGCCCATCGTCGATGTCGAGACCGGCCTGACCCTGGCGCAGGAAGCGCTGGTGCGCGGCCCGGCGGGCGAGGGCGCGGCCAGCGTGCTGGACGCCATTCCGCTGGCGGCGCGCTACACGGTGGATGCGGAAATCCGGCGGGAGGCGCTGGCGGAGGCGATGCGCCTCGGCCTGGCCGCGACCGGCGCGGCGCTGACGCTGAACATCTTCCCCGGCTGCATCGGCCTGCCCGATTGCTGCGCCAGCCGCACCGTGGCGGAGGCCGAGGCGATGGGCTTCCCGACCGACCGGCTGGTGTTCGAGATCAGCGAGATGGAGCCGGTGGAGGACCCGCAGGCGCTGGCCGGCGCCCTGGCGGCGCTGCAACGGCGCGGCATCCGCATCGCGCTGGATGATGTCGGCACCGGCCATGCGCGCATGCCCCTGCTGCTGCTGTGGCGCCCGGATGGCGCCAAGATTGCGCGGGAGGTGATCATGGGCCTGGACCAGGATGCGGCGCGCTACGAACGGGTGCGCGCCACGCTGGCGCAGCTGCGGGCCTTCGGCATGGTGCCGGTGGTGGAGGGGGTCGAGACGCCGGGCGAATTGGCGGCGCTGCGCCGCCTCGGCGTGCGGGCGATGCAGGGCTACCTGTTCGCCCGGCCCGGCTTCCGGGCGCTGCCGGTTCCGGTGGTGCCCCAGTCGGTCGTGCCCCGTTCGGTGGTGCGCCGTTCGGTGGTGCCCCGTTCGGTGGTGCCCGGCTAACGGACCCGGTTGTCCACCAGATCCTGCACCACGCCGGGGTCCGCCAGCGTCGAGGTATCGCCCAGCGCATCCGTCTCATTCGCCGCGATCTTGCGGAGGATGCGGCGCATGATCTTGCCGGAGCGGGTCTTCGGCAGGCCCGGGGCCCATTGGATGGCGTCCGGGCTGGCAATCGGGCCGATCTCCTTGCGGACCCAGGCGATGAGTTCCTTGCGCAGCGCCTCGGAGGGCTCCTCGCCGGTCTTCAGCGTGACATAGGCGTAGATGCCCTGGCCCTTGATCTCATGCGGCATGCCGACGACCGCCGCCTCCGCCACCTTGGGGTGGGCGACGAGCGCGCTTTCCACTTCCGCCGTGCCCATGCGGTGGCCGGCGACGTTGATCACGTCATCGACCCGGCCGGTGATCCACCAATAGCCATCCTCGTCCCGGCGCGCGCCGTCGCCGGTGAAGTATGTGCCCTTGAAGGTGGAGAAGTAGGTCTGCACAAAGCGGTCATGGTCGCCATAGACCGTCCGCATCTGGCCTGGCCAGCTATCCAGCAGCACCAGGTTCCCCTCCGTCGCGCCCTCCAGGAAGTTGCCGTCATTATCCACCAGCGCCGGCTGCACGCCCGGCAGCGGCAGGGTGGCGGAGCCGGGTTTCAGTGCCGTCGCGCCGGGCAGGGGGCTGATCAGGATGCCGCCGGTCTCGGTCTGCCACCAGGTATCCACCACCGGGCAGCGCTCATCCCCGACATTGCGATAATACCAGAGCCAGGCTTCGGGATTGATCGGCTCCCCGACGCTGCCCAGGATCCGCAGGCTGGCGCGGCTGGTCTTCTTCACCGGCGCCTCCCCATCCCGCATCAGGGCGCGGATGGCGGTGGGGGCGGTGTAGAAGATGTTGACCTGGTGCTTGTCCACCACCTCCCAGAACCGGGAGACGGTGGGGTAGTTCGGCACACCCTCGAACATCAGCGTGGTCGCGCCATTCGCGAGCGGGCCGTAGACGATGTAGGTGTGGCCGGTGACCCAGCCGACATCGGCGGTGCACCAGTAGATCTCGCCCTCGCGATAATCGAAGACGTTCTGGTGGGTGAAGCTGGCCCAGACCATGTAGCCGCCGGTGGTGTGCAGCACGCCCTTCGGCTTGCCGGTGCTTCCGCTGGTATAGAGGATGAACAGCGGATCCTCCGCGTTCATCTTCTCCGGCTCCGCGGTTTCCGGCTGGGTGTCGCAGGCATCCGACCACCAATGGTCGCGCTCGGGCGTCATCGCCACCGCGCCGCCGGTGTTCTTCGCGACGATGACGTGGCGGATCGAGGGGCAGGTCTTCAGCGCCTCATCCGCATTGGCCTTCAACGGCACCTTGCGGCCACCGCGGCGGCCCTCATCGGCCGTGATCAGCAGCACGCAATCCGAATCCTGGATCCGCGAGGCCAGGCTGTCCGGCGAGAAGCCGCCGAAGACGATGGAATGCACCGCGCCGATCCGCGCGCAGGCCAGCATGGCGACCGCGGCCTCGACGATCATCGGCAGGTAGATGCAGACCCGGTCGCCCTTCGCCACGCCCATGCCGCGCATCGCATTGGCCAGCTGGCAGACCCGCGCGTGCAGGTCCTTGTAGGTCACCTTGGCATCGCTGGCGGGGTCATCCCCCTCCCAGATGATCGCCACCTGGTCGCCGCGGGTTGCCAGATGCCGGTCGAGGCAGGAGACGGAGGCATTCAGCAGCCCATCCTCGAACCACTTGATCGACACTTTCCCCGATTCGCCGCCGAAATCGACATTCTTGATGATGCTCGGCGCCTGCATCCAGGCGATGCGCTGGGCCTCCTTCGCCCAGAAGGCGTCGGGGTTGCTGGCGGCTTCCGCATACATCGCCTTGTAGCCCGCCTCATCCACATGGGCGCGCGCGGCGATGCCGGGCTTCACGGCGATCAAGGTGGTTTCGGTCATTGGGCGTTCCCCGCGGTCTTCTGGGCACAGTCTTTTCGGCGCATCGCGTTCCGGCGCATAGGCCGGTTTCTACGCAACCGGCCTATGCGCCGGTTCTTACGCAATGAGTGGGGCACGCGGCATTGCGCTGCGTCAACCGGGCACTGTGTCAACCGGACACTGGGTCAACCGGGCACTGGGTCAACCGGCAGGAGGGGCTTGATGGAGGATGGCTGGCGCGACTCGGCCGCGGCCTGGATCGCGAACCAGGGCGAGGCAGGCGATTACGGCCGCCGCTTCGTGCTGGACGCGCCGATGCTGGCGCGGGTGGCGGCGGTGCCGGTGCGGCTGGCGCTCGATATCGGCTGCGGCGAGGGCCGCTTCTGCCGGATGCTGCGCGCCCGCGGCATCGCCACCATCGGCCTCGACCCGACCGGGGCGCTGCTGGAGGAAGCCCGCCGGCGTGATCCGCAGGGCGCTTACCTTGCGGGGCGGGCGGAGGCGCTGCCGCTGCCGGATGATGCCTGCGACCTGGTGGTGAGCTACCTGAGCCTGATCGACATCCCCGACATCGCCACCGCGATCGCCGAGATGGCCCGCGTGCTGGCCCCCGGTGGCCGCCTGCTGATCGCCAACCTCAACCCCTTCTTCACCGCCGGCATGCCGGATGGCTGGGTGCGGCGGGATGGCGAGAAAACGCATTTCGCCATCGACCACTATCTGGAGGAACGCGCCGAATGGGTCGGCTGGCGCGGCATCCGCATCCGCAACTGGCACCGGCCACTCAGCCAGTACATGGGCCTGCTGCTGGGCCAGGGCCTGGTGCTGACGCATTTCGCCGAACCCACCCCCGCGCCGGGCGGCGACCCGCACGCGGCGGCGCGCTACCGCCGCGTGCCCTATTTCCACATCATGGAATGGCGCAAGGCGGAGGCCGTCAGCTCCCCGCCGTGATCCCCCGCTCCCGCGCGATATTCGCGAAGGTGGTGATGGTGCTGTCGAACTGCGCGCCGAATTCGCGGGCGCCGAGGCCGGACGGGGTGAAGCCCAGCCCGGCCAGCCTGTCCCGCACCTCCGGCTGGGCCAGGATGGCGCGCACGGCCTGGTGCAGCCGCTCCGTCGCGGCCGAAGGGGTGCCGGTGGGCGCGAACAGCCCGATCCAGGTATCCTGCACGAAGCCGGGCGCAATGCTCTCCCCGGCCGTCGGCACCTCGGGCAGCGTGGCGGGGCGTGCGGCGCTGGTGACGAACAGCGGCACCAGCGCGCGGTCCCTTGCATGCGGCACGCCGGCCGAGAAGGTCACCACGCCGACATCGATATTCCCCGCCAGCAAATCCTGCAGCACCGGCCCGCCGCCGCGATAGGGCACATGCTCCACCCGCAGCCCGCCGGCCGCGCGCAGCAGCAATTCACTGGTCAGATGCTGCGAGGCGCCGATCCCCGGCACGCCGACATTCAGCGCCCCCGGCCGCGCCCGGGCGGCGGCGGCGAAATCCTGGATGGTCTTCAGGCCGGATCGCGGATGGGTGAAGAAGCCATGCTCCGCCGTGACGATCTGCGAGACAGGCCGCAGCGCCTGGCGGACAGATGGCGCGCCGGTCACCGGCACCGCCTCGGTCGCCGCGAAGGTGTCATTGGCCAGCAGCAGCGTATGGCCATCCGCCGCGGCGCGCGCCGCCGCCTGGCCGCCGACGCGGCCGGAGGCGCCGCCGATATTCTCGATGACCAGGGGCTGGCCGAGTTCGGCGCTGAGCGCCTGCTGCACGGCGCGCGCCAGCACATCCACCGCGCCGCCGGGCGGCCAGGGCACGACCAGGCGGAGCGGGCGCTCGGGGTAGGAGGATTGGGCGCGGGCGATGGCCGGGGCGCTGGCGAAGGCGAGCGTCTGCAACAGAATGCGCCGGCGCAGCTGGCCGGATGGGGCGCCGGAAGGGGCAAAAGTCATGGGGAGTCTCCGAGGGTCAGGGGCGGGAAGGGCGATGGCCTGGAGCGGGGCGACATCGCGGACCGGGCGGAGAAATGGCGTGGTTCATGGAAGGTTTTTCCACGAACGCCGCCTGTATCGTCAACAGGAAGAAATATAATCTCTCAATAGCCGCCCCATGGGCGATAGCCGTCGCTACAGCCCGGCGCCCGCTGGCACGATCACGCGCCCCTGCGCATCCACCCGCGCCGGCACCGATTCGAGGCTCTCGCCATAGCAGGGGCCGGAGGTGCATTCGCCATCCTCGATCCGGAACCGCGCGCCATGGGCGGAACAGACGATGGCGCTGCGCTTGGCATCGAGGAAACGGTGCGGCGCCGGGTCCAGCGGCAGGCCGATATGCGGGCAGGAATTCACATAGACGAAGACCTGGCCGCCACGCCGAATGGCGAACAGCCCGGTGAAGGCGCCTGCCGCGGGGGTGAATCCACGGCTTTCACCGTCCGGAATCTCGTCCAGACGGCACAGCACCCGTTCATCCGCCGCCACCTCGCTCATGGTTTCTCCAGCCCCAGCCGTGCATGCCATTCGGCGATGCTCTCCTTCGGATAGCCCTCGTGGCGCCGGTCGCCCTCGGCGAAGCAGGGCTCCACCCAGGCGGCCTTGGAGCCGAGCAACAGATGGGTGTGTTCCGGCGGCACCGGCAGTTTCGTGTCGATGGCGGAGGCGAAGGGGTGCACCAGTTCCGGCCAGCGCGGGTCGAACAGCCACAGCGCGCTGCCGCATTCGGCGCAGAAATGCCGCTGGCCGGGGCTTTTGCGGGTGCGCTGACCAGGTTCCCGCAACCGCGCCTGGTACACCTTCAGG
The DNA here is from genome assembly GCF_030695085.1 of Falsiroseomonas sp. Taxonomy (GTDB): domain Bacteria; phylum Pseudomonadota; class Alphaproteobacteria; order Acetobacterales; family Acetobacteraceae; genus Falsiroseomonas. Next base: position 8,674 of record NZ_JAUYTS010000062.1, on the reverse strand, counting down.
TATTTCGCGCCGCGCACCTTCAGCGTCGCCATCTCGGCGGACAGGTTGATGGCATAGCCGCCGCCGCCCTGGGTCTTGCGGCAGATCGAGCAGTAGCAGCGCTGGTAGGGATAGGGATGCGCGCTGTCGCAGCGAAACCCCACCTTGCCGCAATGGCAGGACCCTTCCAGCCGCATCGCCCTACTTCCCCTTCCAGCCGCCCATCTTCGCCAGCTTCTTCCAATGCTCGGCCGAGACCGGCATGACCGAAAGCCGCGACATCCGCACCAGGGCAAACACGGAAAAGTCGGGCTCCGCCTTGATCTCGGCCAGCGTCACCGGCTTCGGCATCGGCCCGACCGCCTGCATGTCGACGCAGACCCAGTCTCCTTTGGTGCCAGGCTCCACCGAGGGGTCGGGATAGGCCTCCTTCGCCACCTCCACCACGCCGACAATCTCCTTGCCGATGTTGGAGTGGTAGAAGAAGGCCAGGTCGCCCTTCCGCATGGCCTTGAGATTGGCCTTGGCCATGTGGTTCCGCACGCCGGTCCAGGGCTCAATGCCGTTCGCCACCTGCTGGTCCCAGGAAAACGCGTCCGGCTCCGATTTTACCAACCAGTACTGGCGTGCGGGGGACATCAGACCATTGCCCCGTCCTTGAAGACCATGCGGAACGGCCGCACCTGCACCGTCTCGAACAGCCCGGCCTTGGCATAGGGGTCGCCGGCGGCGAAGGCCTCGGCGGCGGCCTGGTCCTCGGCTTCCACCACGAACAGGCTGCCGCAGGGCTTGCCCTCGGCGTCCAGCACCGGGCCGACCACGACGAAACCCTCCATCTTGGACTTCAGATATTCAAGATGGGTCGGCCGCGTGGCCATGCGGAGGTCCAGGGAATTCGGCTTGTCGGAGCAGGTGATGGCGAACAGCATGGGCGTCTCCCGGCGGCTTGGTTGCAAGATTCAGACGTAACGCCCCCAGGCGATGGCTTCAATCCGGCGCGAAGCGCCCTTACTCTAGGGATGTGGACGCCAGACCCCTCATGCCCCGCAAAGCGGGCCCGCCCCTCACCGCCCCGCAACCGGGACAGCGGTCCCTGCACCGCTTTGCCAATCCGGGACGCTTCCTGCGGCTGACCGGGCGGGTCATGCCCTGGCTCTGGGTGCTCGCGCTGGGCGTCACCGCCTGGGGCACCATCTGGGCGCTGGGCTTCGCGCCGGCCGATTGGCAGCAGGGCGAGACGGTCCGCATCATGTACGTCCATGTCCCGATGGCCTGGCTGGCCATGGGCGGCTATCTGGGCCTCGGCATCCTGTCCCTGATGTCGCTGATCTGGCGGCACCCGCTGGCGGATCTGGCGGCGCGGGAGCTTTCGCCGGTCGGCGCCGCCGTCACCGCCTTGTGCCTGGCCACCGGCAGCCTGTGGGGCAAGCCGATGTGGGGCACCTGGTGGGTCTGGGATGCGCGGCTGACCAGTGTGCTGGTGCTGTTCTTCCTCTGGCTCGGCCATGCCGCCCTGGTGCGCGCCTTCGACGAGGCGGATCGCGGTGCGCGGGCCGGCGCCATCCTGGCGCTGGTCGGGCTGGTGAACCTGCCGATCGTGAAATTCTCCGTCGACTGGTGGAACACCCTGCACCAGCCGGCCAGCGTCACCCGGCTGGATGCGCCGGGGATGCATGTGGACATGCTGTACCCGCTGCTGGTCTGCGCCATCGGCTTTTCCCTGCTGCTGGCCGCCGTGGTGCTGGCCCGCACCCGGGCCGCGGTGATGGAGCGCCGCATCCGGGCGCTGGAGACCGCCCGCGCCCGGCGCGCGGATGTGGCCGCATGAATGCCGGGGTGGGTTGATCCATGACAAGCCATTGGATTCACATCACGCTATCCTGGGCGGGCACGCTGGCCGTATTCGGTGGCCTGGCCGTGGCGGCCGTGCTGCGGCAGCGGCAGGCGGTGGCGAAACTGAAGCGCCTCGACCCTCGGGGTGAGAGAGAGACATGACCCGCAAGCGCCGTCGCCTCTGGATCCTGTTGCTCTGTGGCATTGGCGTCGGCAGCGCCACCGCGCTGACGCTGACCGCCTTCCAGGACAATATCGTCTTCTTCCGATCCCCCTCCGACATCATCGCCGAACGTCCGGCACCGGAACGGTCCTTCCGCCTCGGCGGGCTGGTCGAGGCCGGCAGCGTGGAGCGCGAGCAATCCGCCAATGGGGACCGCCCGACCATCCGCTTCCGCGTGACGGATGGCGCCAACACCATCCCCGTCACCTACCAGGGCGTGCTGCCGGACCTGTTCCGCGAGGGCCAGGGCGTGGTCACCGCCGGGCGCTTCGGCACGGATGGCATGTTCCGCGCCACGGAAGTGCTGGCCCGCCACGATGAAACCTACATGCCGCCCGAGGTCGCGGATGCGCTGAAGCGCGCTGGCCACTGGCAGCCCGAACAGGGCACGCCGCCGCCGGCCGCCACCTGGAACACGATGCAACCAACCCGCACGGGGGGCGGCGGATCATGATCGCGGAACTCGGCCATTTCGCGCTGGCGCTGGCGATGATCCTGGCGCTGGCGCAATCCATCCTGCCGCTGCTGGGCGCCGAGATGCGCAACGGGCGGATGATGGCAACCGGCGCGCCGCTGGCGCTCGGCCAGTGCCTAGCCATCGCCACCGCCTTCGGCTGCCTGATGTATTCCTACGCGATCAATGACACGACGGTGGTGAACGTCGTGCAGAACAGCCATTCGGCCAAGCCGATGCTCTACAAGATCACCGGCACCTGGGGGAACCACGAGGGGTCCCTGGTGCTCTGGATCATGATCCTGGGCATTTGCGGCGCGGCCGTTTCCGCCTTCGGGCGCGAATTGCCGACCGCGTTGCGCGCGCGGGTGCTGGGCGTGCTCGGGCTGATCTCGCTCGGCTTCCTCGCCTTCACCATCAAGACCTCGAACCCCTTCGAGCGGGTCTGGCCGCCGGCGCTGGATGGCCAGGGGCTGAACCCGATCCTGCAGGATATCGGCCTCGCGCTGCATCCGCCGCTGCTCTACCTCGGCTATGTCGGCTACGCCGTGACCTTCGCCTTCGCCATCGCGGCGCTGATCGAGGGGCGCGTGGACGCCGCCTGGGGCCGCTGGGTGCGACCCTGGTCGCTGGCCGCCTGGTCCTTCCTGACCATGGGCATCGCGCTGGGGTCCTGGTGGGCCTATTACGAACTCGGCTGGGGCGGCTACTGGTTCTGGGACCCGGTCGAGAACGCCTCCCTGCTGCCCTGGCTGATCGGCACCGCGCTGCTGCATTCCGCCATCGTGGTCGAAAAGCGGGAGGCGCTGAAAACCTGGACCATCCTGCTGGCGATCATCGCCTTCGGCATGTCGCTGCTCGGCACCTTCCTGGTGCGCTCGGGCGTGCTGAACAGCGTGCATTCCTTCGCCAACGACCCGGAGCGCGGGCTGTTCATTCTTGGCCTGCTGATGTTCTACCTGGCCGGCGCCTTCCTGCTGTTCGCCTTCCGGGCTCGGGCCATGATCCCCACGGGGGTCTTCGCGCCGGTCTCGCGTGAGGGCGCGATCGTGCTGAACAACCTGCTGATCTGCTCGATCACCGCGGTGGTCTTCGTCGGCACGCTGTGGCCGCTATTCGCCGACGCGCTGTTCGGCAGCAAGGTTTCCGTCGGCCCGCCCTTCTTCAACGCGGCGAGCTTCCCGCTGGTGGTGCCGCTGCTGCTGGCGATGGCGGCCGGGCCGCTGATGCCCTGGAAGCGGGCGCAGCTTGTGCCGGTGGTGATGAAGCTGTGGTGGGTCGCCGTAATCGGCTTTGCCACTTTCTTCGTGGCGCTGCTCGCCTCCGGCCAGCAGGTGCTGCCCGCGGTGGGCTTCGCCTTCGCCGCCTGGGTCGTGGGTGCGGCCTTTGCCGACATCGCCGACCGTACCGCGCTGTTCCGCACCAGTCTCGGCAACGCGTGGAGCCGTGCGAAGGGCCTGCCGCGCGCGGCTTGGGGGGCGGCCATCGCCCATGCCGGCATCGGCATCACCGCGGCCGGCATTGCCGGCATGGGGCTGGCGCAGGAACGGCTCGTGTCGTTGGCGGCCGGCGAATCCACCACCTTGGCCGGCTATGAATGGCGTCTCGACAGCGTGCGCGATGAGGTCGGCCCGAACTGGACCGCGCGCCGCGCCTATATCACCGTGCTGCGCGACGGCCGCGAGCTGCGGGTGATGACCCCCGCGCGCCGCTTCTTCCCCGTGGCGCGCATGCACACGACGGAGGTCGCCATCCACACCAACCTGATGGCCGACCTCTACGCCGTGATCGGGGAGGAGGAGGCCGCGACCGGCCGCGCCGTGGTGCGCGTGCACTACAACCTGCTGGCGCCCTGGATCTGGATCGGCGCCGCCATCATGGCGCTCGGCGCCGCGCTGTCCCTGGCGGACCGGCGCGTGCGCGTCTCCGCGCCGAACCGCGCGGCGATTCGCGCCGCGCCGACGACGAGGCCGGCATGACACCCACCTCCCGCCGCCTGTTGCTGTCAGCACCCTTCGCCATCGCGGCGGTGGGCGGGGTCGGCTTCTACACGGCGCTCAATCGCCAGCGCACCGGCGCCTATAATCCGCGCGGCGTGCCCTCCGCCCTGATTGGCCAGGCGCCGCCGGACTTCACCCTGCCGGCGCTGCCCGAATCTGGCGTCGAGCCCTTCGGCTCCGCGGACCTGCGCGGCATCGGCCGGCCGGTGCTGGTGAATTTCTGGGCGAGCTGGTGCGTGCCCTGCATCATCGAACACCCGCAGCTGATGCGGCTTTCGCGGGAAGGCGTGCCGGTGTTCGGCATCGCCTACAAGGACAAGGCGGCCGACAGCCTCCAGTTCATCCGCCGCCACGGCAATCCGTTCAACCGCCTGGCGCAGGACATACCCGGCCGCGTCGCCATCGACTGGGGCGTCTTCGGCGTGCCGGAGACCTACCTGCTGGATGCGCAGGGCATCATCCGCTGGCGCTATGCCGGCCCGATCACCGACGAGGTCCTGGAACAGGACCTTCGCATACTGCTTCGCAGATATGCTTGATTCTTGCCCTCAAGCGGCGGGCGGCGGCTCCGCCGCCTTGCCTGCGCGCCTTGCACGGACGGGCCCGGCCGCGTGGTTGGTCTTGGCGCGGCGCGCATTCGCGCGCTCGGCCCGCTTGGCGGGCCGCATGTCGTTCTTGATGTTGCTGGTTTTGCTGCTTGCGCCGCTACTGGCCGGCCCTGCCGTCGCGGTCACCAGCCCCGGGGACATGCTGCCCGATCCGGTGCTGGAGGACCGCGCCCGCAATCTGGGCCGCGAGATCCGCTGCATGGTCTGCCAGAACCAGTCGATCGAGGACAGCGAAGTCGGCCTGGCCCGCGACCTGCGCCTGCTGGTGCGCGAACGCATCTCCGCCGGTGACAGCGACCGGGAGGTGAAAAGCTTCCTGCACGCCCGCTACGGCGATTTCGTGCTGCTGCGGCCGCCCTTCGCCTGGAACACACTCATCCTGTGGGCGACGCCGCTGGTGGCGTTGCTGGTGGGCTTCGGGCTGATCCTGCTGGCCCGCCGCGGCAGCGCCTCCACGCCGGCCCCCGCGCCCCTGAACGCGGAGGAACAGCGCCGCCTGGCCGAGATCGAGGCCGCGCTCCGAGGCCCCGCCATGGCGGGGCCGTTGCGACCCAAGAAGGATGGAACCAAGGCGTGATCTGGCTTTTGCTCGGCGGCCTCACGGTGCTCGCCTTGGCGCCGCTTGCCTGGATGCTGATTCGCCCCGCCCGCCTGCGCGGCCGGGCGGAGGCGGACCTCGCCTTGTACCAGGCGCAGCTTGCGGAGCTGGACCGGGAATTGGAGACCGGCCGCCTCGATACGGCGCAGCACCAGGCGGCACGGCTGGAAGTGCAGCGCCGCATCCTGGCCGCACCGGGAGACGCCAAGGATATCGGCAGTTCCGGCCGCACCCCGGCGCTGCTCGCCGCCCTGGTCTTCCTGCTGCCGGCCGCGGCGCTCGGCCTGTACATGGTGCGCGGTACGCCGGACATGCCCGCGGTGCCCTTCGAGGAACGCCAGCGCATGGCGGAGGCCGAGGACCGGATGCTGGAGACGCTGCGCACCCGCGTCGCCGCGCTGGACCCTGCCAGCGAGATGGGCCGCCAGGGGCACGTCCTGCTCGGCAATGCCGAACGGTCCCGCGGCCGCCTGGCGGAAGCCGCCGGCGCCTACCGCATCGCGCTGGAGGCGCGCTTCGATCCCGAACTGGCCGGCGACCTGGCGGAGCTGGAGATCGAGCGTGGCGAACACGCCGCCGCCACCGCGCTGATCGCCCGCGCGCTGGGCTCCGCACCGCAGGAACCGCGGCTGCGCTTCCTGTCCGGGCTGGCGGAAGCCCGCGCCGGCCGGCCCGAGAATGCCCGCCGCATCTGGCAGGCCCTGCTGTCCGAGGCACCACCCCAGGCGCCCTGGCGCGGCGTGGTGGAGCGGCAGCTGCAGACCCTTCCCTGATTATCGCAGGAAGTCCCGGAACCCATCCTGCAACGCCCGGCTCCTTCCCTCCCGCGTCACCTCCCATAGCGGGTTGTCCACGGCGAGCCGGGCGCCGCCATCGCGCGTCACGCTCCGCACCACCACCGGCGCCACCGCGCGCGTCTCGATGCCGAACAGGTCGAGCGGGATGCGGATGAAGATGCCGCGGTCGAAGCTGCCCTCGCCGAACTGGCTGAAGGGCACATCCGTCAGCGTGGCGAAGCCGCCGATCTCGATGCCGCTGGCAAAGCGCCGGCCAACCTCCAGCGTGCCGCCCCAATCCCCCGCCAGATACCGCCCGGCGCGGGCCACGCCATACAGGTTGAACCAGGGCAGGTCGGCATAGGCCGAGACATGCCCGGTTGTTACCTGATAGTCCCGCACGCCGAATTGCTGGTCATAATCCCGCTGCGCCACCCGCGCGACCTCGACACCCAGCGCCCAGGGCCGGTCATGCGGGCGCCACAGCACCTCCGCCGAGACGCCGGCGAACATCGGCTCCAGATACCCCGCGGTGACCCGGCCGAAGATGTCCGGCCCCAGCCCCCAGATGCGTTCGCCATACAGCGCCGGGATCGCCGTCTCCCCCTCCCGCGCATAGCGCGCCACCTCGCTCCGCACGCGCGGCAGCACGCTGTCGGAAGGCGGCGCCCCGGCCAGGTTGCCGGCCAGGGCGCGGGAAAGGCTGCCGGCGATGGCAAAGCCCTGCCCCAGTTCCGCCCGCCCACCCGCCACGGCGGCGATCTGCCAGCGCAGCGTCCGCGACGGATCGCCGAGCAGCAGGGAAAGCTGCGGCTCCGCACCCCAGGCGAAGCCGGTACCGCCGCCCATCAGCCCGAAGCGATCGGCGCCGGCCGGCTCCAGCGTGCTGGCGAAGAACACGTCCTCCGCACTGCCATCGCCCCGGCTGGCGGATTCCATCGCGCGCCGCGGCAAGGTCAGCCGCGCCACCTCCACCCCCGCCTGGCGCCAGGACAGGCGCAGCCTTTCCACCTCGCGCGGCAGATGCGGCTGCACCGCGCGCAGCACCCGCCCGGCGGCGCCGGCCAGCCGGCGCTGCCGGCCGCCCGCCACGGCGATCCGCGCCTCCGCCCCCGCGATCTCCACCGCCACCGGGCGGAAGCCGGCCTGGCGCAACGCCTCCCGCACCGCATCCTCGGGCGCCGGGGCCACCGCCGGGCGCGCGCCGAGGGCGGGCAGCCTGGCTTGCTCCGGCACCCGATCCGGATTGAAGCGGGCGGAGACGCGGAACAGCAGGTCCGTGCCATGCACCCAGTCCAGCCCGGCATCGAGCCAGCCATTCGACCAATGCAGTCCGTAATTCACGCGGCTGCGCGCCTCGCCCCGCAGCCCCGTGGTCCGCGCCGGCCAGCCGCCACGCTCATCGCGCAGCGCATCGCCGGAATACTCGACCTTGGCGCGCAGACCCTCGACGCCACCAAACGGCGTCCACACCTCCGGCAACGAATATTCCAGCCCGCCGAACACCGCCGCCTGTTCGCCTCGGAAGAAGGGAAAGGTGTTGACCGAGCCGCCCTGGCCGACATCCCGCGGCCGCTCCTCGAAGCGCGGCGACACGCCGGTCAGCGGATTGCCGAAATCATCCCCAGTGCCCAACCGCCCCCAGCCCAGGCCGAGCGTCGCATCCCACCGCCCGAAGCGCTTCGACGCCACGACATACTCGCCCGAATACAACCCGGTGCCGATGAAATCCTGCAACCCCACCGCCAACGCCGGCGCCCAATCCGACTCCGCCAGCAGGCGCAGCTTCACATCGAAGGACCGGTCCGTGGTCATCCCCGCGCCACTGGTCCCATCCAGCCGCTCCGCCACCCGGAAACTCGTCTCCAGCCACGGCAAGGCCTGCCAATTGATGAAATGAAAGCGCCGCTGATGCCGTACCGACGACCCGGCCTCGACCACCCCATCCGGCCGAAACCGCGCAGTCCGCATCTCAATGAGCCCAATCCCGCCATAGCTGGACCCGGTCCCCGGCACCTCCTCCGCCACGGCGGTGGCGGGCAGGAACAGCGTGAGGAGGAGGGCGGCGCCGGTGATTCGCAAGGAGGGCTCTGCCCTCCCTGCACCCTCCCGCCAGGAGGCAGTGGCCTCCTGGACCACGGGACCTTTGAGCAGGAGTGGAGAGGGGGCCGGAGCAACCGCTTGTTCGGCGGTACCGCTGGCC
>NZ_JAUYTS010000041.1 GCF_030695085.1 Falsiroseomonas sp. | reverse complement strand
CGCCATCACCGGCACCACCTGCCCGGCCACCACGGCCACGCCGAGCAATCCGTCGGCAGCCAGGGGCGCCGGGCGCAGCGCGGCGGCCTCCACCACGCGGGCATCCACCGGCAGGGCGAAGACCTGGCCGCCGGCGAGCAGGGCTTCAGGCATCGGTCGCCTCCCGCCGCCAGATGCCGATCAGGTCGCGCGACCAGGGCACCAGGCCGATGCCGCGCGGCGGCCGGTCGGTCGGGCCGAGCAGCAGCGCGCCGCCCGGGCGCAGCGCCGCCACCAGCCGCTTCAGCACCCCGAGCCGCCCTTCTTCCGTCATGTAGATCAGCACGTTGCGGCACAGGATGGCATCCGCCGCGGCATCCGGCAGGCAGGCATCCAGCAGGTTGCCGCGGCGGAAGCGAACCTGCGGGCGCAGCGCCGCGACCGGCTCGAACCAGCCATCGGCGATGTCGAGCCAGGCGCGATCAGCCTCCGGCACCTCCCTCAGCGCATCCGGCGGGCCGAGGCGGTAGCGCGCGGCGTTGGCGGCTTCCAGCGCCGGGCGGCAGAGATCCAGCCCCTCCACCTGCCAGGGGCCGCCGCGTCCGGCGGCAAGGATCGCCAGCGTCCAGGCCTCCTCCCCCGTCGCGCAGCCGGCCGAGATTAGGGAGAGCGTGCCGCGCGGGGCCAGTGCCGGCAGCACCTCCGCCCGGAAGGACGCGATCTGCGCGCCGGCGCGGAACATGCGGGTTTCCTGCACCGTCACCGCATCCAGCAGCGCCGCCCAATCCGGATGGTCGATGCTGGCGCGGTCCAGCGGCAGGCGGGACAGGATGGGGGCGGCGCGCAGCAGGCGGTTCCGCAGCACATCGGATTCGGAAAAGCCCGCCAGCCCCGCCAGCCTTTCCTGCACGGCTCCCAGGGGGAGAGCCGGAGCCGGCCGGGCCAGCGCGTCAGCCATGCGGGGCGGTCAGCCGGCCGGGTCGGCGAAGCGCCGGCTGCGGGTCATGCTGGCCGCGCTGCGCGTCTCGGACGGGACGGAGTGGCAAGGTGCTTGCGGCAACTGCGTGATTTCTCTCTCGGCATCATGCGTGACGCTAGCGCAGAAGCCGGCCGGGCGGAACGGCCTCGACCGTCCTGGCGGCCGGAGCCTTTCCGCGTGGTGGTGCAGGCCCGCAGCCCCGCATGGGCCCATCCCCGCCAATCGGGCAATCCGCCTATGGCTTTGGAAGTCGGGATGAGCCGGGGCTCGGCCCGGCTTCAGCCCGTCAAGTCGAGCGTGGCGACCATGCGGTTGCGGCCATCGGTGCGGCTGTAGTGCAGCGTGCGGGTCATCTGCTGCACGAAATGCACGCCGAGGCCGCCAATGTCCCGATCCTCCAGCGCCGCATCGGTATCCGGCGCGGCCTGGGCCAGCGGGTCGAAGGCGCGGCCATCATCCTCGATGGTGGCGACCAGCGCGTCGCCCTCCTGGTGCACGGTGACGGCGACGAAGCTGGCGGCGCCCGGCCCGGCGCTGCCATGCATGACGACGTTGGCGGCAAGTTCCTCGATCACCACGGAAAGCCGGTGCGCCACCTTGGGCGGCAGCGCGGCTTCCTCGGCGAAGGCCTCCAGCGCGTCCAGCAGGCGCGCTACCTCCTCCGTCGCGGGCGGAATCGTCATGGCAAGCGCTGGCGGCACGTCCGTGCTCTCTTGAACGGGAATGCGAAGGTTAGCGGTGCCCGCCGGGCTTGTCGCCTCCCTCCGCCAGCACCGCCTGCACCAGCGCCGCGACATGGCGCACCGCCACATCGCCGTCCCGCCGTGCATGCCAGGCGAGATGCAGCGGGAAGCCGGGCACCTGGATGGGCGGGGCGAAGTCCACGAAACGGCCCTGCGGGTCGGCCGGCAAGGTGCGGCCGGGCAGCAGGGCAATGAGGTCGGACCCCGCCAGCAAGGGCGGCACCAGCAGGAAGCTCGGCACCACCACGCCGACGCGACGGCTGCGGCCGAGCCTCGCCAGCGCCTCATCCAGCGCGCCGCGCGTGGCACCCTGGCCGGAGACCAGGACATGCGGATGCGCGAGCCACACCTCCAGCCCGAAGGCCGCCGCCGCCGGATGGCCGCGGCGCATCAGCACCCAGCCGGCAACGCTCGAGCGCTGCGGACATCGCGGGCTGCGACAGGCCGAGCCGGAGCGCGGCGCGGGAGACATGGGCTTCCTCCAGCAGCGCATCGAGGACGACGAGGAGGTTGAGGTCGGCGGCGCATAAATTCATCAGATGGATATAACGCTATCCCAATTATCGATTGGAAGGATTTCCGCGCCGCCGCCACCTTCGCCGCAGCCGAAGGAGGCACCCATGCGCAAGACCCTAATCCTGATGTTCCATCCCGACCCTGCACAGTCCCGCGCCAATGCCGCACTCGCCGCGGCGGCCCGGGGCCGGCGGGAGGTCGAGCTGGTCGACATGCAGGCACGCCATCCGGATGGCTGCGTCGATGTGGCGGCGGAGGCGGCGCTGCTGCGCGGTGCGGGCCGCCTGGTGCTGCAATTTCCGCTGCAATGGTACGCCACGCCCGCGCCGATGAAGGCCTGGATGGATGCGGTCCTGACCCACCTGTTCTACCTGCATCCGGAGGAAGGGCGCATGCTGGAAGGCGTGAAGCTGCTGGTCGCCGCCACCGCCGGCAATGTGCAGGCGGCCTATGCGCCGGACGGCGCCAATCTGTTCCCGATGGAGGCTTTGCTGGCGCCGCTGCGCGCCACCGCGCATCGCTGCGGCATGCCCTGGACCGCACCCTTCGTGGTGTATGGCGCCAATCGGCTCGACGCGTCAGGGCTTGAGGCCGCCGGGGCCGCCTATGTCGCGCGGCTGCGGGAACTGGCGGCATGAAGCGCCCTTTCCTGGCGGTCCTTATCGCGGCCTTCATCACACCCGTACTGATCCTGGCGCAGTTCCTGCTGGCGGGGCTGGCGCTGTTCCCCGGTGGCACCGACTGGTCCGCACACAAGGCGCTGGGGGTGATGCTGCTACTGCCAATCCTGATTCTGGTCCTGGACCGGTCGCTGCGCCGCCGCGCCCTGCTGGTGGCGCTGCTCTACGTCCTGCAGATCATGTGGATCGTGCTGGGACAGAAGCTGAATTCTGCCCTGCTTCAGGCGCTGCACCCCTTCAATGCCGGCCTGCTGCTGACCGCGGCGCTTCTGCTGGCCGCGCAGGTCGCCCGCAGCCCGCGCGGATGATGCGCAGGCGGCGCGCACACCCCGGCGCCGCGCCTGCTACAGCCGAGGGTCGGGTGCGACGCACAAAAATTCAGGCGGGATGATGCAGTCGGACCGGATATTGCGTTAGACCAAGGGTCAGAATCGCATTGCTGCCGGCAAGGAAACCATCGCATTCGCCCAAGGTCCGCCTCCAGCACGCTTTTCGCCCCGCGCGCCGACCGCCGGACCATTCGCCCGCCGCAAATCGAGCATGGCGTGGACGACCGTCCGGGCGTTGCGCAGACCATCGGGCTGGCGGCGCAGCAGATCGGCATCCAGTCGATCTATCTGATCCTGCCGGGCCTGGTCGCCTCGCATTTCGGGCTGCTGCCGCTGGACATCCTGAATTTCGTCAGCCTCTCCGTCGTCGCGATCGCGCTGGCGGGGCTGTTGCAGGCGCTGCCGCGCGGGCCGATCGGCTCCGGCTACCCGATCGCGGCCATTCCGACGCCGATCTTCGTCGCCGTCTACCTGGCGGCGACGCCGGGGGTGAGCCTGGCCGCGGTCTCGGCGGCGGCACTGGTTACCGGGCTGCTCGGCGTGCTGCTGGCCGGCACGCTGCGGCGGCTGCAGAAGGTGGTGCCGACCGAGGTGGCCGGCGTGGTGATCCTGCTGATCGGGGTGAGCCTGCTGCCGCGCGCCCTGGCCGCCACCGGCCCCACCACGGCGCATGCGGCGCTGGCCCTGGTGACGCTTGCCGTGATGATGGGCGTGGCGCTGAAGGGCGGCAGGCTTTCGCGATTCGCCGTGCTGGTGGGGGCCGCCCTCGGCACGCTGGCCGCGGTCATCCATGGCACCGGACTCGGCGATGGCGCGATGCTGCGCGAGGCCCCCTGGTTCGCGCTGCCGCGCCCCACGCTGCCCGTGCTGGGGGCGCTGGATGCGGCGATGCTGCCGCCCTTCATCGTCGCGCTGCTCGCCTGCTTCGCCTCCTGGACCGGGGACCTCGTGGCCTTCCAGCGCGCGGCGGATGGCGGCTGGCGGCGGCCGGATACGCCGCCGATCCGTCGCGGGCTGCTGGCGCACAGCCTGGCCTTCGCCGCCGCCGCCTGCGCAGGCGGCATGCCACCCGGCAGTTCCTCGGCCTGCGTCGGCCTTTCCATCGCAACCCGCGTGCTGGCGCGGCGCGTCGCCATCTGGGGGTCCGTCGCCCTTCTGGTGCTGGCCTGCTGCCCGAAGCTGCTGGCCCTGCTGCTGGCGCTGCCGGATCCGGTGGAAGCGGCGATGCTGCTGTATGTGTGCTGCTTCATGATGGCGACGGGCTGCCAGCTGATGGGCCAGCGCATGCTGGATACGCGGCGCACCTTCACCGTGGGCCTCGGCCTTGCCATCGGCATCGGCACGCTGCTGCGCGTGCCGGTGTTCGAGCAGTTCCTGCCGCCGATGCTGCAAGCGCCCGTCACCGCCGGCGCGCTGGTTGCCATTCTGCTCAACCTGCTGACGGCGCCGCTGGTGGCGCAGCGGGCGGATTTCACCATCCGCCCCGGCGCCGGCATGAACCAGTCTCTGCTGGATGCGGTGGAGGCGCTGGGCGGCGGCTGGGGCGCGCGACGGGAAACCATGACCCATGTCGGCCACGCGCTGCTGGAGCTGGAGGAATTGCTGGCAAGCCGCGGCGTGGCCGAGATCCGTGTGCAGGCTACCCATGCCACGGACCAGGTGCAGATCATCGCATCCTGGGACGGCGCCCAGCTGCCCCGCCCTTCCCCGCGCCCCTCCGCCACCGACCTGGAAGGCCCCGCCACGGCGCAGGAGGCCTTTGCGCTTTGGCTCGCCACCCGCAATGCGGATAGCGTCGACCAGCGGCAGCGCCCCGATGGCGGCCAGGAACTGCGCCTGGCCTTCGCCGACTGAATTCTACCGCGCCAGCGCGCGCCAGACGCGTTCCGGCGTCAGCGGCATGTCGATATGGTCCAGCCCCAGCGCATCACAGGCGGCCGAGACGATGGCCGGCGGTGCCCCGCAGGCACCACCCTCCCCCGCGCCCTTCACGCCAAGCTCGTTGATCGGCGTGGGGACGATGTTGAAGCCGATGGCGAGGTCGGGCAGGTCCCCTGCCCGGGGCATCGCATAGTCCTGGAAGGTGGCGGTCAGGAACTGGCCGGATTCGTTGTCGTACAGCGCGTGTTCCAGCACCGCCTGGCCGAGCCCCTGGGCGATGCCGCCATGCGACTGGCCATGCACCAGCATCGGGTTGATGACATTGCCCACGTCATCCACCGCGGCGTAGCGGTCCACCGTCAGCACGCCGGTTTCCGGATCGATCTCCACCTCCGCCACATGGCAGCCATTGGGGAAGTTGCATTCGGTGCTGCGCTTGTAGAGCACACGCTCATCGAGGCCTGGCGCCTCACCTGGCGGCAGCCTGGAGGGATCCTGCGCGGCGGCGGCCACCTGCTTCCAGGTCACCGCAAGGTCGGTGCCCGCCACGGCGAAGCGGCCGTCATGGAACTCCACATCGGCCACACCGGCTTCCAGCAGATGCGCCGCGATGCGCTTCGCCTTGGCCAGCACGGCTTCCGAGGCGCGCGAGGTCGCAACGCCACCCATCTGCGAGGAGCGGGAGCCACCGGTTCCAAAACCCTGCTCCACCTCATCCGTGTCGCCCTGCACCAGCTCGATATCGCCGAAGGGAATGCCGAGGCGGGCATGGACGATCTGGGCAAAGGCGGTCTCATGCCCCTGGCCGTGACTGAAGGTGCCGACATGCAGCCGCGCCTTGCCATCGGCGCCCATGTTCAGCCGTGCCCATTCCTGCGGCTGGCCGCCCGAGGCCTCGATGAAATAGCCGATGCCGCGGCCGCGCTTCTTGCCGCGCGCCTCGGATTCCGCACGACGCGCCGCGAATCCGGTCCAGTCCGCGAGGTCGAGCGCCATCTGCTGCGTGCCGGCGAAATCGCCGCTGTCCAGCTCATTGCCCACGCAGTTGACGTAGGGCATCTGGTCCGGGCGGATGTAGTTGCGGCGGCGGATCTCGTCCTTCTCCAGGCCGAACATGTTGGCGCCGACATCCAGCAGGCGTTCCACCGTATAGGCGATCTCGGGCCGCCCGGCGCCGCGATAGGCATCCGTGGAATGCGTGTTGGTGAAGACGCATTGCACCTGGAGGTTCACCGCCTGCAGGTCATAAACGGTGCCGGCGATACGCGCGCCGGCCACGGTCGGGATGCGCGGGCCGAAATCGAACAGATAGGCGCCCATCGCGGCCATCGTCCTGGTCCGCATCCCGAGCGCCTTGCCATTGGCATCGAAGGCCATCTCCGCCTTGGTCACATGGTCGCGGCCATGCGGGTCGGACAGGAAGGTCTCCGTGCGATCCGCGCGCCACTTCACCGGCCGGCCTAACTTCTTTGCCGCCCACAACACCATGGCGGATTCAGGAAAGTTCTTGCCACGCAGGCCGAAGCCGCCGCCGACATCGCGGGAGACGACGCGCAGCTTCTCCATCGGGATCTGGAAGATGAACTTGGCGAGCGATTCCCGCACCTTCATCACACCCTGGCTCGGGCTGTGCAGCTCGTAGCGGTCGCGCGCCGTGTCGAAGGCGCCGACGGCGACGCGGGGTTCCATCGGGTTGCCGACAAGGCGGTTCTGCACCAGCTCGACCTTGGCGATGGTATGCGCCTTGGCGAAGGCGGCATCCGTCTCCGCGGCCCGGCCATTGGACCAGGTGACGCACAGATTGCTGCCACGCTCCGGCCAGATCACCGGCGCATCCGCATCCAGCGCGCGGGCGGTGTCGGTGACGGAGGGCAGCATGTCGTAGTCGATCTCGACCAGCTCCGCCGCATCCATCGCCTGGGCGCGGGTTTCCGCCACGATGGCCACCACGGGATCACCGACGAAGCGCACCGCTTCCGTCTGAAGGATGCTGCGCGGCGGGGCGTATAGCGGCTGCGTGCCCTCCATCGCGGGCACATCGACCATCACGGGAAACAGCCCGATGCCATCGGCCGCCGCATCGTGGCCGGTGAGCACCAGCAGCACACCCGGCGCGGCCTTCGCGGCGGTGGTATCGAGCGACAGGATGCGCGCATGGGCGTGCGGCGAGCGCAGGATGGCGAGATGCGCCTGGCCGGGCAGGTTGATGTCGTCGGTGTAGGTGCCGCTGCCGGTCAGCAGGCGCACATCCTCCTTCCGCCGCACCGGCTGGCCGATGCCGAACTGATCCTCAGCCGTCTGCGTCACGATCGCGTCCATACTCGTCCCGTCCCTATTCGTGGCCCAGCCTCGCTGCCTGTTCCCCGGCGATGCGGCCGAGGGTCACCGCGCTGAGCAGCCCGTTTCCCGAAAGGTAGCCCGAAGCGTCCGGCCCGGATACGCCGCAGGCCGCACCGCCCGCCGCGAACAGATTCGGCACGATCCCGCCGCCCGCAAGACGCACGCGGGCCTGTTCATCCACCACCATGCCGCCCTGGCTGTGAAACAGCGCACCGGTGACCCGGACGGCGCAATAGGGCGGCGCGAGTTGCGCGACACCGGACCAGTTGCGACCGAAGCCATCAGTGGCGCCGGCGTGCTTCAGCGCGGCGACCGTCGCCATCTCGGAGTCCAACGGCAGCTTCGTCATCCGCGCAAGCTCGGCGATGCTGTCCGCGCGCAGCACCGCGCCCTGCGCCTCCGCCTGCCGGAAATCCTCGAACTGCCGGGTGATGGCGGCAATGCGTTCGTCAAAAATATCCCAGGCGATGTGGCCGGGCTGGCCCATCACGGCACGACCGGCTTCCGAATAACCGCTGGCCTCGTTCCAGAAGCGCGCGCCCTGTGCGTTCACCTGGAAGCCACCCTCCATGATGACGGCCCAGGAAACGAGAATGCCCTGCGGATGCGCGACGGAGCCATGGCCCTGGTGGCCCGTCATGTCACGCAATTCCGCGCCGAGCGCCTCGCCCCAGGCCAGCGCCTCACCCTCATTGCCCGGATGGCCGAAATAGACGGCCTCAACCAGCTCCGGGATGTAGCGCGCGACCAGCGCCTTGTTGCCGGCATAGCCGCAGCAGGCCAGTACGATGGCCTTCGCGCCGATACGCTCCCGCGTGCCATCCGGCCGCTGCGCCACCAGCCCGCGGATCGCGCCATGCTGGTCGAGCACCAGGGCGGTGACGCGCGCTTCCGTCAGCAGCGGCACCTCCGCGGCTTCGGCCGCCGCGCGCAGCCGGTCCACCAGCTCCGCGCCGCTGCGGCTCGGCAGGCCATGCATGCGGCGGTGGCTGTGGCCGGGATAGTCGAAATCATGCACCACGCTGAAATCCAGGCCGTGCATGTCGGACAACCATTCCAGCGTCGGCGCCGCCTCCCGCGCCACGGTGGCGACGGTGCCGGGCTCGGCATCGCCATGGGCCTTGCGCTGGATATCAGCGGCGAAGGTGGCGGCATCATCGGCGATGCCATGGGCGCGCTGGAACCGCGTGCCGGCGGCCGGGATCAGCCCGGCGGAGAGCGAGGTGCTGCCACGCGGCACCGCATCCCGCTCCAGCACCAGCGGCTCCACCCCCGCGCCACGGCAGGCCAGCGCCGCGATCAACCCGGCGGCGCCGGCGCCGATGATGGCGACCGGCACTTCCGCGTCGAAGGCCGGGTCCTGCTCGCGGCTGATGCTCATTGCAGCTTCGCCAGTTCGGCGGCCACCGTGCTGATCTTCGCCACCGGGCGCAGCGCCGCGATCGCCGTCTCATGCACCTCGGGGGAGAAGGCGGCGCAGGCATCCTCCAGCACCGTTACCTCGAATTCCCGCACATGCGCGCCGCGCACGGTGGAGGAGACGCCGCCATTGGTGACGATGCCGGCCACCAGCAGCTTGCGGATGCCCGCCTTGCGGAGCAGCCATTCCAGGCGGGTCTGGTAGAAGGCGTCGTAGCCCACCTTCTCGACCGGCAGGTCCGACGGCGCTAGTTCATCCACCACCGCATGGCCCCAGCTGCCCTGCACGAAATCGCCCTTTTTCAGGAAGGGCCGTAGATGGCGCAGATGCGGGTCGATGAAGGGTTCGCCGCCCTTGCCGGTGAACAGCGTGAAGTGCGTCGAGGCAATCCACCCACCCTTCTCCCGCACCCTGTCCGCCAGCGGCTTCAGCCGCGCCGGAATGGCGGCGATTTCCGCCGCGCCCTGCCCAGCCTTGCCATAGGCGCCATCCGGATGAAGAAAGTCGTTCTGCAGGTCGCACAGCAGCAGCGCGGTATCGCTCAGCACGGCGTCACTCCCGCTCGATGATCAGATTGCCATAGGCATCGACGCGCGCGACCAGGTCCGGGTCCACCACCACCGTCGCATCCGGCTGTTCCAGAATGGCCGGGCCATGCACCAGCGCGCCTTCCGGCAGGTCCAGCCGCGACCACACATTGGCCGCGTGCCAGGCGCCATCGAACCACACCTGGCGCACGCCGCGCGCCGCACCCTCCACCGTGGCGTCCTTCGGCGGCGCCAGCGCCTTCAGGTCGAAATCCGGCCGCACGCCGATCGCGGCCGTGCGCAGCGAGACGATGCGGATCGGCAGGCCCGGCAGCAGGCGGCTGAAAGCGGTCTGGTAGGCGGCCTCGAAGGCCATGCGGATGATCGCCTCCGACACGCCAGTGGTGCCCTCGATCACATGCACCGGCAGCGGCACGCCCACCGTGTGGGTCTGCCCGGCATAGTGCATGTCCAGTTCGAAGCGGATCTCCGTGCGCGTCACCGGCAGGCCGGCGCCATCCACCACGGCCCGGGCGGCGGTGGCTTCCTCCACCATGCGCCCATCCAGCGCGGCGGCATCGATGCCATCCAGGTTGAGGTTCAGCGTGCGCACCTGGTCATGCCGCACATCGGCGATGACGCAGCCGATGGCGCTGGTCACGCCCGGGAAGCGCGGCACCAGCGCAGCGCGCAGCCCGACTTCCTTGATCAGCGCACCCACATGCAGCGCGCCGCCACCGCCGAAGGGCAGTGCGACGAATTTCTGCGGATCATGCCCGCGCTCGATGGAAACCAGTCGGATGGCGCCGGCCATCCTGGCATTTGCCACCCGGACAATCGCTTCCGCGGCGTGCATCGCATCCAGGCCGAGCGGCGTGCCGACATGCTCGGCAATCGCAGCCTTCGCCCCTTCCACATCCAGCCGCGCCAGCGCGCCGCCGATCGGCTTGTCCGCATTGATGCGGCCAAGCACGACATTCGCATCCGTCAGCGTCGGCCGCGTATTGCCCTGGCCGTAGCAGACCGGCCCCGGGCGGCTGCCCGCCGATTCCGGCCCCACCTGCAACAGCCCGCCGCGATCGACATGCGCGATGGAGCCACCGCCGGCGCCGATGGTGGTGATCTCGATCATCGGGCTGCGGATCACCACGCCGAAATCGATGGTGGCCTGCGCCGCCAGCTCCATCCGCCCGCGGCTGACCAGCGAGACATCGAAGCTGGTGCCGCCGAGGTCGCAGGTGATGGCGTTCTCGAATCCCGCCGCCTTGGCGATCGCCGCCGCCGCGATCACGCCCGCCGCCGGCCCGGACAGCGCCGTTCGCACCGGCACGCCGCGCGCCGTGGCGGTGGACATGATGCCGCCATTCGACTGCACGATATGGAAACGCCCGCTGAAGCCATCCTCACCCAGCGCGCGTTCCAGCTTGCCGAGGTAGTTGGCCACGGCCGGTTGCAGATAGGCGTTCAGCGCAGTGGTGGAGGCGCGCTCGAATTCGCGGATCTCCGGCAGGATCTCAGACGAGACGGAGACATGCGGGTTCGGCCAGATCGCCCGCACCGTCATCGCCGCGGCGCGTTCATTGCGTGGATTGGCGTAGGAATTGATGAAGACGATGGCGCAGGCTTCCGCGCCGCGTGCCAGCAGCTCACGCGCCGCCTTCTGCACATCGGCCGCGTGCACCTGGGTGTGGATGGTGCCATCCGCCAGTACGCGCTCCGGCACCTCCACGCGCATGTCGCGCTCGGTGATGGGCAGAAACTCGCCCCACAGGCCCCAGGTATTGCGCCGGTCACGCCGCCGCATCTCCAGCACGTCGCGGAAGCCGGCGGTGGTGATGATGCCGAGCTTGCAGCCCTTGCGTTCCAGCAGCGCATTGGTGCCGACCGTTGTGCCATGCACGATCGCCTCGAACCCCGCCGGGCCGCCGAGCTTGCGCAGGCCCGCCATGAAGCCCACCGCCTCATCGCCGCGGTTCGAAGGCACCTTGGCGACGCGGAAGGTGCCGAGCGTGGGGTCGAACAGGAACAGGTCGGTGAAGGTGCCGCCGACATCGACGCCGACGACCGGCCCGACCATGGAATCGCCGCTCATGCCTCGTATCCGTAATCGCGCTTCGCCACATCCGCCGTCACGAAGCCGAGCCGCAGGTCGCGCGCCACGGCCTCCCTCGGCCGCTGCTTCGCATCACCCCAGCCGCCACCGCCCGGGCTTTCCAGCCGCAAGCGCTGGCCCTTCTGCAATTTCACACCGACGATCTTGCTGGCCATCGGCGGCGTCTGCCAGCCCTGGCCATCCTGCCAGGCAAAGCGGTTCAGCGCCCCCTGC
>NZ_JAUYTS010000037.1 GCF_030695085.1 Falsiroseomonas sp. | reverse complement strand
CCTCCGACGGCCCCAACATGGTGCCGCTTTCGCAGTTCGAGGCGCTGGTCGGCCGGCTCATGCAGATCGACGCGCTGGTCAAGGGTTTCCGCGCTTGAACCCGATCATCGTCATCCCGGCGCGCATGGCGGCCACCCGCCTACCAGGCAAGCCGATGGCCGACATCCTCGGCGAGCCGATGATCGTCCATGTCTGGCGCCGGGCGATCGAGGCCGAGATCGGCGAGGTTGTGGTCGCAACCGACTCGGCGGGGATTGCCGAAGCCATTCGCCAAAAGGGCGGCCGGGCAGAGATGACCCGGCCCGACCATCCCTCGGGCTCGGACCGCATCCACGAGGTGTTGCAGTCCATCGACCCCGAGGGCCGGCATGATGTGGTGATCAACGTCCAGGGCGATCTGCCGACGATTGCCCCCGCGGCGATTCGCGCCGTGCTGACGCCGCTGCGCGACCCGGCCGTGGACCTTGCCACGCTGGTGGCCGAAATCCATCGGGAGGAGGAGCGCACTGCCCCCACCGTGGTGAAGATGGTGGGCTCCCGCCTGGCGCCGGAACATTTCCGTTGCCTGTATTTCACCCGCGCCACGGCGCCTTGGGGCGACGGGCCGCTGTATCACCATATCGGGCTGTATGGTTGGCGAAGGAGCGCGCTGAACCGCTTCATCGCGCTGCCGCCCTCCCCGCTCGAGGTGCGGGAGAAGCTGGAACAGCTGCGCGCGCTGGAGGCCGGCATGCGGATCGATGCGATTGCCGTCGCGGATGTGCCGCTCGGCGTCGATACGCCCGCGGACCTGCAACGCGCGCGAGACCTGCTGGCATGACCGGCGGCTGGCACGGGCCAGGCGCCGTCAATCCGGCAGCAGGATCGCCTACGCCCTGACCGCCAGCCGGGCCGCCACCGGGGCCGATACCCGCGACCATGCCACGCTCCGTCCGGCGCCAGGTTCCGTGCCTTGCGCCGGATCAAGTCGGCCATCGGCGCGGCGCCTCGGCCTGCCCCGGCGATCCCCCGGCCGGAAAGCCTGACAGGGCAGAAGCGGGATTGCCCTGCACCCCTCCCCTGCCCTCGCCATTTCCGGAACCGAGGCGCGGGCGCCCAGAAGCCGGGCGTGGCCGCCCGGAGGTCGGTCAGTCCGCCGCCATGCCGAGTTCCCGCATCCGCTTCCAGAGCGTGGTGCGGGAAATCCCGAGCCGCCGCGCCGCTTCCGCGCGGTTGCCGCCGACACGTTGCAGCGCGTCCGTGATCGCGTCGCGTGTCGCGCCATCGATCGCGACCCCGAGGCGGGTTGCCCCGGCCGGACCGGCGCCTTCATCGAGCCGGCGCTCCGGAAACAGATCCGCGACGCCGATCTCCTCCGACTCCGCTAACGCCACGGCGCGCTCGATGCGGTTGCGCAGTTCCCGGACATTGCCCGGCCAGTCATGGTCGGCCAGGCTCGCCAGGGCGGCGGGGGCCAGGCGGCGCGCACCCAGGTCGAAGCGGGCCACGGCCTCGGCCAGCAGGCGCTCCGCAAGCCAGGGCAGATCTTCCACGCGCCGGCGCAGCGGGGGGACCTCCACCGGGATGACGTGGAGGCGGTAATACAGGTCCTCGCGAAAGCTCCCCGCGCGCACCCGGGCGGCGAGATCCGCATGGGTGGCGCAGACCAGCCGTGCGGCGAAGGGTCGCTCCGCTGCGGCACCGAGCGGCAGGAAGCTGCGCTCCTGCACCAGGCGCAGCAGCTTCGCCTGCAGGTCGAGCGACAGTTCGGCGATCTCGTCCAGCAGCAGCGTGCCCATCCCGGCCCGCTCCACGACGCCGGCCTGGCGGGCCACCGCGCCCGTGAAGGCGCCGCGCTCGTGACCGAACAGCGTGCTCTCGGCCAGTTCGCGCGCGATCGCGGCACAATTCAGCGCCACGAAGGGCTCCTCCGCACGGGCCGAGACGGCGTGCAGGAAGCGCGCCGCAACCTCCTTGCCGACACCGGTTTCACCCGTGAAGACCACCGGCGCGTCGACCCGCGCCGCCTTGCGCATCAGCGCCTCGACCTCCTGCATGGCAGCCGATACCCCGAGCGAGGGTCCCGGCGCCTTGATCCGCTGTGCGGCCGGGATATCCGCCATCGCGGCGCCCAGCGCCTCGACCAGCCGGTCCACATCGACCGGCTTGGTCAGGTAGTCGCGCGCGCCGGCGCGCACCAGGCGCACGGCCTGCGCCACCTCGCTGAAGGCGGTCATGAACACGGCGGGCAATGCGCCGAGATCGGCCACCAGGCGCAGATACACCGCCTCCCCCGACATGTCCGGCAGGCGGATGTCGCTCAGCACCGCATCGGGGCGCAGCGCCGCCGCCTCGCGCAGCGCCTCCGCCCCGGTCACGGCCAGGCGGGGGCGGAAACCCTCGAGCCGCAGGCGTTGCACCAGGGCCGGGCCCAGCACGGGGTCGTCCTCCACCACCAGCACCACCTTCGGCCCGCTCACGTGCGGGCCTCGCCAGCAGGCCGGGCCGCGACAGGCCGGGCCGCGAGCGGGATGGCCAGGCGGATGGCGGTGCCGCCGGTCGGCCGTTCGGCCACCGAGGCGCGGGCATCGAGGTTGCCGAGCAGCGAGACCACCACACTCAGCCCAAGGCGGCGAGAGCCTGGCTCCGACGCCACCCCACCCGAAAGCCGCATCGCCTCCGCCGGATCGAGACCGGCCCCCTCATCGGTGATCTCACAGACCAGATCGCCCTCCGATATCCTGGCCTGCAACCCCACCACGCCCTGCGGCGGCGTTGCGGCACAAGCATTCAGCAGCAGGTTGAGCAGCACCTGCCGCACCCCGCCGGAGCCGAGGCCGATGGCACCCTGCGGCAGATCCAGTTCGAAGACGACCGTCACGCCGCGCCGTTCCGCCGCCGGGCGCACCAGATGGCGCAGATCCTCGAAATCCGCACGCGTCAGCGGCCGGTCCTCGCCGGGGCGGTAGGCATCGAGCGTGCCGGTCACGATCCGCTCCAGCGCCGTGATGCCGCGCTCCAGGAAGCCGAGCGATTCATCGCGCACCTCCGGCCGGTCCCCGAAGCGCCGCAGCGTGGAGACGGCGGTGGCGAGACCGCCGAGCGGGTTGCGCACCTCATGCGCGACGGTCGCGGCGAGCTGGCCGAGTGCCGCCGCCTGTTCGCGTTCCGCCAGGGCGGCCGACAGCCTTTCCCGCTCCCGCACCCCATCGGCCATGCGGTTGTAGGCGCGCAGCACATGGGCGGTCCGCGGGTCGGAACTGGCGAGCAGCGTCTCCGGCAGCCGGGCGGGCGGGCGGTGCGCGCCCTCCGACAATTCCTGCACCAGCATCCGCAGCGGGCGGCCAAGGTGGCGAAGCACCAGCCCGGTCAGCACGGCGAAGCCCGCGGCCAGCAGCAGGTCCACCATCACCACGATCCAGGCCAGCCGCGCGCGCGCGGCCAGGATCGGCGCGACATCCAGCGCGGCGACGAGCTGGCCGACCGGGCCGGCATCCTCCTGCACGCCTCCGCTGATCCAGGCGACCCCGGTATCCGAATCGATCCCCCATCTGGTGCCCGTCAGGAACGCGGCGGCCGGTGCCGGCAGCGCGGGGTCACCATGCCGGGCCAGCAACTGGCCATCGGCGGCGTAGGCGAAAAGCCCCCGCTCCGCGACCACGGATTGCTCGCCGAAGGCGCGCGCGAAGCGGGCCGCGATGTCGTCCGGGTCGCGCGCCTGCAGCCCGGGCCGCACATTGGCCACCAGCCCATCGAGATAGACCTGGCCGAGTTGCTGAAGCTGGCGATCCGCCTGCCGGTTGGTGACCTGCAGGGCCACCTGGGTGGTGCCGACGGCCACCGCGAAGACAATCAGCCCCGCCGCCGCCGGCAGCCGCAGGGCCGGGGGCAGAATGGGGCGTGGCAGCTGCTTCGGCCCTGGGTTGACGGGGGCAGGCGTCATGGCCTGGTAGGCTCCACGGTCACTCCAATTCGGGCCTGCCCGCCGCCCCGCCGGGCCACCCGCCTCTCAGGGTAGAAGAACGAGAGGCACGGTTTCCGCGACGGTTTCGAAGGCGCAGCTCCGCATGCTGTCGAAGACCCCTCCGTAACGCGTCGAGAGGCCGGACACCACGGCCGCGTCGAAGCCGTCCAGGCGCGCGCGCAGCTCATCCACCTCGAAATCGAGGGCGACCGGCGCCATCACCGCCACCTCTCGCCCATGATCCCGCAGCAGCCCGGCCTGCGCCTCCACCATCTCCCGCACCCCGCGGCGGTCGTCGCCGACCGGCAGGATCGAGATGGGCGCCGAGGCCCACAGCCCCGAGCGCAGCAGCCCAGCCGCCAGCGCCCCGCAACCGGGCGAGGAGCCGACCAGGAGCAGGACGCCCCGGATCGCATCCGGGCGGCTACGGACCCGCAGCACGGGCACGATATGCGCCGCGGCAAGCGCCGCCGCCGTCTCATGCCCCAGCTCGCTCTCCGCGCCATGCGGCCCGACGCCGGCCGGCACGATGACCAGATCCTGCCCGGCCAGCAGCCGGATGAGATCCTCCGAGGCCGCTTCCTCATGCCGCGCACTGGTCTCGACCTGCGGATTCGCGGCGGCGACTTCGCGGAAATCGGCCAGCGCGGTCGCCGCGGCTTCGCGCATCTGGGATCGGCTGCGGGAGGCGAGCCATTCGGCCCAATAGGCGCCGCCGATCGGCAGAGGACCGCGCCAGCTGCGCGGCTCCAGCCCGGCGCCCGAAAGGCCGAGCACCGTGGCGCCATGCGGGCGCGCCAGTTCCACCGCCTGGGCCGCCGCCTCGCGCTGCGCCGGACCGCCAAGCAGGCAGAGGAGAATGCGCCGCAACGGCAGCGGCGTGTCACCCGTCCGTTCGCCGAGCGCCGGATTGGCGGGGTGCATGGCCTTCGGAAACTGGCTCATGCCCGCGTCCCCGCGGGGCCGGGCACCGGTGGGTGTCCGGGGGCCGCCAGGGGCCGCCGGCTTGGGGTCGAAGACGTGGCGCTCAAGGATGCCCGCGAGGGCATCGGCCTCGCTCGCGGCGCCAAGCGGTGCGCCGGAGACATAGGCGGATCGGCCGAGCGCGTGCGAGGCGAGCGGTGCGGTCAGCACCAGGAAGACCACCGCCACAAGGGTGGTGAGGATCGCACTCGTCGTGCCGAAGGCAAGGCCGGCGCCGAGCAGCAGAAGGCCGGCGCCCGCGACCCCGGCCTTGGCCGCCGCATGCATGCGGCTGAACGGATCAGGCAGCCGCGCCACGCCGGTCGCGGCCAGGGCCACGACGGCGGCACCGGCGATGAGCAGGAGTGCGGCGAGAATCTCGACGACGACGATCATTCGACGGGCCTTTCAACCGGGGGCCTTTCGCGTGCGGGCTTATCGCCGGGCTTCGTGCCGCTGCGCTCCAGCAGCCGCGCGAAGGCAACCGCGGCGAGGAAGCCGACGAGCGCGATGCCGAGCGCGATGGTGAGGAAGGCGGCATCCCCGGCTATCACCGCGGCGAGCGCGGCGAGGCAGGCGCCGATCAGGCCCAGCATGTCGGTGGCAATCGCCCGGTCCGCGGAGGAAGGCCCGGCCAGCAGGCGCCAGGCAACGGGGGCGATGCCCACCGCCACGATGGCCACGGCCAGCGCGGCCGCCCAGTAAATCAATCCCGAGGTCATGGCAGCACCTCCCGGACACGGGATTCGAGCGTCGCCTTCATGTCGGCGATCGCGGCATCCCGGTCCGGTGCATCGAGCACATGGACATACAGGATGCGCCCATCGGGCGAGATATCGAGGCTCGTGGTTCCCGGCGTCAGCGTCACCATGTTGGCGAACAGCACCTTGCCGGCGGATGAGCGGATATCCAGCGGCACGGCCAGGATCGCCGGGCGCAGCCGCTCCGTCGGCCCGAGCACGGCGCGCACCACAGCGATGGTGGATTTGCCGAGTTCCACGATGAAGGTGACGGCGACGCGTATCCACGCAAGCGCGCGCTTCATGGGACGGCCTCCGTGAGCTGGACGGGGTTGGTGCCGAGCACCGCGGCGATATAGGCCTCGCGGTCGAGCAGGCTCTCGGCCGCCGTGATCGAGAAGGCGGCGAAGGGCTCGGTCCAGAGACCGATGGTCAGCGTGACGCCGCAGAGCACGATGATCGGCGTGAAGGTCGCGATGCGCTGGGTCATGGTCCAGGCAGCGGGCGGCTCCGGCGCCGTCTCCGGCTTGGCCTTCCAGAACGCCTCGTTCCAGATCTTCACCATGGAGTAGAGCGTCAGCAGCCCGACCGCGAGGGCGACGAAGGCCAGCACATAGGCCTCGACCTCCAGGCTGGAGCGGATGACGACCAGCTTGCCCCAGAAGCCCGAGAGCGGCGGAATGCCGGCGAGCGACAGCGCCGGGATGAGGAAGGCGAGGCCAAGAAGCGGTCGCGCGGCGTAAAGCCCGCCGAGGCGCTTCAGCGCGAAGGTTCCGCCCACCTGCTGCATCGCGCCGGCCACTAGGAACAGGTTGGCCTTCACCACGATGTGGTGGATCACGTAGAGCACGCTGCCGGCGATCGCGAGCGGCGTCATCAGCGCGACGCCCACCAGCATGTAGCCGATCTGGCTGATGATGTGGAAACTCAGGATCCGCCGCACATCGTAATGCGAGGCCGCACCCAGCACGCCCACCACCATGGTCGCCATGGCGATGATGCCGAGCATCGGCCCGAACAGCGCCTGGTCATGCGCGAAGATCAGCGTGAAGACGCGGATGATGGCGTAGACGCCGACCTTGGTCAGCAGCGCCGCGAAGATCGCCGCCACCGGCATGGAGGCGGTGTGGTAGGAGGCGGGCAGCCAGTTGAACAGCGGGAAGACCGCCGCCTTCGCCCCGAAGGCCACGAGCAGCAGCACACCCACCGCCGCCAGCGCGCCCTGGTTCTCGATATCCGGCGCCACGCGCGCCAGATCCGCCATGTTCAGCGTGCCGGTCAGCCCATAGACCAGACCGATGGCCAGCAGGAAGAAAGTGGTGCCGACCAGGTTGAGCATCACGTAGCGGATGCCGCCATCGATCTGCTCCCGCGTGCGGTCGAGCACCAGCAGACCGAAGGACGCGATCAGCATCACCTCGAACCAGACATACAGGTTGAACAGGTCGCCGGTCGTGAAGGCACCGGTGACGCCCATCAGCAGGGCGTGGAACAGCGGCTGGAAGCCCGCGCGATCACGCTCCTTCGCGCCGGGCCCCATGGCATAGACCGCGACGGTCAGGCCCATCAGCCCGGTGATCGCCAGCATCGCGGCGGCCAGATGGTCGACGACGAGTGAGATGCCGAAGGGCGCGGGCCAGCTGCCCATCTGCCCGACCAGCATGCCGCCGGATATCACCTCCGCCAGCAGCGCCATGGTGGCCACGAACAGCGCAACCGCGGCGCCCAGCCCGACGAAGCGCTGCGCGGCGGGACGCGACCACAGCAAGGCCGTCACGGCGGTGGCCGCAAGCGGGATCAGGATCGGCGCGACGATAAGGAACTGGCGCATCACGCTGCCTCTCGCTGCGCGGGAACCGGATCCTGGTCCGGGGCCGGCGATACGGGCTCGTCGGGTCCTTCCGCCGCATCCATGTCCTCGGCCTGCGCACTGCCGAACTCGGCATAGGCGCGCATCACCAGGACCAGCGCGAAGGCCGCGAGGCCGAAGCCGATGACGATCGCCGTCAGCACCAGAGCCTGCGGCAGCGGGTTCGCAGCCCCAGCGGCCAGCGCCGTCGCGCCATACTCGACCAGCGGCGGCGTCATCGTGCCGATGCGGCCCGCAGCGAAGATCGTCAGATTGGCGGCGTTGCCCAGCAGCACGAAGCCGAGCAGCACCCGCGGCAGATCACGTGCCAGCAACAGATAGGCGGCGGCGGCGACGAGCACGCCGATGCTCAGGGCCAGAAGCGTTTCCATGGCTCAGTCCTCCGCCACGAGGGCGAAGAACATCGCGGTGATCGTCCCGATCACCACGAGGTAGACACCGATATCGAAGATGAAGGCGGTGTTCAGCGGCAGCTTCACGGGCAGGTCCGGGAACCACCAGCGATGCGTCAGGTAGCCGGAAGCGGGATCGAACAAGGCCAGTACGCCGCTACCTGCGCCCAGCAGCAGACCCACGCCACACCAGGAAGCCGGCGACAGCCGCATGACGGCAATCGCCGCCGTCTCGCCACGCGCGATGGCGAAGAAGACCAGGCCCGAGGCGGCAACAAGGCCACCGACGAAGCCGCCGCCGGGGGCGTTGTGGCCGCGCACCAGCAGGTAGAACGACACCAGCAGCGGCACCCACAGCAGCAGCGGCGCCGCGACGCGAAGAATGAAGGAAGCGGGCATCGGCTCAGTTTCCCCTGCGGAGCGGGCGCGCCGCACCGCGCAGCAGCGCGATGACGGCGAAGGCGGCAATCGCGAGCACCGCGATCTCGCCCAATGTGTCAAGAGCGCGGAAATCCACGAGAATGACGTTCACCACGTTCTGCCCGTAGCCGCCCGGCATGCTGTTCTCCCCGAACCAGACGCCCAGCCGTGGATCGAAGGGCGAAGCGAGAACGGCAAGCAGCAGCAGCGTGACCGACGCACCAGCCACCACAGCGATCCCGGCATCGCCGGTCCGCTGGCGGGTGGTCCGGCTATCCCGGCCATGGATGGGCAGGCGGATCAGCACGGTCGCCAGCATGACGACAAGCAGCACCTCGACCGTGAACTGGGTCAGTGCCACGTCCGGCGCGCCGAAGGTGAGGAAGACGACGGCGGCCCCGAAGCCCACCAGCCCCAGCGCCATCACCGCGGCGAAGGTGCCGATCGCGACGGCGGTCGCCACCGCGCCGGCGGCGATCAGGCCGAAGGCCAGCGCGCGCGGATCCAGCACGGCGTCCGCCGGCCAGGCAATGCCGCCGCGCGCGACAAGGACCGCCAGCGGACCCAGCGCCGCGACCAGCAGCAGAACCTGCATGTAGCCGCGCAGGCTGCCATGCTGGACGGCCGCCGTCGTGGCATCCGCGGTGCGGATGATGCCGGCCAAGGCGGCTTCATAGCCATTGGCGGGGCCGAACCGGTCCAGCCGCCGCGTGGCCTGCAGCCCCCGCATCAGGCGCGGCCACAGCAGCGTCAGAACCGCGCCGAGCAGCACGGTGACCGCGCTCAGCGCCAGGATGGGCGTGAAGCCGTGCCAGAGCGCCAGGTAGGTGGTGGGCGGAAAGCCGAGGATCGCCGCGGCCGCCCCATCCAGCAGCCAGCCACCGAGCAGGGAGGGTGCCAGGCCGGCCAGCAGGCCGAGCGAGGCGAGCACGACCGGCCCGGCCAGCATCGCGATCGGCGGATCATGCGGCGCCTTCGGCGTCTTCGGCCGCGCACCGAAGAAGATCCGCCAGCCCAGCAGACCGGCGATCGCCACGCCCGCGGTGTTGACGAGGAAGGCGCCGAGGACGACCAGGCCCGCCCCGCCATCCGCCGCGACCGCAGCCTCATAGACAATTTCCTTGCCGACGAAGCCGAGGAAGGGCGGCAGGCCGGCCATCGACAGGGCCGCGAGCACCGCGGCCGCGGCCGTCCAGGGCATGACGCCGCGCAGCCCGCCCAGGGCGGAGGCATCCCGCGTGCCCGTCTCGTGGTCCAGGATGCCGGCGGTCAGGAACAGCGCCGCCTTGTACAGGGCGTGGACCGTCAGGAAGGTCACCGCCGCCATGGCCGACAATTCCGGCGCGAGGCCGAGCAGCATCGTCAGCGTGCCCAGCGCCGTGACGGTGGTGTAGGCCAGCACCCGCTTCAGGTCGGTCTCCCGGAAGGCGAGGACCGCGCCGGTCAGCGCCGTCAGCAGTCCGGTCCAGGTCAGCAGGTCCTGCCACAGCGCCTCGGAGCCATAGACCGGGTTGAAGCGCGCGAGCAGGTAGATTCCGAGCTTCACCATGGTCGCGGAGTGCAGGTAGGCACTGACCGGCGTCGGCGCGGCCATCGCGTTCGGCAGCCAGAAATGGAACGGGAACTGCGCCGATTTGGTGAAGGCGCCGAGGATCACCAGCAGCATCGCCGGCACCGCCGCGGGATGCGCCAGCACCGCCTCCCGCGCTGCGATGATGCCGGTGAGGCTGGTGGTGCCGGCCGCGATGGCGACCAAAATCAGGCCAGCAAGCAGCGCAAGCCCGCCGCCGCCGGTGATCAGCAGCGCCTGCAGCGCGGCCTTCCGTGCCTCCAGCTTCTCATGGTCATAGGCGACCAGGAAGAAGGAGGTGAGGCTCGTCAGTTCCCAGAAGATGAACAGGGTAATGACGTCGTTCGCGGTGACGGAGCCGAGCATTGCCACCATGAAGACCAGCAGCAGCACGATCAGACGCGTCAGGCGCGGATCACCCTTCAGGTAGCTTCCGGCATAGAGCAGCACGAGCGTGCCGATGCCTGTGATCAGCAGCGCAAACAGCGCCGCGAGCCCGTCCAGCCGGAGCCCTCCCGCAATGTCCAGCGACGGCACCGCCCAGAAGCTGGCAGAAGCGGGATCACCGCCGGCAAGGCCCAGGTAGATCACGAAGGAAACGGCCGCTGTGGCCGCCCCGACCGGCGCGGCGCTTGCTGGTTTCAGACATGCCACGAGCATCGCAGCGGCGATGCCGAGGATGAGGGGGAGGATCAGCATGAGATCGGGCAAGGGCATGATGGACCTGAAGTTTGCAAAGTCTGTGCCAGGATCAACCGCTACGAGAACGGTGCGTTGCACACGAATCTGCGGTGGCGATGTTTACGGCATTGAACGTCACTGAACGCGGTGTTCAGGAAGGCGAACGCGCTGAATGATGCCTGCCCTTGCCAATCAGGTGCGAGGACGATCCGGAGAAACGCTGCTTGGCATAAAGAGCGCGCCCTGAGTGACCTGCCCCCCGGAAGCGGTCCGCCGGCAATGTAGTCCGGTGGCAGCGAGGGGAGGTTCGGGATGGGGCGAAAGAGGACGCACACGTCGGAGGAGATCGTCGCGAAGCTGCGGCAGGCGGAGGTTCTGGTTGGCCAGGGCAAGACGGTGGCTGATGCGGTGCGGTCGATCGGGGTGACTGGCCTGCTGCCGGTTTGGTGGACACCTGGATAAGGTTTTCACTTGATTGGAGGCCCTAAAATGGGACGAAGGACATTCAGCCGCGAGTTCAAGCTTGAGGCGGTGAACCTGGACACCTCCAGAAACCCCGATTTCTGGGATCGTGATGGTCGCGTGGGGCGTGGTCAGGCGTTGTGCGTCGGGGTCGCGAACATCACGCTGCTGGAGGACGGCCGGCGCGGCGCTGATGTCGGTGCGCGCTGCGGCTGCAGGCCCTACGCCGTCGCGACCTTGCTGCTGAGCCAGACGAACCGCGTCATGTTGTAGGCCAGATTGGCGAGGCCGATCGTCACCCTCGCCCTGGCGATGCCGATGGTGCGCACGACCAGCGCCATCGGCCCCTTCTGGCGGGCAAAGACATGCTCGACGGCCGAGCGCACGGCCGATTTGCGAGCATTGGCCCGCCGCGTCCGTGCCGCCATTGGCCGCCCCGGCGGCTTCTTGCGGTGGATGCGCGAGACCAGGCCGCGCCCGGCCAGCCACGCCTCGTTCTTCGCCGAGCGATAGGCGGTATCGGCCCAGACATCGCCGGCGGTGTTGTGGGCATCGACCACCTCCGCCAGCCGCGCCCCGTCATGGGCGGCCGCGTGGCTCGCGGTCCAGCCGCGGATCAGGCCGTGCCGGCGATCGATCGCGACATGGTTCTTGTACCCGAAGGCCGGCACCGCGAGATCCACCTGCGGAGCGCCATCCTCGCGCGGCTTGGCCTTGGAGAACTTCACCGTCCAGCGCGCGTCGCGATCCTTCTGGCGCAGCTTCGCAGGCTTCTCCGCCCAGCCTTCGGGGACCCGCCCGGCCTTGATCGCCGCCCGCTCGGCCTCGGTGTTGCGCTGCTTGGGTGCAGCCACGATCGTCGCGTCCACGATTTGCCCGCCCATGGCCAGGTAGCCGGCGGCGCGCAGCGTGGCATCGAACTGCGCGAACAGCCGCTCGACCGCGCCGGCACGCTTCAGCGCCTCGCGGAAAGCCCAGATCGTGTTGGCATCCGGCACCGGATCGGCCAACCCAAGGCCGAGAAAGCGCATGAACGAGAGGCGGTCCTTGATGAGGTATTCGCAGCGCTCGTCCGACAGCCCGTGCATCGCCTGCAGCAACAGGATCTTGAACATCAGCACGTGATCGAAGGCGGGCCGGCCACCCTTCGTGCCGTCGGCGCGCGGCACGGCCTGCTCGAGCTCGGCGCGGAACATGGAGAAATCCACCAGCGCCGCGATCCGCTCGAGGTCATCGCCCTTGGCCGACAATTCCCGCAGCCGCTCCTCAACGTCGAAGAACCCACGCTGTCCAACCATCGCCATCCCCCGCGCTGCTCCGCGTCAGTGAATCAGCCAAACAGCATCAGGGCGAGGGGTTTCTGGAGGTGTCCAGGTCGCTCCACCGCAAGGTATTTGCCGAAGGGGCGGCACGGCCTGTAAACACTGTCACGGTTGACCAGCGACAGGCTGCTAAATCGTGTCCATCGTCGTGCACCGGTTATCTAGCCGTTATCGCCATGGCAAGTTACCGTACCTAGCACCCAAGTTCGACCGGTTCGCGTTGCTCTCCGGAAGACTGGCTGACTTAGCACCACATGGACGCATCGGGGTCTGTGCGCTATCCTCTCCATCTAGTCCATAAGTCATTTTGTCAAATTAGCCCACTTACAATATGAAAATTCGAACCCGCATAGCAGTGCTCATCAGTCAGGAAGATCGAATATGTTCAGTTCTCGCACACTCGAGAAACTCAAATGGATGTTTCCACGCGAGATAAAATCAAGTGACGACGCGAAAGATCTTCTGCGCTCGCTAAACACTGGCGCGGCACCAATTTCGCACCTTTGGGAAAACGCAAATCCCTATTTGTTTTGGCAAGCTTACGCCAATGTAGGAGCAAGCGAAGTCGGATTTGAGACATGCCTTGCAAGGCTGCGGTACGAGTATTTCAATGCGATTTCACAATACAAAGCGGGTCCGGACGTAGATTCAATTTTTTCAGCCATCATCCTGCTAACCGCACGGAATAAGAGATTTTCTGAACAGGCGGAGATTGTTCAAGACTTTGCTAGGCGGTTTCCACGATCAGCATTTTCCAGCGCACACGTAGTCAAGAATGCACTATTTTCCGGCGAGGTTGAGCGCGCAGAGTATGAATTCCGCCGGCGGATTTTATCCCGACCAGCCGGCCAAGCAAATGGGGAAAAACTTTACTGGGGCTCGATTCTGCAGCTACACGATTTACTTCTTCCGCAAATAGATAGCTTAAGGTCTCACGCGGGCTCGAATCCGGGTTTATCTAGACAAATGAGAACTCTCGAGGCATACGGCATTAGGGGGCCGATAAAGCAACCTAGCAATGACCACCTTGATGCATACTGCATAAGTCTTCCGGCAGATAGCCAGAGGCTAAATTTTTCTACCAAGATATTTGGGAAACTTGGAATCAGACTCAACCACGTCGTCGGCGTGGCAGGAGCATCGGTCCCCCTCAAAATAAGAAGGCGAAGCGCGCAATATGACATAGGGGGAGGAGAGTACGGTTGTTTCGCTTCGCACGTGGCTGTATGGGAAAAAATTGCGAAAGCCAATACCCCCGGCTTGGTTCTCGAAGATGACGCCGTTCCGGCATTTCCCTTCACCGGCAACGAACTCCGCGACTTGATTCCTAACGATGCAGAAATCGTCTTTGTCAATGATCGATGCTGCAGTTTTGTCGCCGCGGAATTCCAGAGCGACCTGAGCACCAGCACCATCGTCAGTGACGAGGCACTTGATTGGACAAGACTGAGTAACGCCTCTTTGCTCGGAAGTGACGGCTATGTTTTAACTCCTATGGGAGCAGTTAAATTGTTGCGCTTGTTTGATTTGTGCGCGATGACATTGCCGTTAGACTGGCATTTGTTTGTTGCGTCGCGGCGAGGACACTATTCAAACTCTGTGTTCTCAGCTGAACGTACCGCTCCGCTGTTTCGTGCCGTCGAAAATATTGGGCCGATGAAAGCTTATTTTCAGACGCTTCCGCATGTAGTAAACTTAGATTTTGATTATTCGGCAATTCGCGAGTATAATTAATTTGTCCTAAATTAGTAGCCCAAGTGAAAGGCGCCTGTAATGAATCTTGATGTTCTTGCAAAGGTTGCGGACTTCCGGGCAAAGCTGGCCGAATTAGTCAACGGAGACGATTATGTTTTTTTTGACCGGCCAGATTACGCCAACACAGGCGACCACCTCATTTGGCTCGGAGCGCTCGCAGGCCTCAATAGTTTAGGCAAGCGCTGTATTGCCACGTACACCGCCTGGCAGGCGAGAACCCAGCCGCTACCAGATTTCGATGTAGCAACCACAATTATTTGTAGCGGCGGCGGTAATTTTGGAGATATTTACCCTAATTTCCAGGTTGCGCGTGAAATTCTTGTTCGTCGCTATCCTAACAATCGTATTATCATTCTTCCGCAGACAATCTATTTCAAGGACGGAGACATTCGATCGGCCTCAGAAAACGTTATGCGTCAGCATCAAGATCTGTGGATCTTCGGTCGCGATTCTGGAAGCCGTGATTTAGCCAAACGTTTTGTCTCGGACGGCCGCGCGCTGCTGGCGCCGGATTGCGCGTTTTTTCTCTACCCCTTCATACAACGGACGCTCTACAGGATGCCGCTCCGGCAGGCTAAATTCGAGGAGGTGCTGCTCGCCCGAACCGACGGGGAAAAGAGGCTGTTTCCGAATAGGCGAAATTCATCTATCGTTCGTTTTGATTGGGTAGGAAATATTGAATGGGCCGCATCAATCCTTGGCGAAGCTCCCAAGGAGCGGCTTTCCGCAATTGAATTAGAGATTGCTCCCTATTTCGGCGAAATCGACGCGTCAAGTCGCCTTTCTCTTGACTATCTCTGCCTTGGTATTGAGGCGCTTAGTGTTGGCCGCAACCTTGTAACGGACCGCTTGCACGGGCATATCCTTGCCGCCATGATGATGAAGGATCATGTCTTTTATGATAATTCTTATGGAAAAAATAGGGGGTTTTTCGATACCTGGACGAGATCGATCTCGTTTGTTGAGTTTTCTTCGGATTGAGATCGTGCTTTCGGCGTTGACTCGGATTTGAAGGCAAGACTTGCGTTCTTTGCGTGTGGAGCCGTGACGAGCCGTGAGGAGTGTTTCGATGTGATGACGGATCGTGTTAATGTCGCGGGCGCGCCAGTGGCTGTTGCTATCATCATTCCGTCCTTTAAGCAGCCCGGTTTTCTGCCAGAGGCTCTTGAAACCGTTATTGCGCAGATTGGCTCTCAAAAGGTGGGCGCCGTCATCGTCAACGATGGCTGCCCCTTCGCACAGACCCATGACATTGGCCTATCCTATGCCCGGCGCTACCCTGACCGGGTTGTCTATCTGCGTCGCCGCAATGGTGGGCTGAGCGCAGCGCGGAATACCGGGGTGGATTTCATCCTGCAGGCCTGGCCTGAATGTCGTGGCATATTTCCGCTGGACGCCGACAACCGCCTTTCGCCGCATTTTCTGGCGCGCGCACAGAAGCTGCTGGACGGTTCATCGCCGCAGACCGGATGGGTCTACCCGGATTTCGATTTTTTCGGTTTCCAGGAAAATTTCTCCACGTCCGGAGAATACTCCTATTTCATGCACATCCTGGAAAACTACTGCGAAGCGGGCAGCCTGATCCGGCGCGAGTTGTTCGCCAGCGGCCTTCGCTATGACGAGTCGATGCGGTCTGGATTCGAGGATTGGGATTTCTGGCTGCGTTCGGCGCAGGCAGGCTGGCGTGGGCGCCATCTGCCCGCCGCCGGCTTTCGTTACCGCAAGCGCGCGGAGAGCATGCTGGCCGGCTCGGAGCGGCTGCGCAATGTCATCCTCGGCGACATGCGGATCCGCTACGCCAAGCACCTGACGGTACGCGCCCTCGCCAAGCTGGAGGCGGAGGAAGTGCCGCGTTTCGCGTTGTATGTGACGGGCGAGGATAGCGTCCGCTACGTGCTGGACCCGATGGCCGCGGCCTTCCGCTCCGAACCGCGGGCCGTGGCACAGAAGCGCTTTGTGGAAGCGAAGCACGAGCCGCGTGCCACCCACTTCCCCTCACAATTCTGCTTCGCATCGCCGGAGGCGCTGGACCTGTTGCAACGCGCCGGCCTGCTTCGCAACGTCTTCTATCAGGCGATGATGGCGTTGCGGGACGGGCATTTCCTGGCGGTGACCGTGGATATGTCGGCGGAGGGCGAGATTGCCCTGGCTGTCACGCCCCCACCGGCCGCCGGCGAGGTCGGTGCGACGGCCGTGATGATGTTCGCGCAAACCCGCCTGTTGCAGGAAGTGGCGCAGGACCCGCATCGCGGATGGGTCAATTCCATTCGCTCGGAAAACCCTTCGCCCAAGATCGCGCAGCTCGCCGCGAAGCTGCCTGCGAGCCTGCTGAAGGACAGGCCACCCCCCATCGCTGCCTTCATGTTGTCCGAGATCGACGGGCTGCGAGACAGCATGCTGAGCCGGTCCGTGCTGCCCGCCGCCTGGCGCCCGGATGAGCGGCGGCCGCGCCTCGCGGCGCAGGAGGCCTATCACGAACTGACGCGATGCGGCGCGATCATGCCGCATGTCGCGCCCGGGGACCGGCGGGACATCGGTTTCGTGCTGCCGCTTTTTGCCTTCGGCGGCGTGGAAAAGGTGGTGCTGAACTACGCGGCGGCGATGCGCGGCATGGGTTGGCGCCCGCATCTGTTCATCACAGGCGCCAGCCGCATGCAGCCGCAACCTGACCATTTCGACATCTTCGAGAGCGTCAACTTCTTCGAGGGCGACGGCATCGAGGGTGGTGACTACGATCGGCTTCACCTTGGCGCCTGCGTGTCCGGCTTCGCGCTGTGGCGGGACATGCGTGATGCCGTCGGTCTGCTCGCCACCATGGATGTGGTGCTGAACACCCATGCGCTGGGCGGGCACGGCATCATGCAATCGCTGCGACAGCAGGGGGTGAAGACCTGGCTCGGCCTTCATCTGGTCGAACACGGCCCGCTCGGCAATCCGCAGGGCAACCCGCACATCGCCTTGGCCTATGAGGGGGCCTATGACGGATTCGTTGTGATCTCGGAGAAGCTGCGCGACTGGTGCATCGGCCAGGCGGTGCCCGCGGACAAGGTGGTGAAGGTTCTCAACGCGCCCTCCTATCAGGCCGACCCGGCATTGGTCGCCAGCGTGCTGGCCGCGCGCCGGGCGCCGGAGCCGGGACCCCTGCGCGTGCTGTTTCTCGGTCGGCTGGATGCGCAGAAGGGCCTGGACCGCCTGCGCGACATCATCCTCCAGACCCTTGATGCGCGCTTCTCCTGGCGCGTTGTCGGCAAGGCCGTGCTGAACGACGATACGCTCGACCTGAACGAGACCGGCCTGACGGTCGAACCCCCGGCGATAACTGGCCCGGAGCTCGATACACTCTACGCATGGGCCGATGTCGTGGTGCTTCCCTCACGCTTCGAGGGTGTGCCGCTGACCATCCTGGAGGCGCAGCGCTTCGGTTGCGTCATGGTGGCAACCGATGTCGGCGCGGTGTCCGAGATCATCCGCGATCGCCAGGATGGCTTCCTGGTGCCGGTCGCCAACGGTGAGTTCGCTGTCATGGCGCGCTTCGTGGGCATCCTGGAACAATTGGCGGCGGACCGGGCGCGGTTGCGCGGGGTTGGCCTGGCCGCCGCGGCGCGCGCGGCGGAAAGCAGCTGGAGTGGGAACATGCAGGATTGGCTGACGCAGATCGACCGCGCCATGAAGCCCGCAGCGTGACCGCGCCGCGGATTCGCGCTGCCGAACTGGCAGCGCTGCTGTCGGGCCACCCCTCGGTCGTGGTCAGCGCCACCATGCCGGGCATCGAGGCGCTGAAGCCGTCGGGCCTGGTGATCTGGCTTCTGAAACGGCGCGAGGGCCGGGTGATCCTGCAGGCCGAAGGCTCCCCCGCCGTCGGCGATGGCGCCAAGCTCGTCGAGCTCAACCTGCCGCCGCCCGGCACCGTCGCACTGCTGGCCGCGACGGAGGCGGAGGTCACGGACCTTGCCGCGTGGTGGCTGGCCAAATCCGGCCAGCCAGCGCCGCTCGTGCTGGCGGAAGATGTCGCGCTGGCATTGCCCGCGCTGCTCGGCATGGTCACGGCCGAGATGGCAACGGTCCATGCGCGCTGCGTCGGGCTGGAGCGGAGCCTGGCGCAGACCCGCATCGACTACGAGGAAACGCGGATCGTCATCGCCTCGGTGTCGCGCACATTAGGGCACCGTCCTCCGGCGCCGCTGACCTTGGCGCTTTCGCTGGAGCCTTCCGCCGATCAGGTCGGCGCGGCGGAAGGGGAGGATGGCCACCTGTTCCTGCGCCAGCCTCTTGGTCGGAAGCTCGAAGGCCTGGCAGCCTTCGCGGTGCATGTCGGCGCCATCAGCGCCGCCACCAGCGGCCCACTTCGGCTGCGCATCCATGGCGAGGAAAGCGGCCGTATCGCGGCATCCTGGACCGTTCCGATGGAGTTGCTGCACGAGGGGTGGCTGGTGCTCGACCTGCCCAGCCCGCTCGGGCCGGACCGGGAGACGGCGGTGCTGGAGATCGCCGCAGATGTCGCCGGGCCGCATTCCATTGCCTTCTCGCTGGAACGCAACTGGGTTCCGGCCGCCGCCGCCTGCACCTTCGCCGACGGCAGCGAAACCGGCCGCGCCCTGGCACTTCGCCTGTGGACCGCCCGCATCGGTGATCGCTTCGTGGTGCCGTCCCACTGGAACTGGGACGAGGCAGGAAGCGCATTGCCGCTTGATGGTGTGCCGCAGGCCGTATCGCCCGCCGAATGGCAGACGGCTCGGATTGCGGCCGGGGAGTGGTCCGGCCTTGGTGAGCCGGACACGAACCCGCGGCTGCGCCTGTCCGGCACCGCCACCGCGGTGCTGGTGTTGCCGCAGGTCACCATGGCCGGCACGGACCTTCTACGGCTGGGCTGGGCGATGAGCGGCTTCGCGCAACCGCTGTCCATCGCGGCCTGGGTCCTGCCGCCCGGCTACGGCTTCGAGGGGCTGGAGGCCATGCCGCCTGAGGCGAGTTTTTCCCGCTGGCGTCAGGTCGATGCCGATTCAGCTGGTAGCCTGACGATGATGCTGCCGGTCTCGCTGGGGCTTCGGGCGCAGATCGTGCTGGCTGTCGAAAGCCTCGACCCGGCCGCCGAGGCCAGTATCGAGATCACGGAGCTGAGCCTGCTGCCGACGCGTGACCCGGCCGAGTTGCGCCGCCTGCGCGCCGCCGCGCCCAGGCCGCCGGTTCCGGCAACCCATGCCGTGGCGCAGTTCGAGCGTCTGGAACTGCACCAGCATCTGGTCGGCGGGCGCGGCTATCAGCATCTGGACCTGCTGGTGCATGGCGTTGAGGGCGGCGGCTACATGTGGCCGCAACTGCGCTTCAAGCTGGCGCTCAACGGCGATCGCCCGCATCTGGAATTCCGCCGCGTCAAGGGTTGGCCGGAGGTCTTCGTCCGCTGGCCCGGGTCCGACAGCGACAAGTTCGGCCCGGTCATGCTGATCCGGCCAGACGAGATGCCCCATCTGCGCCGCGATCTCGCGCATGACCAGGACGCTGCCCTGATGGACACGCTGCTGGAGCTGCTGGAAGTGATCGTGGCGCAGGCGACGCAGCTCGCCGCCTTGGCTGAGGATGACCAGCCCCGTTGGCTCGCCGCGGCGCGAGACCTCAGCAGCTGGTCGCCGACAGAAACCCCGGGATCATTGGACTGAACCGGCCAGGGCCGCCTCAGGCCGCGGGAAACGCAGCCACCCGCGCGGCGAGATCCGCGTCGGACAGGGCAAAGGGCATCACGATGATCGTGCCGACCTCGCCGAACATCGGCGCGGATCCGGACGCATTGTTGCCGATGCGCAGGGTGGTCATGCCGGATGTCGGCCCGCCGCTTGCCGCACCGGCGGCCGCGCCATTCAGCGAAACCGCAGCACGGCCGGTGCCGTCGATCGACATGCCAACGCGAAACGGCGTGCCGGCGGCTATCGACCCAACGGTCTGCGCGCCACCGCTTACGCCGCCCGTCAGGTTGAGGAGCGTCACGCTCGCCGAACCGCCAGCCGGCAATCGCAGGGAGTAGCGATTCCCGATTGAACCGCCGTCGATATCGAACACCTCCTGGCTGAAGCTGGGCCCCGCAGGCTGCGGCATGATTCCGCTCCACAAGACCGTGCAGGCCCCGGTGCCGCCGATCCCCATGCTCGCCAGCGGGGCGCTGACCAGATCGGCGCCCCGCGTGCTGGCGGCCGGCGTGGCGGTTGGTGGAAGAACGGTGGTGGAGGCGAAGGAGCCGGCCTCCAGCTGTGGCCACGCCACATCATAGGTCTTGCCCGTCCCCCCATGGCTGGCGAGGCGTGCCGCGGTGGGGCTGTCCGCGGTCGAAATGCGAAACACTCCGTTGCCCGTCCCGGGTGCGATCAGCGTGATGCTGCCGCGAAACCAGCCTGCGCCCATCGGGGCGATCTGCGCGATGCAGTCGGTGGCCGCGGTCACCGTTCCTGCGAGCAGGTCGAAATTGGCGTGGAATGTCAGGCCGGTCGCGTTGGAGCCGCTCATCTGGACGTATTGCGACCCGCTGACGGACCGGAAGAAGCAGCTTTGCGTATACTCGGTGCCGGCTGTAACGCCGGATATGGTCGATGAGACGGCGTGCTGCCCAACGGACGTATCCTCGGTGATCCGTGCGGCGCTCGACGCATTTCCATCCGGACCCGCCACGCCGGCAACGGATGCGCACCCGGAGGTGCCCCACCCGGTACCGCCCGGTGTGCGGGTATTCGCGACAAGGTTCGTCCTTTGCCCTTCTATCAGCAGCCGCCGTGCGGGGCCGTGGAAGCGTGGCACATCCGTGCCGTATTCGATCCAGGCCTGCCCATCCGCAGCCAATGCGGTCACCTGCGACGTGACCTGCGCACGCTGCAAGGTGGCAAGGCCGCGCAGGAAGGACGGGCCGGTCAGCCGGGTGCCGATATCCCCGAGCATACCCGGCACATAGGCCATTGCCATGGTCATGGCTGAGACTCCCCCGCAGCGATACGGGGCTGTGACGCTGGCAGCATGGGATGGTGTCCCTTCGGTGTTGGGTGGCGGGCGG
Organism: Falsiroseomonas sp.; assembly: GCF_030695085.1. GTDB lineage: Bacteria > Pseudomonadota > Alphaproteobacteria > Acetobacterales > Acetobacteraceae > Falsiroseomonas. The sequence goes on along the minus strand of NZ_JAUYTS010000037.1, from coordinate 16,992 downwards.
TGTTGGTTGCCGGGCGGAACAGGGTGCCGTCCGCCTGCCGAAAGCCGGGCCGCCTGATGGTGCGGCGGGAGCGGTCGGGGCCGCTGCGACGGCTTGCGCCCGGCGGCTTCGCGCGCAGGACGCAGGACGCCACCTGATAAGGCTAACATACCTAATAACTGCCTCAGGTCAAGAACATTTTCCTTCTCCAATCCATGATTTCTGGCCGCCAATCCTGTTTCATCACGCCGATCAGCCATTGCCGGGGCTCCGATGCCTGTGCCCCTCCCCTCACCCACGAGGACCGGATCTTGCCTGCCGCATCCCGGATGCCGCGCCCGAGCCTCATCAGCGAGGCTGGCGGCACCGCCGGTCTGCCTGCTGATAGCGTGACGGCAAGGCGGTTCGGGTCCATCCTTCGCCACGCACAACAGGGGCAGGCCGCGATGAGCGAGACGGTGATCGAAGGCGTGAAGGCCTGGCAGGCGGAGCTTGCCGCCATCCGCCAGGACATCCATGCGCATCCGGAACTGGGGATGGAGGAGGTCCGCACCTCGGCCCTGGTCGCGCGGCAATTGCGCGACTATGGCGTGGAGGTGACGGAAGGCGTCGGCCGCTTTGGCGTGGTCGGCACCATCCGCGGCACCCGCCCCGGCCAGCGCGTGATCGGCCTGCGCGCAGATATGGATGCGCTGCAGATCCCCGAGGCCACGGGCAAGCCCTATGCCTCCCAGAACCCGGGCATCATGCATGCCTGCGGCCATGATGGGCACACCACCATGCTGCTCGGCGCCGCACGATGGCTTTCGCAGAACCGCGATTTCGCCGGCACCGTGCACCTGATCTTCCAGCCTGCCGAGGAAGGCCGTGGCGGCGCCCGTGCAATGCTGGCGGATGGGCTGTTCGACCGCTTTCCCTGTGATGCCGTCTACGGCCTGCACAACAAGCCGACCCTGCCGGCCGGGCGTTTCGCCACCCGCAAGGGCCCGGCGCTGGCGGCGGCCGACCGTTTCGCCGTGACCTTCCGCGGCACCGGCGGGCATGGTGGATCGACGCCGCACCTGGCGACCGATGTCACCATCGTGCAGGCGCATTTCGTGCTGGCGCTGCAGACCATCATCGGCCGCAACGTGGCGGCCGTTGATGCGGCGGTGCTCAGCGTGGGGTCGATCCAGGGTGGCTCGCCGGTTTCCTCCAACGTCATGCCGGCGGAAATGACGGTGACCGGCACCTCCCGCAGCTACACGCCGGCGGTGCGCGACCTTCTGGAACGGCGGATCGGGGAATTGGCGCAGGGCCTGGCCGCGATGCATGGCTGCACGGCGGAGGTGGCGTACCGGCGCGGCGTGCCGGCACTGGTGAACCATGCCGAGCAGACGGACCTCGCCATCGCTGCCGCGGCCGCGCTGGTCGGCGATGCGGCGGTGGATGCGCAGTTTCCGCCGGTGACGGGGGCGGAGGATTTCGCGCTGATGCTGGAAGCCCGGCCGGGCGCCTTCATGTTCCTGGGCGGCGGATCCGGGCCGGATGGCACCTCGGCCAACCTGCACACGCCGCATTTCGACTTCAACGATGCGATCATCCCCCTGGGCGTCGCCTATTGGGTCAGTGTTGTGGACCAGGAACTGGGCCAGCAGCGGCGTTGAGAAAGGTTGCGAAAAAAGGGGTTAGACAGGCTGCCTTCATGCTGTAGCGTTCCAGGCCACAGGGGTTTTCCGAGGGTAGCCGGGCGGTCGAACAGACCCGGCACCAATGGAGACAATCGAGGCTTGGGAGAGTTGGCATGAACGAGGACGACCTGCGCCAGATGATCGGGCGCGTCCAGCGGGGTTCGTTGTCCCGCCGAGGCTTCGTGAAGCGCATGGCCGCGGTGGGGCTGACGGCGCCGATGGCGACGCAGCTTCTGGCCCTGTCCGGCATCTCGCCGGCCTCGGCGCAATCCGTGCCGACCTATGCGCCATCGCGGCGCGGCGGCGGCGGGGCGCTGAAGATCCTGTACTGGCAGGCATCGACGCTGCTGAACCCGCATTTCGGGTCCGGCACCACCAACGCCGATGCCAGCCGGGTGTTCTATGAACCGCTGGCCGGATGGGCGACCGACGGCACGCTGCATCCGATCCTCGCGGCGGAGATTCCCTCCACCGACAATGGCGGACTTTCGCCCGATGGCCGGTCCGTCACCTGGAAGCTGAAGCGCGGCGTGAAGTGGCATGACGGCCAGGATTTCTCGGCCGACGACGTCATCTTCAACTGGGAATACGCCAAGAACCCGGCCGTCGCCGCCGTCTCCTCCGGCTCCTATCGCGACGTCAATGTGGTGAAGGTGGACGACCACACGGTGCGGGTCGAGTTCAACCAGCCGACGCCGTTCTGGGCGGATGCTTTCGTCGCCGCCATCGGGCAGCTGATCCCGAAGCATCTGTTCAAGGACTACGCCGGGGCCAATGCGCGCGATGCGCCGACCAATCTGCGGCCGGTGGGCACCAGCGCCTACAAATTCGTCTCCTTCGCGCCAGGCGACAATCTGCGGGCGGAACTGAACCCGAATTACCACCTGGACAACCGCCCCTACTTCGACACGCTGGAGATCAAGGGTGGCGGCGATGCGGTCTCAGCCGCACGGGCCGTGATGCAGACGGCGGATTTCGACTATGCCTGGAACATGCAGGTGGAAGACGAGATCCTGAAGCGGCTGGAAGCCAATGGCCGCGGCAAGGTGAACATCGTCGAGGGCGGCTCGATCGAATTCGTGCAGCTCAACCCGACCGATCCGCACCGGGAAGTCGAGGGGGAGCGCGCCTCCATCAAGTCCGAGCACCCGGCCTTCCGCGATCCCAAGGTGCGCGAAGCGATGGCGCTGCTGATCGATCGCAATGCGCTGGAGCAGTTCATCTATGGCCGGGGCGGCCCGGCGACGGCGAACTTCCTAAACAATCCGCCGCGCTTCACCTCGCCCAACATGCGCTGGGAATTCAGCATCGCGAAGGCGAACGAGATCCTCGACGCCGCCGGCTGGGTGCGCGGGCGGGACGGCATCCGCGCCAAGGATGGCGTGCGGCTGCGCTTCATCTACCAGACCTCGGTCAATGCACCGCGCCAGCGCACCCAGGCGGTCTACAAGCAGGCGGCGCAGCGTGCCGGCATCGACCTGGAACTGAAATCCGTCACCGCCTCGGTCTTCTTCTCATCCGATGTCGCGAACCCGGACACCTACACCAAGTTCTTCGCCGACATGCAGATGTACACCACGACGATGCCGCAGGCGGACCCCGAGCGGTTCATGAACCAGTATGTATCCTGGGAGGTATCCTCCAAGGCCAACAACTGGCAGGGCCGCAACATCTCCCGCTTCCGGTCGGAGGAGTATGACCGCATCTTCCGCGAGTCACAGGGCGAGCTGGACCCCGTGAAGCGCGCCGCGCTGTTCATCCGCATGAATGATATCGTCGTCTCCAGCAACCACATCATCCCGCTGGTGAAGCGCCCGACGGTCAGTGCCAGCCTGAACAATCTGAGGCATGTGCTGAGCGCCTGGGACGGCACGACCTGGCTGCTGAGCGATTGGTGGCGCGAGACCTGACAGGTCCCGCGTGACCAATTATCTGGCCCGGCGCCTGCTGATCGCGATCCCGAGCCTGCTCGGGATCAGCGTGATCCTCTTCACCATCCTGGCCCTCGCGCCAGGCGACCCGTTCGAGGAGTTGGCAACCAACCCCGCGATTCCACCCGATGTGCGCGCGCATCTGCGCGCCAGCCTCGGCCTGGATGACCCGATTCATCTGCGCTACTGGTCCTGGCTAACCGCCATGCTGCGCGGGGAATGGGGCTATTCCTTCATCAGCCGCATCCCGGTGGACCAGCTGATTTTGCAACGCCTGCCGACCACCATCGCGGTGATTGGCCTGGCTCAGATCGTGGCGCTGTGCATCGCGCTGCCGGTTGGCGTCTATGCGGCGACGCGGCCCTATTCCGTATTCGACCAGGTGGCCAATACGCTGGCCTTCATCGGATTCTCGCTGCCCACCTTCTTCACCGGGCTGCTGCTGATCCTGCTGTTCTCCATTCATCTGGACTGGCTGCCCTTCGTCTTCCGCACGGATATCGAGGCGACAGGCTGGCGATGGTGGTGGGAGATGCTGCGCCAGACCATCATGCCGATCATGGTGCTGGGCCTGTTCCAGGGCGCGGCCTGGACCCGCTATGTGCGCGCCGCCACGCTGGACGTGATCCGGCTGGACCATGTGACCACGGCGCGCGCCAAGGGCCTGCCTGAATCGCGCATCACCATCCTGCATGTGGTGCGCAACGCGATGATCCCGGTGGTGACGCTGGTGGCCTTGCAGATGCCGGCGGTGTTCGGCGGCGCCATCGTGACGGAACAGATCTTCCGCATCCCCGGCATCGGGTCGCTGCTGGTCACCTCCATCCTGTCGAACGACACGCCGGTGATCATGGCCGTCACCTTCGTCTTTGCGATCCTGGTCATCTTCTTCAACCTGGTGGCGGATATCCTCTATGGCTGGCTCGATCCCCGTATCAGCTACCGCTAGCCCCGCCCGGAAGCCCCATATCGGTCCCTGGGGCGAGGCGTGGCGGCGCTTTCGCAAGCACAAGATGGCAGTGGCCAGCGCGGTCGTGCTGCTGATCCTGATCTTCGGCGTGCTGTTCGGCCCGCTGATCTGGACCTTGCCGATCGACGAGATCGACTTCACGGCGCGCCTGGAAAGCCCGTCCCTGGCGCATCCGCTCGGCACCGACGATCTCGGGCAGGACCTGCTGGCGCGCATTCTCTATGGCGGGCGGATTTCGCTCGCGGTGGGCTTCACCGCCATGCTGGTGGCGGTGGGCCTCGGCGTCCTGGTCGGCAGCATCGCCGGCATGGCGGGCGGCAAGCTGGATGCGGCGCTGATGTGGCTGACGGACCTGTTCCTGTCCCTGCCGCAGCTGCCGCTGCTGCTGCTCATCATCTACCTGTTCCGCGAATCGCTGACCGGCATCGTGGGCGTGGAAATGGGCGTCTTCATCATGGTCGTCGTGGTGATCGGCATCTTCAACTGGATGCCGGTGGCGCGGCTGGTGCGTGCGCAGTTCTTCTCGCTGCGGGAGAAGGAATTCGTCGAGGCCGCGCGCGCGCTGGGCGCCAGCCGGGCGCGGCTGGTGCTGCGCCATATCCTGCCCAATGCGCTGGGGCCGGTGATCGTCACCGCCACCATCGATGTCGCCGGCGCGATCATCGCGGAAAGCACGCTGTCCTTCCTGGGCCTCGGCTTTCCGCCGGATATCCCGACCTGGGGGCGGCTGCTGTTCGATGCCAAGGACAACCTGGATTTCGCACCGCACTGGGCGCTGTTCCCGGGGCTCGCCATCTTCCTCACCGTGCTCACCATCAATTTCGTCGGCGATGGCCTGCGGGATGCCCTCGATCCCAGGCGCGTGACATGAGCGATGTGACATGGCCGGCCGCGCCGGACACGCGGCTCACCGAAGCCCCTTTACTCGTGCTGGATGGCCTCAAGGTGCACTTCAAGACCGATGACGGGATGGTTCGCGCGGTGGATGGCGTGGACCTGTCCGTCAACCGCGCGGAGACGGTCTGCGTCGTCGGCGAATCCGGCTGCGGCAAGACCGTGACGGCCATGACGATCCTGAAGCTGATCGCCATGCCGCCAGGCCGCATCGCCGCCGGCGAGATCCGCTTCCAGGGCCGCGACCTGGTGCCGCTGCCGCCCGCCGAGATGCAGAAGATCCGATCAAAGGAGATCGGCTTCGTCTTCCAGGAACCGATGACCAGCCTCAACCCGGTCTACACCGTGGGCCAGCAGATCGCGGAGACGGTTCGCCAGCATGAGGGCCTGTCCCGCCGCGCCGCGATGGACCGCGCGGCGGAGATGCTGCGCCTGGTCAACATTCCGAACCCGCAGCGCCGGGTGAATGACTACCCACACCAATTCTCCGGCGGCATGCGTCAGCGCGTGATGATCGCCATGGCGCTGTCCTGCAACCCGAAGCTGCTGATCGCGGATGAGCCCACCACGGCGCTCGATGTGACGATCCAGGCGCAGATCCTGGAATTACTGAACGAGATGAAGCAGCGCCTCGGCATGGCCGTGCTGCTGATTACCCATGCGATGGGCGTGGTGGCCGAGACCGCGCAGCGCGTCGTCGTGATGTATGCCGGCAAGGTGGTGGAGGAGGCGCCGGTGGAGGCGCTGTTCGCCGATCCGCGCCACCCCTACACGCAGGGCCTGATCCGATCGATCCCGCGCATCGACCTGGCGGCCACCACGCATACCCGGCTTGAGGCAATTCCCGGCACCGTGCCATCCCTGCTCAACCCGCCGGTGGGTTGCCGCTTCGCCGCGCGCTGCCGCCACGCCATGCCCGACTGTGTCGCCGCCGAGCCGCCCCTGCGGGAGGTGGCGCCAGGCCACAAGGTGGCCTGCATCCTGTACCCGGAAGCCCGCCCATGACCGAACCGCTGCTGCGCGTGCAGGATCTGCAGAAGCGCTTCGCCATCACCGGCGGCCTGTTCGGCCGGAAGGTGGAGGAGGTGCACGCCGTCTCCGGCGTCAGCTTCGACATCGCGCCGGGGGAAACGCTGGGGCTGGTCGGCGAATCCGGCTGCGGCAAATCCACCACCGGCCGCCTGATCCTGCGGCTGATCGAACCCAGCGGCGGTCAGGTCTGGTTCGATGGGCGCGACGTTACGGCGCTGGACCGCAACCAGCTCGGCACGCTGCGGCGCGACATGCAGATCATCTTCCAGGACCCGTTTGCCAGCCTCAATCCGCGCATGACGGTGGGCGCGATCATCGGCGAGGCGCTGGTCATCCATAAGCTCGGCCGCACCCGGCAGGAACGCGAAGACCGGGTGGTGGAGCTGCTGGAGACGGTGGGGCTGAATGCCGACCAGATGCGGCGCTTTCCGCATGAATTCTCGGGCGGCCAGCGCCAGCGGATCGGCATCGCGCGCGCGCTGGCCGTCTCGCCCAGGCTGATTGTCTGCGACGAGCCGGTTTCCGCGCTGGATGTCTCGATCCAGGCGCAGGTGGTGAACCTGCTGGAGGACCTGCAGGAAAAGCTCGGCCTGACCTACCTGTTCATTGCCCATGATCTGTCGGTGGTGGAACACACCAGCGACCGTGTCGCCGTGATGTATCTCGGCCGCATCGTCGAGATCGCCTCGGCGCGGGATCTCTACACCAACCCGTTGCATCCCTACACGGAGGCGCTGCTGTCCGCGGTGCCGATCCCCGACCCCACGGTGAAGCGCCAGCGCATCATGTTGAAGGGTGACGTACCGAGCCCGCTGAACCCGCCGAGTGGCTGCCATTTTCACACCCGCTGCCCGATCGCCAAGGCGGAACCGTGCCAGACCGTGGTGCCGGAACTGCGGGAGGTTGCGCCCGGCCATCGTGTGGCGTGCCATTTACGAGGCTGACGGCACCCTCGCAGCCCCGCGCCACACGGCCGCGCCGGGACCAGCACGCAGGCCCAGCGGATTGCGCGTCAGGCGACCTTGCGGTCGAGCCAGTCGCGAAAGCGATAGTAGGTGCCGACGGCCGGCAGGAACCATGGATAGCCCGTGTAGAACGGCCTGGTTGGAAAGTCCCGCCCGTCGAAGGCGGTGACATGGTTGCCGCCACCCAGGATCTTCCGTCCGATCTGCCCGCCCAGATAGGACAGCATCGCGACGCCCGAGCCGTTGCAGCCCATGGCGTAGTGAAGCCCCTTCTCCGTGATGCCCATATGCGGCAGGAAATCGAAGGTGAAGGCGGTATTGCCCGTCCAGGCATGGGTGACGCGCACACCCTTCAGCTGCGGCCAGCGGGCCAGCATCATCGCGTGCAGCGCAGGTGCCGAAACCTCCGGCCCCACCTGGGTGAAGCGCGCGCGGCCGCCATACAGCACGCGCCTGCCATCCGGCGACATGCGGTAGTAGGACAGCACCCTTCGCGTATCGGACAGCGTGCGTCCCTTCGGGATCAGGCTGCGCGCGAGATCGGCGTCGAGCGGCTCCGTCGCGATGATATGCGAGGCGAGCGGGATGACTCGGCGCTGCAGATCCGGCGTCAGCCCTCCGGTATAGCCGTTGGTCGCGATGACGACCTCATCCGCCGCGATGGTCCCGCGGGAGGTCTCGACCGTCCAGCCAGCGCCCTGGCGTGTCAGCCGGCCGGCGCGCGTGCGGCCGATCAGCGTCGCGCCATGGCGTTCCGCCACGGCCATCAGTCCGCGATGATAAAGGCCCGGATGCAGCTTGCCGCTGCGCTCGATCGCCATGCCGCCGCGGTAGAAATCCGATGCGATCTCCTCCCGCTGCCGCTCCGGCGGCACCATGCTCGCCTCCGCCTTCGCCTCGCCGTTCAGCAACCCGATACGCGCGGCCAGGCCATCATAGTGCTTCGGCGTAAAGGCGCCGACGAAGCGACCACAACGCTCATAGTGGCATTCGATGCCCTCGCGCGCGATCATCGTCTCGATATGGGTGAAGCTTTCGGCTGCGTCGCCGATCATGGCGCGCACCACCGGGTCAATCGTGCCATCGCCCGCCTTCGCCCCCGACATGCCCTTGCCAAGGTTGACGCCGCCGGAGACCGCGCCGCCATTGCGGGTGGAGGCGCCGAAGCCGAAATCCTCGGCCTCCAGCACCACTGGCCTGGCGCCGCCGCGGCCCAGCTCGATCGCGCAGTTCAGCGCGGTAAGGCCGCCGCCGACGATGACGACATCGGCCTTCGCCGGCAGCTCGGCCTCCGGGTTCGTGCCGATCGGGATCGCTTCCCACCAGTAGGGAAGCGGCTTGAAATCCGGGTGGAAGACGGTGCTGTCCATGGCGTCGTTCCTCATCGGCCGGCCGTCCCGGGTACCACGCCGCGGCCGAACAGCGTCGCGACACCCAGGCAGATGCAGGCCAGGAAAATCTGCAGCACGGAGACCGCGGCGATGGTCGGGTCGATCTCCAGCATGATGTTGTCGAACATCTTCTTCGGCAGCGTCATCGATGCGCCGGAGAGGAACATCGCGATCACCAGCTCGTCGAAAGATGTGACGAAGGCGAGGAAGGCGGCGGAGATCAGGCTGGGCCGCAACTGGGGCAGCGTGATGCGCCAGACCGCGACGGGCCAGGATGCGCCGAGCCCCATCGCCGCCTGTTCCTGCGCCTCGTCGAAGGTGCGCAGCCCGGCACTGACCAGGATCACGACGAAGGGTAGCGCGAGAATGGTATGCGCCACCGCGATGCCGTACCAGACGCCGATCAGCTGCAGCTTCGCGAACAGGCTGTAGATGGCGATGGAGATGATGATGTTCGGCACGATGATCGGCGCCGCCACCAGCCGGTCCGCGATCCGCATGCCGCGCAGACGCGACCGCACCAGCGCGAAGGAAAGCGGCACGCCGAGGCCCATCGACAGCACCGTGCAGAGGATGGCGACCTTGAAGCTGCGTATGGTCGCTTCGATCCAGACCGGATCCTCGAGGTAGCGCTGATACCACTGCCAGGAAAATCCCGGCGGCGGGAACTGCAGGTAGGAGGCCGAGGAGACGGAGATCGGGAAGACCACCAGCAGCGGCAGCATCAGGAAGGCGAAGACCAGCCCGGCGAAAATGGTCAGCAGGATGCGCCCGAGGTTGCGGGGCTGCCGCCTAGCGTGCGCCATGGCCCTGCCCCCCCGTCAGCTTGGCGAGCGCCGCGTAGATCACCAGCGTCGCCGCCAACAGAACCGTCGCCAGCGCCGCGGCGAAGTTCCAGTCGAGGAATTCGCGCACCTGCTGCTCGATCAGCATCGCGATCATCATCACCTGCCCGCCACCCAGCAGCGCCGGCGTGATGAAGAAGCCGAGCGTGATGACGAAGACCAGCGCGCAGCCGGCGAAGACACCAGGCAGGGAAAGCGGCAGCGTCACGCGCAGGAAGGCGCGCCAGGCGGGCGCGCCGAGCCCTTCCGCCGCGCGCCGCAGATCGGGGTCGATGCGCAGCAGCGCGGCATAGATCGGGATCACCATGTAGGGCAGCATCACATGCACGATGCCGATCAGCACGCCGGTGAGGTTGTGCAGCAGCGGCAGGGGAAACTCGATCCAGCCCCAGTCCCGCAGCGTGCGGTTGATCACGCCGTTGCGCCCCAGCAGCACCATCCAGGCATAGGTCCGCACCAGGATGCTGGTCCAGAACGGCAGCAGCAGGAAGAACATGCCGAGGATGAAGCCCGTGCGCCCCGCCTGTGCCAGCCAGGCCGCGACCGGATAGGCGAGCGCCAGGCAGATCACGGTGACCAGCACCGCGATCTCCATGCTCTCATACAGCACCATCACATAAAGGTCGTCGAGCGCCGCCTTCTCGAACTGGTCGAGCGTGCCATCGGCCACCGACATCGACAGCAGCCGCAGCAGCGGCCAGATGAAAATCACGCCGAGCAGCAGCAGCGCAGGCAACGCCAGCATCACCAGCATCCGTTCCCGCGCCCGCGCCGGATCGGCGCGCCGGCGGTCAGCCGTGGCGGATGACATGCACATCCTCCGTCGCGAAGCCGAGCGGCACCACCTCACCCTCGGTCACCGGCAGCGGCGCGGAGGGGCGGAGCGGCAGCCGCGCCAGCATCTCCGGCCCGCCCTCCACCTGCAGCCGCAGCTTGACGGACAGGCCGAGGAACACCGTCTCCAGGATGCGGGCGCTGGCGCGGTTGGGCAGGGCAGCGGCCTCGGCGCCAACCCGCAGCGCCTCCGGCCGCAGCAGAAGCGTGGCCCGCGCGCCGGGCGCGCCGGTTGAGGCGCCGGCCTGCACGCGACCGAGGCCGGACACCTCCGCGCCATGGCCCTCCGTGGCGATGCCATCGAGCAGATTGGACTCGCCCACGAAGTCAGCGACGAAGCGCGTGGCCGGCCGGGCATAGACTTCGGCTGGCGTGCCGACCTGCTCGATCAGCGCGGCGCTCATCACCGCGATGCGATCGGAGAGGATCAGCGCCTCCTCCTGGTCATGGGTGATGAACAGCGTCGTCAGGCGCAGCCGCCGCTGCAGCCGCCGCACTTCCAGCTGCATCGACTCACGCAGCTTGCGGTCGAGCGCGCCGAAGGGCTCATCCAGCAGCAGCAGGCGCGGCTTGAAGACGATGGCGCGCGCCAGCGCCACGCGCTGCTGCTGCCCGCCCGAAAGCTGGCGCGGCAGGCGGTGGCCGTAATCCGTCAATTCCACCAGCGCCAGCGCCTCCGCCACCCGCTGCGTGCGTTCCGGCTTCGGCAGGCGGCGCATCTCCAGCGGGAAGGCGACATTTTGCGCGACCGTCAGATGCGGAAACAGCGCGTAGTTCTGGAACACCATGCCGACATCGCGACTGCGCGGCGGCGCCATGGTGACGTCCGCGGTGCCGAGATGCACCGTGCCCTCATCGGGAATCTCGAAGCCGGCGACGACCTTCAGCAAAGTCGTCTTGCCGGAACCCGAGGGGCCGAGGATGGTGAGCAGCTCACCCTCGGCCACCGTCAGGTCCACGCCGGCCAGAGCGGTCACGGCGCCGAAACGCCGGACCACGCCACGCACTGTCAGATCCACGCTTGACCCTCCCGCAGCCGCGGCATCAGCGCCGCAGCATCCAGCGGTTCCACGCTTCCTGCGCGCGCTGGCCGTTTTCCGTCCACCAATCCACGCCGAGCCAGAACTGCTTCTCCAGGTTAGCGGGGGTGGTCGGCAGATGCGGCTTGATGTCTTCGGCGACGAAATTGACCGTATCCGGATGCAGGCCGGGATAGGCGAGCTCCGTCGCATAGACGGCCTGGAGTTCCGGCGTGGTCATCACCTGGAGAAACTGGTTCGCCCAATGCAGGTGCGGTGCCCCACGCGGGATGCCGAAGGCGTTCTGCTTGGCGGAGCCACCCTGCCATTCCACCGCGACCGGCGCGCCGCGCTTGGCGATGTCGTAGAAGCGCCCGTTCCAGCCGGAGGCGAGCACAACCTCCCGGTCCACCAGAAGCTGCGCCGGCTGAGCGCCCGTGGTCCACCACACCGAGATATGCGGCCGCAGCTCGGTCATCTTGCGCAGCGCGCGGTCGATGTCGATCGGGTAGAGCTTGTCCGGCTCGACGCCATCCGCGAGCAGCGCGAATTCCAGATTGTCCACCGGATGGTTGCGCAGCGAACGCGGGCCGGGGAAGCGCCGCACATCCCAGAACTCCGCCCAGCCCTTCGGGTGCGAACCGTCACGGAAGACATCGGTCCGATACGCCATCACGGTCGAATAGACCGAGGAGGGGAAGGCGTGGGTGTCGCGCACCGCGGCCGGATACTTCGACAGGTCGATGATGGAGAGGTCGAGCGGCTCCAGCAGATTCATGTTCTTGGCGCGAACGAAGTCCTGCCCGCCAAGCTCCGTCACGCTCCATTCGACATTGCCGCTCTCGACCATTGCGCGCAGCTTGCCGAAATCGACCGGCGAGGTGTCGACGACGCGGATCCCGTGGCGCTTCTCGAACTCCGCATTGTAGGTGCGGCGGAACAGGTTCGCCATGGCGCCGCCGGATGCGTTGACGACGATCCGGTCCGGCTTGGGCACGCTGCTCTGCGCGATTGCGGGCAGTGGCAGCGTTGCCGCGGCGAGCCCCGCGCCGAGTACCGCCCTGCGTGTCGTCTTGATGGACATGCCTGCTCTCCCTTCTTCTGGTTTTCAGTGCCTCGGACGAGGACCGTCAGTGCAGCTCCCGGACAGGAGCGGATCATGCCTGATCGCCACGGCGATACAGGAAACCATCCTCCAGCAGGTCTCCACCATCGGACAGGCCGAGGCGCTGCAGACGATAGAGGTGCTTGGTGAAGGCGACCGCGTCGGCGCGGCTGAGATCCTGCGCGCGGTAGGAGGCTTCCATCTCCACGCGCACCGCGGCCGGTGGATGGCGGCAGATGCCGCTGGCGATGCGGCGTGCCTCCTCCATCAGGCGTTCGGGCTCGACGACCCGGTTGATGAGGAAGTTGCGCTCGGCTTCCGCCGCCGTCATCGGCTCACCGGTCAGCAGCATCCACATCGCCGCGACCGGCGGCATCTGGCGCAGCAGCCGCGTCGAGCCGCCGGCCCCGCCCATGCCGTAGGCCACTTCCGGGAAGCCGAAGCGTGCGGTGGTCGCGGCGATGCGGATGTCGGTCAGCGTCAGCAGGTAGATCAGCCCCATGCCGAGGCACCAGCCATTGACCGCGCCGATGATCGGCTTGAACCGCTCCATCAGGATCACGTCGCGCGACCAGCTGAAATCATGCGGCGTCGCACCCTCGGTGGAATGCGGCCAGAGGTGGTCGCCGAGCTGTTCCTCCGCCGTCATTGCCCGCCTTGGGGATTTGATGTCGTCACCGGCGCAGAAGGCCCGATCGCCGGCGCCGGTCAGGATGCCGCAGCGGATCTCGGGGTCGCGCAGGAAGCGCGTCATCGCCGCGTGCAGTTCCTTGTGCATCGCCGGCGTCGTCGGGTTCACCGCGCCGTTGTCGATGGTGAAGATGGCGATCGGCCCGTCGGTTTCATAGCGAAGCGGCATGGTCTGTCAGATCCTCAGCCGGTCGATCGCGCCCTCGCGCAGGTCTGGGCGCTCGGCGACCAGCACATGCTTGGCGATTTTCTGCGACGGTGTCTTCGGCAGTGACGCGCGGTATTCCAGGAATCGCGGCACCTTGAACCGCGCGAGCTGCGCCGCGCAATGCGCGAAGACCGCCTCGGGCGGCAGGTCCGCCTGGCCAAGGCCGGGCTTCAGTACCAGGCAGGCCTTCACCTCCTGCCCGCGATCGGCATCGGGCACGCCGATCACCGCCGCCTCCTCCACCGCATCCATCTGCATCAGCACCGCCTCCACCTCACGCGCGGCGATGTTTTCCGAGGAGCGGCGGATCATGTCCTTCACCCGGCCCACGATGAAATGGAAGCCGCGCGCATCGCGGCGGAACAGATCGCCGGTGCGGAACCAGCCGCCCTCGCGGAAGGCCTCCGCATTGGCCTCCGGCTTGTTCCAATAGCCCTTGAGGATGCCGGGGCCGCGGATCCAGAGTTCGCCGATCTCCCCCGCGCCAAGCTCACGGCCGTCAGCGTCGCGGATGCTCGCCTCGCGGAAGGGCGAGGGCAGGCCGCAGGTGCCGCTGCCGATCATCTCCAACGCCTCCGGCGGGGTGGTGAGGCCGGAGCCGATCTCGGTCATGCCGAAACTCTCCCGCGCCACGCAGCCGAAGCGGCGTTCCATCGCGGCATGCATGTCGGACCGAAGGCCGAAGATCGAAACGCGCTTCAGTGCGTTGCGCGAGTCATCGGGCGATTCCGGCTGCTTCAGCACGATCTGCGGAAAGATGCAGTACTCCACGCCCTCGCGCCGCACCCAGTCCATGAAGCGCGTGGCCGAGGGGCGCGGGGCCACCACGAAGCGACCGCCGAGATGCATCGCCATCAGCAGCAGCCATTGTGGGTCCATGTAGTAGAAGGGTTGCGCGGCCAGCACCACGCGCACATCGCCGCCGCGCCCGGCCGCAACGCGCCCGAGCGTCAGCCAATAGCGGTGGGTCAGCATGCAGCCCTTCGGGAAGCCCGTGGTGCCGGAGGTGTATTGCAGGTTCACCAGGTCATCGAGCCCAGGCGACGCGCCCGGCGGCCCGCCCGGATCACCATCCAGCAGCGTCATCCAGTCGCGCATTCCCTGCGGGACGAGGCCGACGACATGGATGCTGTCGGGGGCGAGGATCGGCCGCTGCGCCAGCAACTCCTCCAGCGCCGGCAACGCGTCCTCATGCACGACGAGATGCGAGGCGCCACCATCGCCCAGCACATAATCCAGTTCACGCGCCGTGTAGCCCGTATTCACCGGGATCATGATGGCGCCGAGCCGCGCAAGCGCGAGCCAGGTTATGGGGAAGGCGGGGATGTTCGGCAGCATCACGCCAACGCGGTCGCCGCGCCGCACGCCCGCCTGCGCCAGGCCGGATGCCACGCGCCGCGTCGCCTCCGCCAGGCCGGCATAGCTTATCTCGCGCAGCGGCAGGCCATCCGGCGCATCGATGAAGCGCCAGAGCGGCGCGGCACCGTGTGCGGCCGCGGCCGCATCCACGAAGGCGCCGAGCGAGGCGGCGAAGGGCGGCGCCTCGATCCGCGCGCGCATCGCGGCATGGGCCGCGAGCACCGGATCGTTCGCCAGGGTGGCGGTCAGGGGTGGCACGTTGGCGCAACCTCTCCCAGATCACTGGTCTTGTAGGAACGCTCACGGTAAATGACACTGATGTCAATATCAGAATTGACCCCGGCCTTGATGTCGCCCAACCCCGCCCAGGCCGAGACCCCGGCCGAGCCGCCGGATGCCGCCGCGCTTCTGGCGCGAGGCCCCTTCGTCTACCGCGAGCAGCTGGACGAGCGCCTGGCCGCCGCCACGGCGCAGCCGAAGACCATCCGCACGCGCCTGCGCCTGATGCTGTCCGTCGCGCGGCTGCTGGAACAGGGCGGGCTGCACGCGCTGCGCGTCGCCGATTGCGCGGCCGAGGCCGGTCTCGCGCATGGCACCTTCTACCGCTACTGGCCCGATGGCAGCGCGGCGGCCGAGGCGGTGCTGTCCGACTTCATGACAACCGTGCGCCAGCGCCGCCCCGTCTCGGCTACCGCGACGCCGATCTACGACCGCATCCGCGCGGCCAACCGCTACTACGTCCGCGTCTATCGCGGGAATGCCGGCCTGATGCGCTGCCTCATGCAGCTCGGCAATGCGCAGCCGGAATTCGCGCGCATCGGGCAGGAGGCGAACCTGGCGCTTGCCGCGCGGGTCGTGCGGGCGTGGGAACGCAACGATCCCTCGGCCGCGGCACTGCCGGAGGTGGAGAAGTCTGCCCGAGCCCTGGCCTGCATCGCCATGGTCGAAGGCGTGCTGCGTGACCTTTATGTGCGGCCCGCCATCGGCCCGCTCGCAGCGATGCCGGAGGATGGGGTGGCAGACATGCTGTCCGCGTGCTGGTTCCGAACGCTGTTCGGGCGCGATCCGCCTACCCGTTAGCCAAGCCCGGGCTCAACCATGCGTCTGGGTCGCACGGCCGCGAGCGACGGTGTCGTTCAAAAAAGCGCCGCGATGCGACGGCCCGCCGAGGGGGCAACCAGCTTCAGCCCCCGAGATAGGCCTGGCGCAGCGCCGGATCGCGCGCGAGGTCCGCGGCGCGGCCCTGCACAGCGATGGCGCCGTTGCGCAGCACATAGGCACGATCGGCCAGTTGCAGCGCCATGTTCGCGTTCTGCTCGACCATCAGGATGGTCAGGCCCGCGGTCTTCCACCGGGCCAGCACCTCATACACATGGTCCACGAACAGCGGCGACAAGCCCATCGATGGCTCGTCGATGCACAGCAGGTCCGGGCGCCGCATCCAGGCTCGGGCCATGGCCAGCATCTGCTGCTCACCCCCCGACATGGTTCCGGCAGCCTGCCGGCGGCGCTCCGCCAAGCGGGGGAACAGATCGAAGGCGGCGTCGATATCCGCGTCCAGCACCGATTTGCCTTCGCCGCGCCGGACATAGGCACCGAGGCGAAGATTCTCCTCGACGCTCATCTCCGCAAAGACCCGGCGCCCTTCGGGGATCGAGCCGACACCGCGGGCGATGACCTGATGCGGCGACAGCCCGTCGATCCGGGTGCCGTCCAGCGTCACGCTGCCATTGCGCGGCCGAACGATGCCGAGCGCCGCCTTCACCGTGGTCGACTTGCCGGAGGCATTGCCGCCCAGCACCGCCACGACCTCGCCGCGCGCCACGGTGACGGTGACGCCGAACAACGCCTGCACCGGGCCGTAGAAGACGTCGATCGCGTCGATCGACAGGTAAGGTTCAGCCATGGGCGTGGCTCGTCTCGGCGCGCCCGAGATAGGCCGCGATGACACGCGGATCGGCCAGCGCCTCACCAGGCGTCTCGTCCACCAGCACGCTGCCGTGGTTCATGACGATGACGCGGGATGCGAGTTGCCGCACCACCTGCAGCTTGTGCTCGATCATCACGATGGTCAGCGCGGGTCGGTCGGCATGGAGCTGC
>NZ_JAUYTS010000034.1 GCF_030695085.1 Falsiroseomonas sp. | reverse complement strand
TCTCCGCCAGCGCCTGCTCATGCGCAAAACTGCGTCGCAGATAGAACTGCATTCCGTCGAGCACGAACGCCCAACCCGGCGCCGCGTCACACGCATCGGAACTGACGCCGCCCGCCATCTGCGCGGCCTGCTCGACGCTCGCGACCAGCGGCTCGCAGGCCAAGGCCGCCAAAGCCTCGGCATCCAGAGCCGCGATAAACCGCCCGCTGTCCTGCCCGGTGAGCACCAGCACGCTGTCGCCTTCGCCTTCCGCGCGACTGGCCGCCGCCGCCACCCGCGCCAGCAGCATCGAGCCGCCGTGCGCCAAGACCCAGCGCGCCACCGCGCGGTCAATCGCCCGCAAATCCCCGTCTTCCCCGCCGAAGGCCTCGCCCAGTCGACGCCGGAAATCAAAGCGGCCGAAGCCTTCCGCTGCCGATGAAT
This sequence comes from Falsiroseomonas sp., assembly GCF_030695085.1. Taxonomy (GTDB): domain Bacteria; phylum Pseudomonadota; class Alphaproteobacteria; order Acetobacterales; family Acetobacteraceae; genus Falsiroseomonas. Next base: position 624 of record NZ_JAUYTS010000034.1, on the reverse strand, counting down.
CCCACGCCGCACTCATGCCGCCACCCCATTCGACCAGGCACCCGCCAGGGCTGCCTGCGCCTCCTCGATCAGCGCCGGAGCAAAGCGCTGTCGCCACACCCCCGCCGCCGGCGCCAGCCCGGCCGCGCGCAGAAACAGGTACACGCACTCGCCAAGCTGCTGTTCACGTGAATAACTACCGCCCAGCCGCTGCAGCAGATAGCGGTCCAGCGCCAGCGTGTACAGCAGGGCCTGGAAGCGGTACTGGCTGTGATCCATCGCCGCGAGCAAACGCTCCCCCGTGTAGTCGGACACGCGTTCACCCAGCCAATTGCCCTTGTAGTCGAGCACGTGGAAGCGGCCGCCCGCGCGGAACACGAGGTCGATCTTGCCGCTCATCAGGCCGGCCACGCGTCGCGACGAAGCCGGCACCCACTCGGCTTCGCCGTGCCGTGCGCAGGCCGCAGCAAGATCCGCCAGCGCGATCTCCGGCAGGGCGAAATCGAAGCCGAGCTCGGCGCGCTGATCCGCGGCCGGGACATCTACCAAGCCCAGCGCCGGCACGCGCTCCAGGCCCAAGGGCGCCGCAAGGGCTGCGTCCAGACGTCGCGCCAGTCGCTCGCTGAAGCCGGCCAGACCCAGCGG
>NZ_JAUYTS010000033.1 GCF_030695085.1 Falsiroseomonas sp. | reverse complement strand
AGGCTCGCTTGACTATGCTGTATCGCTCGACGGACCGCCTCTGTCGTGGTGGCGCTCCCATGGAGAACTTGGCCCATAGCGCATCCCTCCATCCAGGCGACAAGAATGCACCATCAAAGCCTGGGACCAAACATCTAGGCGCCCAGCACACCGTGCTGGCGCAGGAAGCCGAACAAGGGCAGCAGCGGCAGGCCGAGGATGGCGCTGTGCGCGCCCTCCACCTTCGCCATCAGATGCACGCCTGCGCCTTCCAGCCGGTAGGCGCCGACGCTGGACAGGATCGCCTCGCCCTCCGCCGCCAGATAGGCGTCGAGAAACGCTTCGGAAAAATTCCGCATGGTCAGGCGCGGGGTGGTGACGTCCTGCCAGATGCGCTGGCCGCCACGCCAGGCCACGGTCGCCGTCACCAGCTCATGCCGCTTGCCGCGCAGCGCCAGAAGCTGGCGGCGCGCGGCGGCCAGATCCGCGGGCTTGTCGTACCAGCGCAGCACGCCGTCCTCGTCCGCACAGGTCAGAAGCTGGTCGCAACCGATCACCAGCGCCTCCGGCCGCTTGCGCGCCACCCGCATGGCCTTGGCCTCGGCCAGCATGATCGCGGCCTCGGCGGGCGGTATTTCCTCCGCCTGGGCGCCTTCCTTGATCGCGGCCTCATCCACCGCCGCGGCCATCGCCTCGAAGCGCAGGCCCGCGGCCTCCAGCAAAGCGCGGCGCGTGGCGGAGGCGCTGGCCAGGACCAGCGCCAGATCCGGAGCCTGCTGCATCAGGCGGGCAGGCCGGAGGCCGGGTCGCTCGGCTGCGGCCGCTCCGGCGGCCGCTCGCCGCGGCGGGCGTGCCAGGCTTCCATCAGTTGCAGGACGGTCGCCGCCGTTTCCTCGATGGAGCGGCGGGTGACATCGATCACCGGCCAGCCATAGCGCGTGCAAAGCCGGCGGGCCGCCTGGATTTCCGCCTTCACCGCTTCATGGTCCACGTAGTCCGTGGCGTCGTGGTGCACGCCATGGGCGCCGATCAGCTTCAGGCGATGACGGCGGATCTCGATCAGGGCATTGGTCTCAATATGCAGGCCGATCACCGGGCAGGGCGCCGTCTCCAGCTCCGTTGGCAGTGGCGCGCCCGGCACCAGCGGCACATTGGCCGCCTTGATGCCACGATTGGCCAGGTAGAAACAGGTTGGCGTCTTGGAGGAGCGGGAGACGCCGACGATGCAGACATCGGCCTCCGCGATGCCGGCGGTGCCCTGGCCGTCATCATGCGCCAGCACATAGTGCATGGCGTCGATCCGGCGGAAGTAATCCGCATCCATCACATGCTGGGCGCCGCGCTTTTCCCGCGCCGGCGCGCCGATGGCCTGCTGCAGCATCTCCATCACCGGCTCGAGCGGCGACATGTATTCGATGTGCAGACGCTGGCAATGTTCCTCCAGCGCCAGCCGCAGGCTGCGGTCCACCAGGGTGAACAGCACCGGTCCGGGCTCCGACTGGATCCCCTCCAGCACCCGGTCGAGCTGCAGGCGGGACCGGATCAGCGACCAGCGATGATGGACGACATGCGGATCCTCGAAGCGGGACAGCGTGGCGCGCGCGATTGAGTTCAGCGTCTCCCCGGTACTGTCGGAGACGAGATGCAGGTTGATCGTGCGGCTGGGCATGATGGTGCGCCTGGCTCCGGGTGGTTTCCCCAAGTCTCCGGCTTACCGCATGGCGACGACGCATGACAGGGCGACGCGGCAGCGGGCTCAAGACCCTGGGGAACACGGTGGAAGCTGGGGAGAACTTTGCTCGATCCGGCCGCGCGGACGGCGCAGCGGGGACAACCGTCTCAGCGCCGGTACACGGGATGAATCGCCGCGGTTGCGGAGCGTTTCCGGGGGTAATCCGAATCCGCGTGGCGATTCAGCCGCTTGCATGCCGACTCTGGGCGGGACAGGCCTGTGGATGAAAACCGGGCGAGCCGTAATCCCCATCGTGCACAGGCCCCTACTACCCCCACAGACTCTTTAGGATTCTTTCTTCTTATTGGGGAATTGGCGTTTCCGCGGCCGTGCCCTAGGCAGAGGGCGACGGGACAAAGCCAGGGGAGGCGGGTTTGACGGCAGAGACAGCGGGCATGACGACCATGGATGCGCCCGGGAAACCGCTGCTGCGCGCCTTGTCCGGGGAGGCAGTGTGGCCGCCGCCGATGTGGCTGATGCGCCAGGCCGGCCGCTATCTGCCCGAATACCGCGAGATCCGTGCCGAGGCCGGCGGCTTCATCAAGCTGTGCACCACGCCGGAGATGGCGGCGGAGGTGACGCTGCAACCGATCCGCCGCTACGGCATGGACGGCGCCATCCTGTTCTCCGACATCCTGATGGTCCCCTGGGCCATGGGCCAGCCGCTGCGCTTCGCCGAGGGCGAGGGCCCCCAGCTTGAACCGTTGCGCGACCTGGCGGCGGTGAATGCTCTGGAAGTGGGCGCCGTGCGGGAAAGGTCCGCCCCGATCCTGGAGACGGTGCGGCTGGTGCGGGCGGCGCTGGAGGCGCAGCATCCGAAGACTGCGCTGATCGGCTTCGCCGGCAGCCCCTTCACGGTGGCCTGCTACATGGTGGAGGGCCATGGCAGCCGCGATTTCGCCACCACACGGCAGATGGCGTTCGGTGACCCGGCGCTGTTCGGCAAGCTGATCCGCACCCTGGTCGATGCCACGACCGAATACCTGCTGGCCCAGGCGGAGGCGGGCGCCGAGGCGCTGATGCTGTTCGACAGCTGGGCCGGCCTGCTGCCGCCCGCGCAGTTCCGCCGCTGGGTGATCGAGCCCACCGCGACCATCGTGCGCAGCCTGAAGCGGTTGCACCCCTCCATCCCGATCATCGGCTTCCCGCGCCTGGCCGGCCCGCTGATCGGCGAGTACACGCTGCGCACGGGCGTCAACACGGTCGCCATGGACACCTCCATGGACCCGCGCTTCGCGGCCACCGCGGTGGCGCCCACGGTCGGGCTGCAGGGCAATCTGGACCCGCTGTCGCTGATTGTCGGCGGTGATGCGATGGAGGCGGAGGCGCGGCAGATCCTGGCCGCGATGCGTGGCCGCCCCTTCGTGTTCAATCTGGGCCACGGCATCGAGAAGGTGACCCCCCCCGAACACGTCGCCCAGCTCGTCCGCATCGTCCGCGCCGGCCTTTAGTCCCAAAAATAGATGAGGGGTCCGGGGAGAATACCTTCTCCCCGGCCTCTTTCTTACCGCGCCGGGCTTTCCTGACGCGGCACCAGCACGAACAGCGCCGCCGGGTCCCGCATCCCCCCAGCCTCCGCCCCTGCCGCATCCCCCCAGCCGGTGAACAGATCGGCCCGCGCCGCGCCGCGGATGGCGCCGCCGGTATCCTGCGCCACCACCAGGCGCCGTAGCGGGGCCTGTGCGGCCAGCCAGACGGGTGCGCCGAGCGGAGTCCGGGTGCGATCCACCGCGAGGGACCGCCCCGGCGTCAGCGGGGCTCCCAGCGCGCCCAGCGGTCCGGCTTCGGGTGGCAGCTCCGTCAGCGGGCGGAAGAAGACGTAGCTCGGGTTGCGGTTCATCAGTGCGGCGGCCTCGCCGGGCGGGGCCTCGGCCAGCCAGGCCCGGATTGCCTGCATCGAGACCGTCTCCCGCGTCAGCGTGCCGTTCTCCACCAGAGCGCGGCCGATGGCGTAGTAGGGGTGGCCGTTCTGGGCCGCGTAGCCGAGGCGCAGCACGCCGCCCTCCGCCAGCCGCACACGGCCGGAGCCCTGGATCTGCAGGAAAAACGCATCGGCGGGGTCATCGACCCAGGCCAGTTCCAGTCCGCGCCCGTCCAGCGCGCCGCCGGTGATCGCCGCACGGTCCGCGAAGGGTTGCAGGCGGCCGTCCCGCACCACGCCCGCGGTACGACGGCCGCGCAGGTCCTGGGCGAACTGGCCGAGATCGACCTGCACCAATTCGGGTGGCGTGGCATGCAGGGGTGTCTGGTAGGGGCCGTCGCGGCGGGTGCTGCCACGCAGTTCCGGCTCGTAATAGCCGGTCAGCACATCCTCGCCGACGGCGTAGGCGGCGAAGTGGGTTTCGAAGAAGTGGCGGGCCGCCGGGGGGTCTGCCGGCAGCGTCGCCGCCGCGGCACAGGCCGGGGCGAAATCCCCCGCGGTCCGGGCCAGTGCCCCGTCCCCGCCCATGGTCCGGTCCGCTGGCAGCCGTGCCATTACGGCGCAACTTGCCCGGAAGGCCGGAAGCGCCGCTTCCAGCCTATCCTCCGCCCATCCCGGCAGTTCGGAAAAACGCACCTGCCGGGGGAAGGACCCTGGCTCCGCACACCCAACCAGCCCAACCAGACCGGCCCAGAAAAACCTTCGCCACAGCACCGCGGCAGCGTCGAAAAATCAGGCGGAGCGGGTGGCGACGAGGCGCCAGGTGGGGTCTTCGCTGCGGAGGTCGCGCTGGAAGGTCCAGATGTCGGTCAGTTCCGTCACCGCCTCGGCGCCGGCGGAGATGCTGCCATCGCTGGCCGTGGTCAGGTTCACCTGGTCGCTGACGAAGCGGACGGTGACATCGGCGACAGAGCCGCGCAGGTCGGCGGATTCGATCCCGGCCTCCTGCATGGCGCGCACTTCGGAGCGTTGCGTCTCACCAGCCTGTTCCCGGGCGGTGATGGCGCCTTCGAAGCCGCCATAGACGTCATCGGCCAGCAGCGCGCGCAGGGTCTCGCGGTCGCCACGGGCGAAGGCATCCACCACCATGCGGAAGGCGCCCTCGGCGCCGTTCAGGAAGCCATGCGGCTCGAAGGACGGATCGATGCCCTTGATGCGAACCATGGCCTGTCCAGCCGGCGTGCGCGCATCCGGCACCACATGGCGCGTGGTGCCGATGGCGGCCGGCGGCGGCAGTTCCGGCTGGTCGGATTCACCGGCCGGGCGCGGGGCGCGCGGATCATAGGGCGCCGCACCCTCGCGCGGCGGACGCTCGAAGCCGGTACGACGGCCGAGCACGCTTCGCAGCCGCAGCACCAGAAATGCCGCGACCATTGCGAACAGGATCAGATCGACAGGAAACCCGCCCGACATTGCCAACTCCTCATCAAGCACTCACTTAAGGCGGCCCCTGCCCCCCCGCAACGCCTTCACCACCGATGATGCGCGCGAACCGTCAATAGATCCCCTTGAACGCCGGAATGCCGCCGCGGATTGTCCCGCATCTGCATCCCACATCCCGACCTTCTTCAGGAGCCGCCCCGCCGATGATCCTGCTCCGCCACGGACAGAGCGAATTCAACCTGCACTTCAGCGCCACGCGGCGCGACCCCGGCATTCCCGACCCGCGCCTGACCCCGCTCGGCCACAGCCAGGCCGAACAGGCGGCGGAGGCGCTGGCGGCACAGGGCATCACGCGGATCATCGCCTCCCCCTACAGCCGCGCCTTGCAGACGGCGGAACCCCTGGCCCGCAGGCTGGGCCTGAACGTGCTGGTGCAGCCGCTGGTGCGGGAACGTTATGCCTTCACCTGCGACATCGGTAGCCCCGCCACGGCGCTATCCGCCGAATGGCCGCATCTGGACTTCACGCATGTGGAGGAGGTGTGGTGGCCGGCGCAGGAGGAACCGGCCGACCAGGTCCTGGCCCGCGCCGCGCTGTTCCGCGGTGAGATGTCGGCGCTGGAGGATTGGTCCAGCACCCTGGTGGTCGCGCATTGGGGTTTTATTCTCGCGATGACGGGGCAATCGGTCGCGAACGGCACCTGGCTGCGCTGCGACCCGACCGAGCCGGCGCTGACCGAGGTGTCCTGGAAGCACCACTGACGCGCCTCAGCTGCGATGCCCGAAGATGGCGGAGCCGACGCGGACATGGGTGGCGCCCTCGGCGATCGCGGCCTCGAAGTCGCCGCTCATGCCCATTGAAAGCGTGACGAGGCCGTGCCGCGCCGCCATCTCGGCCAGCAGGGCGAAATGCGGCCGCGGATCGTCCTCGGCCGGCGGGATGCACATCAGGCCATCCACCGGCAGGCCATGTTCCTCCCGGCATTGGCGGATGAAGGCATCGGCCTCGGCCCGGGCGATGCCGGCCTTCTGTGGTTCGTCACCGGTATTGACCTGCACCAGCAGCCGCGGCTGGCGGCCCTCCCGCGCCATGGCGTCGCGCAAGGCCAGGGCGAGCCTGGGACGGTCGAGGCTTTCGATCACGTCGGCGACGCGCACCGCCTCCCGCGCCTTGTTGGTCTGCAGCGCGCCGATCAGGTGCAGGCGAAGCGCAGGCCAGGCGGGGCGGAGCGCGGGGAACTTGCCCTCCGCCTCCTGCACCCGGTTCTCGCCGAAGGTCATCTGCCCGCAGGCCAGCGCGGCTTCCACGGCAGTGGCGGGATGGGTCTTGGAAACGGCAACCAGCGTGACGGCACCGGGCGGGCGGTTGGCGCGGCTGCAGGCCTCGGCGATCCTGTCGCGGATCTGCCCGAGATTGGCGGCGATGGTCGGATCGGGCGGGAGGTCGTGCGGCATGGCAGGGACGCTAGAGCATTTTCGATCTGGGCGGAATCGCCCGGCAGCCGGGGACAGGCGCCGGAACAACGGGCGACGGCCGCCCCGCCGTGACTGAGCCCGGCCGCGCCGCGCTGGCGGACTGGTCACGCCGGCTTCGGCCGCAGCGCGACGGGCGTGGCGCGGTGCCGCGCCTGTGGCTGGTCTCGGATCCGGCGCGGCTGCCGGACCCTTGCGCGGCGGCCGGGCGGCTGCCGCGCGGGTCCGGGGTGCTGGCCCGGGGCCTGCCGCCGCTGGTGCTGGCGCGGCTGCGCGAGATTGCGCGGCGGCGTGGGCTGATATTGCTGCTGGGCGGCAATCCGGCCGCGGCGTTGCGCGCGCGGTGCGGCCTGCATCTGCCGGACCGGCCGGACCCGCCGCGGCTTCAGGCCTTCCTGGCGGCGCGGCGCCGCGGCGCGCCATGGGCGCGCTTGTCGCTGGCGGTGCATGGGCGCGTGGCCGTGGCGCGGGCGCGGCGGCTGGGTGCGGATTTCGGCTTCGTCTCGCCGGCCTTCGCCACGCCGAGCCACCCGGGCGCGCCAGGGCTCGGCCCGTTGCGCTGGGGTCAATTGGCCAGGCGGCTGCGCCGGCCGGCGGTGGCGCTGGGCGGCGTCGCCGGGGCGACAGCGGGGCGGCTGCCCCGCGCCCGGCTTGCCGGCCTGGCCGCGATTGGTGCGTTGCGGCGGTGAGACAGCTTGTGGCCATTTCGCCACAGTGTCTCAAGGAAGTCGCGGAACTCGCCGCTGCGCCGTTGCCCTGCCCGGGTGGTGCGGATCATTATCCGCCCCGGGCCTGACTGCCATCGGGGGGGAACCTGGTGGCGGCGTCCTGCCGAGGGGGGCAGGCGGGTCGTCGCATGCCGGGGGCCACCCGGCGCAGGAGGAGGTTTTTAGATATGCGCAAGATTCTGCTGGGCACCACCGCGGTGGTTGGCGCCGCGCTGATGGGCATCACTGTCGCCCAGGCGCAGACGGCTCCGACGGTTCGCGTGGGCGGCTACTTCGAGTTCACCGGCGGCTATGTCGACGACAACTTCGATAGCGCCGCGACCACCGGCCTGCCGGCCTCTCGTGCCAAGGTCGACTTCCGGTCCGATATGGAAATCAGCGTGATCGTGCGCGGCAAGGCCGCCAACGGCATCTCCTATGGTGCCGAGATCGAGCTGCAGATGGACAACGTGACGAATGCGGGCTCCGCCAACAGCGGCAGCGGCACCATCGTCGACACCGACGAGATGTGGGGCTTCATTTCCTCCCCGACCCTCGGCACCTTCCAGTTCGGTGACCAGGACAGCGCCGCCGACCAGCTGAAGGTCGCCGCCCCGAGCGTGACGAACCTCGGCGAGTCGGGTGGCTGGGACGAGTTCGTGGCGCCGGTCGCCGACGGCACGCGTTACATCCTGACGACCATCAACGACGGCAGCGACAGCACCAAGGTCATCTACCTGTCCCCGCAGTTCTTCGGCTTCGATTTTGGCGTCAGCTACGCGCCGAACCAGTACGAGGGTGAGAACTACCTGCAGCCGAACGCGGCAGCGAACAACGCCCTGCAGCGCAACACCAATGCAGGCTCCATCCGCAACGAGCTGTCTGGTGCGCTCCGCTACCGTGGCAGCTTTAGCAATGTCGGTGTGGCCGCGGCCTTCTCCGCCATGCGCGGCGACTCGCCCACGGGTTCGCCGAACCGTGACCCGAACGCCTACCAGGCCGGCCTGAACCTGTCCGCGATGGGCTTCACCATCGGTGGTCACTACATTTGGGGCCGCTACTCCGGGTCCGCTCCGGGCCGCGCTGGCCTGGCCCCGGGCCTGAGCAACTCCAACAACTGGACCATCGGTGCGACCTATCGCTTTGATGCCGTCTCGGTTGGCGCCTTCTACTCGCGTGGCAAGCGTGACAACGCTCTTCCGGGCGTGAATGACCGCGAGCAGCGTGCGATCGGCGTCGGCGCCGTCTACACCCTGGCTCCGGGCCTCGAACTGTTCGCCAACTACACCAACGTCGAGGATGAGAACGTCCTTCCGTTCGGTGCAGCCAACACGGCAGCCAACTACCGCGACCGCAGCATAGACGTGTTCATCCTGGGCACGCGCATGGCCTTCTGATCCTTCCGGATCAGCGAGCCTGAGGGGGGTAGCAGGGCAACCTGCTACCCCTTTTTCATGCGTGAGACCCTGGGCCGCTTTCCCTGGCTTTGCGATCGGGCGCCGGAAGGGTAAGACCATCCGGAGAAAAGGCCCCCGCCGGGCCGGGATGGGAAAGATGCGCCTGACGCGACTGATGATGGTGGGCCTGACCGGGACGCTGCTGGTGGCGTGCAGCACGCTCGACGGCAATCTCCGCACGCCCGAGCTGGATGAATACAGCTCCGACCGCCGCCGGGATCAGGTGCGCGGCCGCCTTGGCGGCAGCGATGGCATCCTGATCTTCGGCACCGATCGCACCCAGCAACGCGGCGCAGCCGACCAGGGCGGCGTCGGCATCGGCGTCAATGCCTTCCTCTGGCGCGCGGCGCTGGACACGCTGTCCTTCATGCCGCTGTCCTCCGCCGATCCGTTCGGCGGGGTGCTGATCACCGATTGGTATTCGCCGCCCGGCAATCCCAGCGAGCGCTTCCGCGCCACGGCCTATATCCTCGGCCGCCAGCTTCGCTCGGATGGCGTGCGCGTGGCACTGTTCCGGCAGGAACTGCGCGGCAATGCCTGGGTCGAGGCCCCGGTCTCCGCCGGCACCGCCTCGGAGCTCGAGGACCAGGTGCTGGCACGCGCCCGGGAACTGCGCGCGCAATCCACCGCCGCCGCGCGGTAACGCTGGCGCAATACGATGAACGAGATGTCCCCGACCCAAGATGCTGGCCAGCCACAGCCAGCCCGGCATGATTTCGCCGCCGCCGAACCACGTTGGCAGGCGGAATGGGAAAGCCGCGGTTGCTTTGCCGTGCCCGATGTGCCGCCAGACGGGGCCAGCAAATACTACGTGCTGGAGATGTTCCCCTACCCCTCCGGCAAGATCCACATGGGCCATGTGCGGAACTACACGCTGGGCGACGTGGTCGCGCGCTACAAGCGCGCCCGCGGCCACCTGGTGCTGCACCCGATGGGCTGGGACGCCTTCGGCCTGCCGGCGGAAAACGCCGCGCGCGAACGTGGCATCCATCCCGGCCAGTGGACCTACGACAACATCGCCAATATGCGCACCGAGCTGAAGCGCATGGGCCTGTCGCTGGACTGGTCGCGGGAATTCGCCACCTGCGATGTCGCCTATTACGGCAAGCAGCAGAAGCTGTTCCTGGATTTCTGGAAGGCCGGGCTGGTCGAGCGCAAGGAGTCCTGGGTCAACTGGGACCCGGTGGACGGCACCGTGCTGGCGAATGAACAGGTGATCGACGGCCGCGGCTGGCGCTCCGGCGCGCTGGTCGAGAAGAAGAAGCTGTCCCAGTGGTTCCTGGCCATCACCAAATACGCGCCGGACCTGCTGGAGGCGCTGGGCGGGCTGGATCGCTGGCCGGATCGCGTGAAGCTGATGCAGTCCAACTGGATCGGCCGCAGCGAAGGCGCGCGGGTGCGCTTCAAGCTGACCGAGCCGGTGGCGGAGACGGCGGAGGTGGAGGTCTTCACCACGCGGCCGGATACGCTGTTCGGCATGTCCTTCCTGGCCGTCGCTGCCGAGCATCCGCTGGCCGCGGCCGCCGCGGCCGCGAACCCCGAGGCGCAGAAATTCGTCGCCCAATGCCGCAGCATGGGCACCAGCGAGGTCGCCATCGAGCAGGCGGAGAAGCGCGGCTTCGACACCGGCTTCCGGGTGGCGCACCCGTTCCTGCCCGGCGAGACCTTCCCGGTCTGGATCGCGAATTTCGTGCTGATGGAATACGGCACCGGCGCCATCTTCGGCTGCCCGGGCCATGACGAGCGCGACTTCGAATTCGCCACCAAATACGGCCTGGCGATCCGGCCCGTGGTGCTGCCGCCCGGCGCGGACCCGGCCAGCTTCGCCCTGGACGGCGCCGCCTATACCGATGACGGCACGCTGTTCAACTCGGATTTCCTGGACGGCAAGCCGGTGCCCGCCGCCAAGCGCGCGGCGATCGAGACGCTGGAGGCCCAGGGCCAGGGTAACGGCGTGGTCAATTGGCGCCTGCGCGACTGGGGCGTCTCGCGCCAGCGCTACTGGGGCTGCCCGATTCCGGTGATCCATTGCGACGCCTGCGGCGCCGTGCCGGTGCCGGAGGACCAGTTGCCGGTCGAACTGCCGCAGGATGTCGACTTCTCGCGCCCCGGCAACCCGCTGGACCACCACCCCACCTGGAAGCATGTGGCCTGCCCGTCCTGCGGCGCCCCGGCGCGGCGGGAGACGGATACCTGCGACACCTTCGTCGACAGCTCCTGGTATTTTGCCCGCTTCTGCTCACCCGGGGCGGCGGAGCCGGTCACCCAGGCCGCGGTGAATGCCTGGCTGCCGGTGGACCAGTATATCGGCGGCATCGAGCACGCGATCCTGCACCTGCTCTATTCCCGCTTCTTCACCCGGGCGATGCAGGCCACCGGCCATCTGGACGTGACGGAGCCCTTCGCCGGGCTGTTCACCCAGGGCATGGTGCAGCACGAAAGCTACAAGGGCCCCGATGGCCGCTGGCTGTATCCGGAGGAGGTGGATTTCAGCCTCGCCGCGGACGGCACGCGCAGCGCAACGCTCAAGGGCGGCAACGAACCGGTGACCATCGGCCGGGTCGAAGCGATGTCCAAGTCCAAGCGCAACACGGTGGACCCCGGCGCCATCATCGGCAAATACGGCGCCGACACCGCGCGCTGGTTCATCCTGTCCGACAACCCGCCGGAGCGGGACATGGAGTGGACGGAATCCGGCGTCGCCGGCGCCTTCCGCTTCACCCAACGGGTCTGGCGCCTGGCCAGCAATGCCCTGCCGACCCTGCCGGCGCCTGGCACACCGATGCCTGAGCCGACCGGTGCCGCGAAAAAGCTGCGCCAGGTGACGCACCGGACCATGGTCGCGGTGACCGAGGCGTTGGACAGTTTCGCGTTCAACGTCGCCGTGGCCCGCATCCACGAATTCGCCAATGCGATCGGCGATGCCGAGGCGCAGGCCGCGGCGGAGGGCATGGGCGAAGCGCGACGGGAGGCGCTGGAAACCCTGGCCCGCCTCGCCGCACCGATGATGCCGCATCTGGCGGAGGAGCTGTACGCGCTGCTCAACCCTGGGGCGCCGGACCTCGTCGCCCAGCTGCCCTGGCCGGAAGCCGACCCGGCCTTGGTGAAGGCGGAGACGATGACGCTGGCCGTGCAGGTGCTCGGCAAGCTGCGCGCCACCATCGAGGTCGCCGTCGGCGCGCCGGAGGCGGAGATATTCGCCCTGGCCGAGGCGGAGGAGAACGTGCAGCGTGCCTTCGGCGGCAAGCCGGTGAAGAAGCGAATTCATGTTCCGGGGCGGGTGGTCAATTACGTCGTCTGAATCCCTTTCGCGGCGCGGCCTGTTCGGCGGGCTCGGCCTGCTGGCCCTCGGCGGCTGCGGTTTCCGGCCGCTTTATGGCAGCAGCGGCACGGCGGATGTGCGGGCGGAGCTGTCGCAGATCCGCGTCGCCATCATCCAGGAACGCTTCGGCCAGCTGCTGCGCCGCGCGCTGACCCAGCGCATGGGCCAGTCCATCGGCGGGCCGAGCCAGGCGCTGTACGAATTGCAGGTGGCCGCGGCCCAGCAGGCGGAAGGCGTCGGCATCCAGCGCGACGGCACGCCGACGCGCGTGCGCTACATCGGCACCGCCAACTGGCTACTGGCGCGCATCGGCCCGCCGCGGGAGACGCTGGCCACCGGCACCGAGCGCGCGATCGAGGCCTACAACATCCCGCCCAACCAGTTCTTTGCCGCCGATAGCAGCCGGGAAGCGGCGGAACATCGCCTGGCCGAGACCCTGGCGGAGCTGGTGGTGACCCGCATCGTGGTGGATTTCCGCAGGCGCGAGGCCGGTGCCGCCGGGCTGGCGCAGGGCGCCACCATGCCGGCAGCCGCCCCAAGCCCCGTCGTAGTGCAGCCGGCGCGGCCGGAACTGCTGCCCGGGCTGACGCCTGCCCTCCGCTGAGGCGGGATGGCCAAGCTCGATCCCAAGCGCATCGCCGGCTTCCTCGCCAATCCCGGCGCCACGCGCGCCGTGCTGCTGCATGGCGACGATGCCGGCCTGGCGCGGGAGCGGGCGGAGGCGCTGATGCACGCCGTGCTCGGCCCGATACCCGACCCCTTCCGCCTGGCCGAACTGAGCCGGGAGGAAGCCACCCGCCCCGGCGCCCTGGCCGGGGAAGCCGCGGCCCTGGCGATGACCGGCGGCCGCCGCGTGGTTCGCCTGCGCGACGCGACGGATGCCCACGCCACCCCGCTGAAGGACGCGCTGGCCGGTGCCGGGGACGCGCTGCTGCTGCTGGAAGGCGGCGAGATGAGCCCCCGCTCCAAGCTGCGCGCCCTGGCCGAGGCCGCGCCGGATGTGATGGTGGTGCCCTGCTACCGCGAGAAGCCGGAGGAGTTGGCCGGCACCATCGGCCGCCTGCTGCGCGAACAGGGCGTGCAGGCGGACCCGCCTGTGCTCGCCTGGCTCGCGGCGCGGCTGGGGGAGGATCGCATGCTGATGCGCCGTGCGGTGGAGGTGCTGGCGCTGCATGCCGGGGCTGGCGGCAAGGTCGATGAGGCCGCGGCCATGGCCTGCGTCGCGGATGGCGCCACGGCGGATCTCGACACCGCGCTGATGGCCGCCACCGCCGGCGAGGCCCAGGCCGCTGACCGCGCCCTGGATACCGCCTTCGCGGAGGGCGCCAATGCCGTGATGGTGGTGCGCGCAACCTTGCGCCATGTGCAGCGACTGCATGAGGCGCAACTGGCCGGCGATGCCGGGGTGCTGCGCCCACCGGTGTTCTTCCGCCACAAGCCGGCCTTCGACCGGGCGCTGCGGATCTGGCCGCTGGCGGCACTCGAGGCCCAGGGCGCGGCGCTGCTGGAGGCTGAGCGCCGCACCAAGACCACGGCGTTCCGGGAGGTGCATGAGATGCTGGCGCGCGCCGGCATCGCGGCGCTGGCGCGCCAGGCCGCCGCCTACGCCCGTCGCTGATCCGCACTGGCTGAACGGATGCGGCGCAAGACGCGCGGAAAAAAATATCTTAACGCTTGAACCTTCCCTACCCGGTGCGGTTGCATGCACATCGTTCATGCAGCGGGAGGTCGCGGATGCGCCGCAGGTCCCTTCTCGCCGCGGCGGGTGCCGCGGCCGCGCTACGACCCACCCGTGCCCGGGCGGAAGACCCGGTCGATGTCGCGCTGGTGCTTGCCGTGGATATCAGCCGCTCCGTCGATGAGGATGAGGCCCGGTTGCAGCGGGAAGGCTACCGCAGCGCGATGACGGACCCCCGGCTGGTGGAAGCCATCCGTGGCGGCATGACCGGCGGGATCGCCCTCGCCTATGTCGAATGGGCTGGCTTCGAGTATCAGCGCCTTGTGCTGCCCTGGACCCGCATCGGCAGCCAGGCGCAGGCGGAAAGCTGGGCCTCGGCCCTGGCGGAGGCGCCGCGGGTGTCGCTGTCCTGGACATCGATCTCGGGCGCCATCGAATTCTCCCGCCGCACCCTGGCGGAATGCCCCTTCGAGGCGACCCGCCGCGTGATCGACGTCTCCGGCGACGGGGTCAACAACAGCGGCGCGCCGGCGGAGGAAGCCCGTGACCGGGCGGTGGCCGAGGGCATCACCATCAACGGCCTGCCCATCCTGAACGACCGCCCGACCTTCGGCCGCCGCCCGCCCATTCCGCTCGACATCTATTATCGGGAGAGTGTCATCGGCGGACCGGGTGCCTTCATGATCCCGGCAGAGGATTTCGACGATTTCGGCCAGGCGGTGCGGCGCAAGCTGATCCGCGAAATAGCCGGCCTCTCTTCCGACCCGGAACGGCGGCTGGCCTAGGCCGCTTTCGCTTCGCGCTTGGCGCCCGGTAATCGGTCCAGCCCCTTGTTCCGGCGCATTTTCCTGGCCGCCAGGCGATTCCGCCGGGCCTGAAAATTTCCTGCCGGGCCCACCGTCGGCGCCATTGCGGTGGCGGTTGGAACCGCAGCGCAGCATCGCGCGTTTTCCGGACATCAGGACAGCCAGTTAGGTCCGGCGCATCGGCCAAAAAAGGCCGCTGCAGAGCGCGATGGCGCGCGCCGGGATGCTGGACACCAGGAGACCAGGTTGATGCAGGCTGCTCCCCCGACATGCACCGGCGGCAAGGTGCAACCCGTTCTGCTGTGCCTTTCCCATCTGCGCTGGGATTTCGTCTTCCAGCGCCCGCAGCACCTGATGACGCGCGCCGCGCAGGACCATGAGGTGATCTTCTTCGAGGAACCGCTGGAGGCGCCGATCCCGCAGCCGCGGCTGGATTTCTCGATGCAGCCGGGTGGCGTGCTGCGCGCGGTGCCGGTGCTGCCGCACGGCCTGGATGAAGCGGCCAGCGCCGCGGCCCAGCGCGCCCTGCTGGACGGGCTGCTGGCGGAACGCGCCGGACGCCCGCTGGTCGCCTGGTTCTACACGCCGATGGCGCTGGCCTTCGCGGACCATCTGCGCCCGGATGTGACGATCTATGATTGCATGGACGAGCTTTCCGCCTTCCGCGGCGCACCGCCGGCGATGCTGGCGATGGAGCAGCGCCTGCTGGACCGGGCGGACCAGGTCTTCACCGGCGGCCGCAGCCTGTTCGAGGCGAAGCGCGACCGGCACAGGCGCGTGCACTGCTTCCCCTCCTCCATCGATACCGCGCATTTCGGCCGGGCCCGCGACGCGCTGGCGGAGCCTGCCGCCCTCGCCGGTATCCCGCACCCCCGGATCGGCTTCTTCGGCGTCATCGATGAACGGATGGATCTGGCGCTGGTCGCGGCCTTCGCCGCGCTGCGGCCCGAGATGCACCTCATCATGCTCGGCCCGGTGGTGAAGATCGACCCGGCCAGCCTGCCGCAGGGGCCGAACCTGCATTGGCTGGGCGGCCGCCGCTATGACGAGCTGCCGGACTACCTGGCGCATTGGGATCTGGGCTTCATGCCCTTCGCGCTGAATGAGAGCACGCGCTTCATCAGCCCGACCAAGACGCCGGAATTCCTCGCCGCCGGCCTGCCGGTGATCTCCACCCCGGTGGTGGATGTGGTGCGGGACTATGGCGAGGCCGGGCTGGTCGAGATCGTCGAATCCGCCGCGGAACTGGCGGAGCAGGCCGATGCGCTGCTGGCGCGGCCGCGTGCGCCCTTCCTGGCGCGGGTCGACCAGCAATTGGCGAAGAACTCGTGGGACATGACCTGGGCGCGGATGGCCGCGCTGCTGCGGGTTCCAGAAGCGGCACCAGTCGCGGCGAAGGCAAAGGGGGTAGCCCATGTTTGATTGGCTCGTCGTGGGTGCCGGCTTTGCCGGGTCCGTGCTGGCGGAGCGCCTGGCGGCGTCTCGTGGCGACCGTGTGCTGGTGATCGACAAGCGCGACCACATCGCCGGCAACGCCTATGACCATCTGGACGAGGCGGGGGTGCTGATCCACCGCTACGGCCCGCACATCTTCCACACCAACAGCGAGGCGGTGTTCGCGCATCTGTCGCGCTTCACCGCATGGCGGCCCTATGAGCACCGCGTGCTGGCCGAGGTGGTGAGCCCCACCACGGGGCAGACGGTGCAGGTGCCGATGCCGATCAACCTCGACACCATCAACCGGCTATACGGGCTGGACCTCACCGAGGACCAGCTGGAAGCCTGGTTCGCCGAACGGGCCGAGAAGGTGGACCAGGTGCGGTCTTCCGAGGATGTGGTCGTCGGCAAGGTCGGTCGCGAATTGTACGAGCTGTTCTTCCGCGGCTACACGCGCAAGCAATGGGCGCTGGACCCGAGCGAGCTGGATAAATCCGTGACCGCCCGGGTGCCGACGCGGACCAACCGGGACGACCGCTATTTCACCGACCGCTTCCAGGCGATGCCGCGGGATGGCTACACGGCGATGTTCCGCCGCATGCTGGACCACCCGAACATCACGGTCCGCACCGGGATGGAATTCGCCGAGGCGCGGCGCCGCTTCAGCTTCCGGCGTGTGATCTGGACCGGCCCGGTGGATGAGTATTTCGGCCATCGCCACGGCCGCCTGCCCTATCGCAGCCTGCGCTTCCGGCATGAGACGCTGGACCAGCAAAAGGCGCTGCCGACCGGCACGGTGAACCATCCGGCGGAAGCCACGCTCTATACCCGCGTCTCCGAATACAAATACCTGACCGGGCAGGTGCATCCGAAGACCAGCGTCACCTATGAATTCCCGGCCGCCGAGGGCGACCCCTACTACCCGATCCCCCGGCCGGAGAACCAGGCGCTGTACAAGAAGTATGAGGCGCTGGCGGATGCCGAGCGGGATACCTGGTTCGTCGGTCGGCTCGCGACCTACCGCTACTACAACATGGACCAGGTGGTCGGTCAGGCGCTGGCGACCTTCGAGCGCATCCAGAAGGTGGTGCCGCCGATGGCGGTGAATGACGAGATCGCCGCCGGCCGCGTCGCCGCCGGCGACTGAGTTGAAGCCCTCTCCCCGGTTTGGGGGAGAGGGGTTTCACCTACTCCGCCGCCTGCCGGGACGGCTCGCCGGCCGCGCCGGGGCGCCGCACCCGCAGCCGCCGGATGCGGCGCGGATCGGCATCCAGCACCCGGAATTCGAGGCCGGAAGGGTGGGAAACCAATTCCCCCCGCGCCGGCACGCGCCCGGCGAGGGTGAAGATCAGCCCGCCCACCGTGTCGATATCCGCGCTGCGCTCCTCCTCCGTCAGCACCGCGCCGAATTTCTGCTCGAACGCCTCGACCGTGGTGCGCGCATCCAGCTCCACCGTGCCATCCGGGCGGTCCAGGATGGTGACGGGGGCCACCTCGTCATGCTCGTCGGAGATGTCGCCGACGATCGTTTCCACCAGATCCTCGATCGTCACCAGCCCGTCGATGCCGCCATACTCATCGACCACCAGGGCCATGTGGATGCGCGCGGCGCGCATCTGCAGCAGCATGTCCATCACCGGGATGGTCGGCACCACGAAAAGCGGCCGGCGCAGGATGGCCTTCAGCGAGAAGCTGGCCGGGTCCCGCCCCACCGAGGCAAACACGTCCTTGATGTGCACCATGCCGACGATGTCATCGAGGTTCTCCCGGTAGACCGGGAAGCGGCTGTGGCCCTCGCGCTGGATCATGCTGATGGCCTGGTCCAGCGTCAGGTCCTCCGGCATCGCCACGATATCGGCGCGCGGCACCATCACGTCATAGGCCGCCTTGTCGCGCAGCCGCAGCACATTGCCGAGCAGCGCGCGCTCATTGGAATCGAGCCCGCTGGCGAGGTGTTCCGCGTCGTGCGGAACCCCTTCCTCCTGCCGGCCTTCGAGCAGTTCCTCCACCTGGTCGCGCACCGTGTCGGCGGTGCGGCGGCGGAGCAGCCCCTGGATGCGCCAGAGCAGGCTGTTGCGGCGTTCGACCGGCGAGGGTTGGTGGGGTTGGTCTCCGTTGCCGTTCATGTCGCTGGCCGTCCCCGGCCCTCCTTCCAGGGATTGGGGCGGCCGAGGCGGCGCATCACGCGTGCTTCCGCCTGTTCCATCCGGCGTGCCTCACCGGCATCCAGATGGTCGTGCCCGGCCAGGTGCAGGGCGCCATGGGCGACCAGATGCGCCAGGTGGTCGGCGGGTTTGCGCCCAGCCTCCCGCGCCTCGCGCCGGACCACGCCGAGCGCCAGGGCGATGTCGCCCAGATGGCCCGGCAGGCCGCCCGGGAAGGACAGCACATTGGTCGGCTTGGCCTTGTCGCGGTGTCCGGTGTTGAGCCGCTTGACCTCCGCATCATCGGTCAGCAGCACGGTGACGGCGCCTGTGGCGCCAGCTTCCCGCAGGGCCGCGGCCACGGCACGGCGCGCGAGCGCCTCCGGCTGGGGCACGGCGGCGCGCCAGCCCTGGGTGGCGAGGACGACGGTAATGCCCGCATCCTCGCTCTGCATCCCGGCCCGGGCATCATTGCCCGCGCCGGGATGTCTACTTAACGGTTCCATCGCTCTCCAAATGCCCCCGGTGCCTGGCCCGCCATGTGTGGCGCGCCTTCACCGAACAACTCATCCACGCCCACGCGCCGCCTGGTCCATCCGACCATAGGCGGCGACGATGCGCGCAACCAAGGGATGTCTTACCACATCTTCCTCGCCGAATCTCGCCACCGTTATACCCTCCACCCCGCCGAGGATGGACAGCGCCTCCGCCAGGCCGGAACGCTGGCCGGGCGGCAGGTCCACCTGGGTCGGGTCGCCGGTGATCACCATGCGGCTGCCCTCACCCATGCGGGTCAGGAACATTTTCATTTGTGCCGCGGTGGTGTTCTGCGCCTCGTCCAGGATGGCGTAGCAATGGGCGAGGGTGCGGCCGCGCATGAAGGCGAGTGGGGCGACTTCGATCTCGCCGGCCGTCATGCGGCGGGTGAGCTGTTCGGCGGGCATCATGTCGTGCAGCGCGTCGTATAGCGGGCGGAGATAGGGATCGACCTTCTCCTTCAGATCGCCCGGCAGGTAGCCGAGCTTTTCGCCCGCTTCCACCGCCGGCCGCGACAGCACGATGCGATCGACCCGCCCGGCCTGCAGCAGCGCCACGCCCTGCGCGACGGCGAGGTAGGTCTTGCCGGTGCCGGCGGGGCCGACGCCGAACACCATTTCGCTGCGCGCCAGCGCATCGATATAGGCGGCCTGGGCCGGGGTGCGGGGCGCGATGGCACCCTTGCGGGTGCGGATTGCCGGCAGGTCCTGCAAGGGCAGGCGCGGGTCGCTGTCCTGAACCCCCTCCGCCATCCGCATCGCCGCCTCGACCTCCGCGCTGCCCACCGGCTCGCCGCTTTGCAATCGTCGCCACAGCGCCATCAGCGCCGCTTCCGCCACATCGGTCCGCTCCGGCGCGCCGGTGATGGTCAACCGGTTGCCCCGGCTGCCGAGGCGGATGCCCAGGCGGACTTCCATCCGGGCCAGGTTGCGGTCGTGCTCGCCATACAGCAGCGGCAGCAACTGGTTGTCGTCGAACTGCATGGTGACGACGCGCTGCGTATTCTGGTCCCGCAGGGCGGGACGGGGCGGCGGGCGGAGGCTGATCGCGGCGGGGGGTGTGTTCAAGCGGCGGCCTTCTCCTGACGGGGCGTTTGTGACGGAGGACCGAGCGCCTCATTCCCCTCGAGGCGCACGGAAAGCGAATTGGGCATCGCGGCGGTCACCACCGCCGTCACCACTTGGCCCGCCATCCCGGGCGATCCAAGGCCATGCACCGGCTGCAGCCAGGGTGACCGCCCGGCAAACTGGCCTTCATGCCGCCCGGCACCCGTGACCAGCACATCGCAGCGGCGGCCGATGCAGGAACGGTTGAAGGCATCCTGCTGTTCCCGCAGCAGGGCCTGAATTTCCTGCAACCGGCGATCCTTCTCGGCTTCCGCGACCTGCATCTGGGCGGTCGCCGCCGGCGTGCCAGGGCGGGCGGAATATTTGAAGGAATAGGCCAGCGCGAAGCCGACATCCTGGATCAGCTTCAGCGTCGCCTGGTGGTCTGCCTCGCTCTCCCCCGGATGGCCGGCGATGAAGTCGGAGGACAGGGCCAGATCGGGTCGCGCCTCGCGCAGCTTGTCGGCGATGCGGCGATACAGATCCGCCTTGTGGCCCCGGTTCATCGCCGCCAGCATGCGGTCAGACCCCGACTGCACCGGCAGGTGCAAGAACGGCATCAGCTGCGGGATGCGGCCATGGGCGGCGATCAGCGCATCATCCATGTCGCGCGGGTGGCTTGTGGTGTAGCGCAGCCGGGCGAGGTTCGGGATCTCCGCCAGTTCCAGCAGCAGCCGGTCCAGCGTCCAGGCGCCGCCCGACAGCCCCTCCCCATGCCAGGCATTCACATTCTGCCCGAGCAGCGTGATTTCGCGCGCCCCCTGCGCGACCAGGTGCCGTGCCTCCTTCAGCACGGCGGCGGCACTCCGAGAGAATTCGCTGCCGCGGGTGTAGGGGACGACGCAGAAGGAACAGAATTTGTCGCAGCCCTCCTGGATGGTCAGGAAGGCGGTGACGCCCTGCGGCGTGGCGGAATCCGGCAGGAAGTCGAACTTCTGTTCCGTCGGAAAATCCGTCTCGATGACCGCGCCGGCGGCGCGGCTGATGCGGGCCACCATCTCGGGCAGTCGGTGATAGCTCTGCGGGCCGAGGACGAGGTCGACATAGGGGGCACGGGCGGTGATCTCGGCGCCTTCCGCCTGGGCGACGCATCCGGCGACGGCCAGGATCATGCGGCTACCCGACTGCTCCTTCGCCTGTTTCAGCACCCGCAGCCGGCCGAGTTCGGAGAACAGCTTCTCGCTCGCCTTCTCCCGGATATGGCAGGTGTTCAAAACTACCATGTCGGCGTCTTCCGGCGTCTCGGTCGCCATGTAGCCGAGCGGGGCCAGCACATCGGCCATGCGGCCGCTGTCATAGACATTCATCTGGCAGCCCCAACTGCGGATGAACAACCGCTTGCGGGGGGGTGCGGGGGGAGGATTCATTCCGGGCCAAGCTCCGTCGCCCCGCCTGGAAGGCCGCGGGGGGCAGCCGGGGATTTGCGCAGGCCGCGCGCCCGGGTCAAGCGAGGCGCATCCGGCCCGCGGCCAGGAAAGTGTGCCGCCTTTGTTTCTCCACGCCGGCAGGCTGCGGGATCGGCGCGCGCCGGGTCAAGCGGGAAGCGCGGGCCAAAGCCCTCACGCGGGCAGGATTTCCGGCCGAGTACCGGCCTTGGGCTGCGGCGGGGTGGCGCGCAGCGGCAGGGCCGGGCGGTTCTGCCGCAGTGTGGAACAGCTATCCGCCACCACCTGGGCGCAGGCGGCGGCCAGCACCTTGCGGTCCGGCCAGACGGCGGGGTCCAGCGGCGCGTGCAGGATGATGGTGGCGCGCCCGCCGGGGCGCCGCGCCAGGCGCCAGAAATGGGTGAAGATGTCCGTGTCGCCATACCAGGCGAAAAGCGGCCGGTCGCGGCGGCAGGCGGGCAGGCCGCCCAGGCGGTCGAACACCACGGAAACCGGCTGCACCACCCGCGCGCTGTCCGCCACGGACAGAAAGGCGCTGCGGAAGGGCAGCACGCGGCAGCCATCGCTGGTGGTGCCCTCGGGGAACAGGATCAGGTTGTCGGCGGCGGCGAGCCGCGCGCGGATCGCATCCGCCTCCCCCTTCGTGCCGCTGCGGCGGCGGCTGACGAAGACGGTGCGGCCCAGCTTGGCGACGATGTTGATCAGCGGCCAGCGCGCGATCTCCTCCTTGCCGACGAAGCTCGCCTCCAGCGTCCCGCCCAGCACCAGGATATCGAGCCACGAGGAGTGGTTGGACACGAACAGCACCGGCTTCTCCGCCGAGGCTTCCCCCACCACCTGGATCCGCAGGCCCATCAGCGCGCAGAGCGTGCGGTGATACAGCCGCGCGAAGGCGGCGGCACCCCTTCCGGGCAGCGGCAGCAGCAGCGCCTGGATCGGGATGGCGATGAGGGTCCAGAGCACCAGGCAGGCCAGCCGGCGCACCGCGCGGAAGCGCCCGCCATGCGGACGTTCCCCCAGCACATCGCCCCACATCCCCTCGGGGTCCGAGGCGGAGAATTGGATGGCGAGGCGCCGCTTGCGGGGGCGCAGCACATCCGGCGCGGTCATTCGGGCTGTTGCCTGCATGACGAAGTATTAATACCGCGGTTGAAGGCAGGGCAATGAAGGACTGGCGACGGTCCCATGAACACCGACCGAAATTCAAATATTTGTTGCTGCTGCGGTGCAACAGGCGCGTTCTGCCTCGGCCCGGCTTTGTGCGGCAGGCCGTTGCGCGGCAGGGTGCGAAACCGCCCAAGCGCCTGTAAGGTGGCGCCGATGATCACATTCGCCCGATCCAACCCCGCACCGTCTGGCCGGCCCCTCGCCGCGCCACCTTCGAAAGCCTGAGCCGCATGCGCCTGGCAGTCCTGGGGGCCGGTGCGGTCGGGCCGGGGGCGGCGGCGCTCGCCGTCAGCCGGGGGCACGCCGCGGCGCTGTGGTCGCCGCGCGGCGGTGGCACGCATGGCATCGGCAGCAGCCTCTCGGTGCAGGGCGTGCTGTCGGGCACCGCGCGGGTCGATGTGGCGGTGGATGTGGCGCGCGCTCTGGCCAGGGCGGATGCCGTGCTGGTCAGCGTGCCGCCGCACGCGCTGGGGCCGGTGCTGCGCCGCATCGCACCGATGCTGACGGAGGGCGTGCCGGTGCTGCTGGCGCCGAGCCATTCCCTGGCCCCGCTGCTGCTGGACCGCCTGCTGGCGCGGGAGGGGCGCCGGGCCCCGATCGGCGCCATGGCAATCCCGCCGGTGGTGGCGGAACGCCTGGCCGGCGATGAACTGCGCCTGCATGCGTTGCCGGAGGTCGTGGAACTCGCCGCGGTCCCCGCCGCTTCCGCCGGGGCGCTGGCCAGCCTGTGCGCCGATCTGTTCGGCATCCGCTTCGTGCCGTTGGCCGATGCGCTGGGCGCCGCGCTGGCGGTGCATGAGCCGGTGCTTCAGGCGGCGCTGGCGCTGGGCAATGTCACCCGGATCGAGGCCGGGGAGGATTGGGACCAGCACGGTCGCATGACGCCCGCCATCTGCCGGCTGGCGGAACGCCTGGATGCGGAACGGCTGGATCTGGCCAAGGCCTATGGCCATGCGGTGCCGAGCCTGGCCGCCGGGCTGCACCGGCTGGGCGGCGTGCCGGAAGCGCCGCTGCCGGTGATGGCCCGCGCCCTGGCCGCGGCGCGGCCCAGCCCCGGCCTGCGCGGGCTGGATGCCGCGCATCTGGCCGTCAGCGTCACCTATGGCCTGGCGCTGTGGCTGCGCCTGGCCACGCCGCGCGGCGTGGCGATGCCGCTGACCCAGGCGGCGGTGGCGGTGCTGGAGGCGATGTGGGGCAGCAGCCTGGCGGCCGATGACCTGCTGGAGGGGCTGGATTTCGGCCGGCTTCCGGCGCTGCTGCGGGATGGCCACGCGCGGTAGCCGCGCCTATCGCCCCGCCGCCCGCCGCAGCCGGGGCTTTTCCCCGGCCGGCACTTCCCGGTCCAGCAGCCCATGCATCGCCGCCACCGTCTGCGGGCTGAGGCGGTGGATGCCCTCCGCCAGGCGGTTCGCCAGCGCCGTCGCCTCCGGCGTCAGCCCGGCCGTGTCGAGCGTGACGCGGGGGTGGGACAGTTTCGCCAGTTCGGACAGCGTCTCCGCCTCGTCCCAGATCAGGCCGAAGAACTCATTCACCTGGTGCACCAGCCCGGCCGAGGGCCGGCCGCGATGGCCGTGCTCCAGCGCGGAGAGGTAGGCGGAGGAGACCTGGAGGTGGGTCGCCATGTCCTTCAGCGTCACCCGCCGCTGGCGCCGCAGCATCCGCAGCCGGGCCCCGAAGGGTGTCACCGCCGCTTGCCCTTGGCTGGCAGCGCCTTGGGGGGCGGCAGCGCATTGGTGCGGCGGCGGCGCAGCAGCAGGTTCACGGCGCCGGAATTGGTCGGGTGCGGATGCGCGGCGCCGAGCACCAGGGGGCGCAGCTCCGGGTCGTTCAGCCAATGCGGCAATTCGCGCTGCAGGATACCGCCTTCCGGCTGCGGCCCCTTCCCCGTCACCACCGTCACCGTGCGGATACCCTCCGCCGCCGCGCGGTGCAGGAAGGCCCGGAACACCAGATGCGCCTCCGCCACCCGCCGCCCATGCAGGTCCAGCGTCCGTTCCGCCCGCATGTCGCCGCGGCGCAGCGCTGCCCAGCGCTTGCGGTCGAGGCCGCCCGGCACCTCGCCGACGCGAATCTCCGGTGGCGGCAGCGGGCGGGCGGGTTTCGGCGGCGGCGCAATGGCGAGTTGCGCGGGCGGTTCCGGCACCGGCGCGGCGGCCGGGGTGGGCGGTGCCGGCGGGCGCTGATGGCCAAACAGCGGCCGGATTTCCGCGGTGAAGGCGCGCCACAGCGCGAGATCGGCCTGGTTCAGCCGCTTTTCGCGCATGGGGCTCTCAATCGCCCGGGGCGGCGGGGGCGCCCGGCTGGGTGGTGGCTTCCGCGCGGGCCTCGGCCGGGCTTTCCATGCGCGGCGCCGGCTCATCCTCCACCAGCAGGATATGCAGGCGGCGCGGGCCATGCGCGCCGAGTTCCAGCGTTTGCTCGATATCGGCGGAACGGGAGGGGCCGGTGACCAGCATGATGTTGCGCGGCATGAAGCCGCCGGTCAGCGCATCCGGCGCCCCGGCGCGCAGCCGGTCCCAGGCTTCCTCATAGGCGCCGACCACGTCAGACGCGCGCAGCACGGCGATTTCCGTATCCGGCAGCAGGTTCAGCGTGGTCGGACGCTCGGCGGCGGAGGGCAGCACCAGCGTGCCGGTCTCGGCGATTCCGGCCCAGGCATGTTGCAGCGACACGGAATCGGAGGCCTCGGCGCGCCGCGCCTCCCGCTCCAGCATCGGGCGGGTCGACCAGTCGATGCCGGTGAGGTCCGGGTGCGGCGCCATGACGATGCGCGATGGCAGGTTCTGCGCGGCCAGGTAATCCGCCACTGCGGCGGGGATGGCGGCGTGATCCGGCACGCGTTCGACCGTGCCGAATTCCTTCTCCACATTGCGGATGAACAGCGCGATCTGCTCCGGCCGCGGCAGGCGCGACCGGGCCGGGATCAAATGGCGCGGATGGGTGGCGATGCGGCCGGCGAGCATCGCCTGCTGGTCGGCCGGCAGCGGGCCGCGCTTCAGGCCGCGGCGGATCGCGCCGAGGATGGCGTCCTTGCTCATCGCCTTTCGGCCTCCATCGCGTCGCGCACCGCCTGTTCCAGCTTGGCCAGCGCGCCCTCGATCCGGTCGAGATCCTCGTTCAGCCGCACGGCCGGGGTGTCCGCGTCGATCCGGGCGTAGATCTGCTCCAGCGTGCCGGTGGGGCGCGGCGCGGTGCGGGCGGGTGCGCTCTGGTCGGGGAAGCGATAGCCGTGGATGCGCTCCGCCTCCTCGCCCGCCGGCAGCATCTTGTCGCGATTCAAGGGCTCCGGGCTCATCGGCGGCCTGCCCGCTGCTCGGTGCGCTGATGCGCCTTGTAGCGCGCCATGAAGGTCCCCCCCGGTTCGGGTGCCGGCAGATCCCGGCCCGCGGTCCAGCCACCGGCCAGCGGCAGCGATTTGAAGGCGCCCTTGCCGCGGCCGAGCAGCGACAGCGCGCCGATGCCGAGCCTGGTCACCATCCGGTAGGCCCCGGGCCGCTTGGCGAACCAGGCCCAGAGGGCTAGGCCGGAGCGGACGGATTGCGGCGACAGATGCCGCTCGAATTCCCGTTCGCGCCAATGCCGCATCAGCTTCGGCAGCGGGATCTTAACCGGGCAGACGCTTTCGCATTTGCCGCAGAAGGTGCTGGCATTGGGCAGGTTGCCGGCCTTGTCGATGCCGATCAGCGTCGGCGTCAGCACGGAGCCCATCGGGCCGGGATAGACCCAGCCATAGGCATGCCCGCCGGCCACGCCATAGACCGGGCAATGGTTCATGCAGGCGGCGCAGCGAATGCAGCGCAGCATCTCCTGGAAATCCGTGCCGATCATGTTCGACCGGCCATTGTCGATCAGGACCACATGATAATCCTCCGGCCCATCGAGGTCGGCTTCGCGCCGGATGCCGGTGGAGAAGGTGGT
This sequence comes from Falsiroseomonas sp., assembly GCF_030695085.1. Classification (GTDB taxonomy): domain Bacteria; phylum Pseudomonadota; class Alphaproteobacteria; order Acetobacterales; family Acetobacteraceae; genus Falsiroseomonas. The sequence continues at coordinate 12,782 of NZ_JAUYTS010000033.1, read as the reverse complement.
GTAGACCGAGAAATCCTGGCCGGTGGCGGAACGGGCGAGCAGGCGCAGCAGGCTGGTCGCATCCTCCAGCGTCGGCACCACCTTCTCGATGCTGGCCAGGACGATGTGCGTCTTGGGCAGGGTCTGCGTCAGGTCGCCATTGCCTTCGTTGGTGACGATCACGTTGCTGCCGGTTTCGGCGATCAGGAAGTTGGCGCCGGTGATGCCGACATCCGCCGCGAGGAAGCGACTGCGCAGCTTGGTGCGCGCCTCCGCCATGATGTCGCTGCGCTCATGGAAGACGCGGTCCTTCGGCAGCTCCGTGTGAATCTCGCGAAAAGTCTTTTCCCAGTCTTCGCGGTTCAGGTGGAAGGCCGGGCCGATGATGTGGCTCGGCGGTTCCTTGCGGATCTGCAGGATGTATTCGCCGAGGTCGGTCTCCACCGGCTCGATGCCATGGGCCTCCAGATGCTCGTTGATGCCGAGCTCCTCGGAGATCATCGACTTGCCCTTGGTGACCGTGCGCGCGCCCTTGTCGCGGCAGATCTTCAGGACGGCCGCACGCGCCTCATCCGCCGTCGAGCACCAATGCACGGTGCCGCCCGCCTTCTCCACCTGCGCCGCATAGGCCTCCAGGTAGAAGTCCAGGTTGGCCAGGGTGTGGTTCTTGATGTCGCGGCCGATGTCGCGCAGCTGCTCGAACTCCGGCAGGGCGGCCACCGCGGCGGCGCGCTTGCCGTGCGAGGTGCTCTTGCTGCGGTCGAGTGCCTTTTGCAGCCCGGCATCGGCCAGGGCGCGGGCGGCATTCGCCTTGAAGGCGGGGGAGGTGATGTGGACCACGGGCGCGCTCCTGCTCGACATTGATATAGCGCGGAAATCCGGTTCGCGCAGCCTCGGATGATGGAGCTTGCGCCATGCTGGCACTTCACCATATTGATATCAACGCTATCAGTTTTCGAGAAACGATATCAGATGCCCGCCGTCACCATCCGCAACCTGTCCGAGGCGGCGCACCGTGCCCTCAAGCTGCGCGCGGCCCATCACGGCCGCAGCACGGAGGCCGAGATTCGGGACATTCTTGAAGCCGCCGTGCGCCCCGCGGATCGTCTCCGCATCGGCTCCGCCCTGTCGGCATTGAGCCGTGAGGCGGGGCTGACCAACCAGGATTTCGAGGCGTTGGAGCAAAGCCGCGACCGGACGCCCGCAGCGCCGATGCGCCTGGCCGATGAGACTTAGGTGATCGTCCTGGACACGAATGTCGTCTCCGAGGCGATGAAGCCGGAACCGGCGCCTGCCGTGCGCGACTGGCTGGATGCGCAGGCGGCCGAGACGCTGTTTCTCTCCAGCGTCACCGTCGCCGAATTGCTGTTCGGCATCGGTGCCTTGCCGGACGGGCGGCGCAAGCAGAAATTCGCCGCCACGCTCAATGGGCTGCTCGCCCTGTTCGAAGGCCGGATCCTGCCCTTCGATACCCAGGCCGCCCGCCATTACGCGGATCTGGCCGTCGCCGCCCGCCATGCCGGAAAGGGTTTTCCGACGCCGGATGGCTATATCGCGGCGATCGCCACATCCCGCGGCTTCGCGGTTGCCACGCGCGATGCCAGCGCCTTCCAGGCTGCCGGGGTCCCGATCCTCGATCCCTGGAAGGGCGAAGGCTGAGAGGCGCTCAGCCCAGCAGCCGCCCGATCACCCGCGCCGTGTAGTCCACCACCGGGATGATCCGCCCGTAGTTGATCCGCGTCGGCCCGATCACGCCGATGGCGCCCACGATCTGCTCCGCCCCGTTGCGGAAGGGCGAGACCACCATGGACAGGCCGGCGCTGTCGAACAGACCGCTCTCGGCACCGATGAAAATCTGCACCCCCTCCCCGCGCTGGGCGAGGTCGAGCAGCCGCAGCATGGTCTCCTGCGCTTCCAGCCGTTCGAACAGCGCCTGGATTTCCTGCACCCGCTGGGCGTGGTCCAGGCCGAGATTCTGCAACAGCTTGGCCTGGCCGCGCAGGATCAGCGACCCGCCGCTACCGCCGGCCCAGGTGCCGAGCCCGGCCTCGATCACCTGGTTCGTCAGCGCATCCAGCGCCGTGCGGTTGGCGGCGATTTCTTCCGCCACCGTGCCGCGGGTTTCCTCCAGCGTGCGGCCGGACAGGCGCGCATTCAGGTAGTTGCTGGCCTGTTGCAGGGCGGAGGGCGGCAGGCCGAGCGGCACCTCGATGACGCGGTTTTCCACCTGGCCATCGGCCGTCACCAGCACCACCAAAGCGCGGCCGGTACCGAGTGCGACGAATTCGATGTGCCGCACCGGCGCTTCGCGCTTCGGCGCCACCACCAGCCCCGCAGCGCCCGCCAGGCCGGACAGCATCTGGCTCGCCTCGCCCAGCGTTTCCTGCAAGGAACGGCCGCCGGCGGCGCAGCGGGCGGCGATCGCGTCCCGTTCCTCCTCCGGCAGCGCGCCGAATTGCAGCAGGCCATCGACGAACAGCCGCAGCCCGCGTTCCGTCGGCAGCCGCCCGGCCGAGGTATGCGGGGCGAACAGCAGCCCGGCATCCTCCAGATCCGCCATCACATTGCGGATGGTGGCCGGCGACAGGGCCTGCGGCAGGCGGCGCGACAGGGTGCGGGACCCGACCGGCTCGCCCGTCTGGACATAGGTTTCCACCAGCTCCCGGAAGATGGCCGCGGACCGGTCGTCCAGCCCGGGTGGCAACGGGCTCATCGCGGGCGACCCGGTGGGGCGCGGCGGCCTGGTGATTGGACCCATAGGGGCGTGTCCCAAACCGTGAAGTTGCAGCGCAATGACGCTAGGGGGCGGGCTGTAGCCGGGTCAACCTCGCCGGGCGAGCCCACCGCGCATCAACACTCCATGTCGGGCGGCGCTGACCCAACGGCAAGGTTTCGACACGATCGCGCCACATGGCGGTTACGACGCCCGCGCTAGCATGTTGCAACAACGGGGATTGCAGCATGGGCCGGAAGTGGGCGCGATGACGGCGGTGTTCGCGGCGGCCTCGCTGCTGCTGGCCGGCGGGGCGGGGGTGCTGTCCTCCCTGCTCGTGGCCCCGGTGCGGGGTGCCGGGCGGATGCTGGCGCTGCTGCTGGCCTCCGTCGCGGCGGTCGGGCTCGGCCTGCTGCTGCTGGTCGGGCCGGCGGAGCCCAATTTCTTCCTGACCGGGTTGGGGTTGCCGATCGCCTCGCTTTGAACCCGGCGCGGTTGACGCCCGGCACGCAAGGCGGGCAGGTGGCGGCCATGCTGCGCCCTGTCCTTCTCGTCGCGCTGCTGACCTGGTCGCCGGGCGTATCGGCCCAGGCGGCCGCGGATGATCCCTGGACCGCCTGCACCCGCGCCATCGCGGCGGCGGAGGCGCGCAGCGGCATCCCGGACGGCCTGCTGCTGGCGATTGCGCGCGTCGAGAGCAGCCGCGCCCGCCCCGGTGGCGGCGCGGCGCCCTGGCCCTTCGCGCTGAATGCCGGCGGCGAGAGCATCTTCCCCGAAACCGCGGCGGAGGCGGTGGAGACGGTGCGGGCGCTGCGGGAGAATGGCAGGCGTTCCATCGATGTCGGCTGCATGCAGGTCAATCTGGTGCATCACCCGGAGGCCTTCCCGGACCTCACCCAGGCCTTCCACCCGCCCACCAACATCGCCTATGCCGTGCGCTTCCTGCGGGAATTGCGCGGCCGCACGGCCAGCTGGGCGGAGGCGGTGGCGCAGTATCATTCGGCGGAGCCGGGGCGCGGCCTGGCCTATCACACGCGGGTGCGGGTGGCGCAGGGTGCGGCGCTGGCACCCGGGGCGGTGGCCGGGCTGTGCGCGCCGGGCCTGCGGGCGCGGCTGGTGATCCCGCCCGGCGCCGGCGCCCGGCCGCGGCTGGTGTGCCGCAGGTAGAGATTCGTTGGGGAACCCGCGCGGCCTGCCGCGCTTACACTGGCATAACGCGGAGCGACGGCGACATGGGTTTCATCTGGACGATCATCATCGGCTTCCTGGCCGGGGCACTGGCCAAATTCCTGATGCCGGGGCGGGACCCGGGCGGCTTCATCATCACCATCCTGCTCGGCATCCTGGGCGCCGTGGTGGCGACCTGGCTGGGCCAGGCGGTCGGCTGGTACCGGGCCGGCGAGGGCGCCGGCTTCATTGGCGCCGTGGTGGGTGCGGTGATCGTGCTGGCGGTGTACCGGGCGGTGGCCGGGCGCCGCGCCTGACGCCTGCGGCGCCTCACTCCGACATCTTGCTGGTCATGCCGCGGGTGTCGACATGGGTGAAGTTCTCGGACGGGTAGGCGGCGATGTAGCCCTTGAAGGCGAACCACACGCCGAAAGGGCCCATCTTCCACAGCCGCGGCAGCTCGCCGAAGGGGATGGTGCCGGCGGAGACCTTTTCGGCCTTCCGCTCGAAGGTGACGGGGGAATAGAATAACTTCCCCGAATTGCTCCATTCCTTCAGGATTTTCTCGACCTCGGTGCAGGCCATGCCGGCGACTTTGAAGTCGATGGCGGTGAAGGCCATGTGCTGGCTGGTCTTGGCGCGCCCCGTATAGCCCTTGGTGCTGTCCGAGGAAGCCTGGTTGTAGGCCTCGCTGCGATAGATGCTTTGCAGATTGATCGTCTTGCCGAGATGTTCGCGCAGCGCATCCAGAACGATGACGGTGGGGATGATGTTGTCCCACAGCCGCTCGGGTGGCTTGCTGTTTTTCGTGCCGAACTTGTTCTTGGCCGCGGTCCGCGCCAGCAGTTCCGAGGCGTTGAAATTCTTCAACCCGACCGCAGCGATGCGGGCAGCAAACTTCGTATTGTAGTCCGACATCGCCGAGTCCTCCCGCCCCGCATCATGGGCGGGGCGGGTGGCCCGGCGATTTCAGTCCGCGTCGCGGGATCGTGTCGTGCGTTTCACGCCGAGACCTTCGCCTCGATCGCATCCCACAGCGCGCGTTCCAGATGCACGCCGTCGAAGCGCGCGATTTCCTGCAGGCCGGTGGGGGAGGTGACGTTGATCTCGGTCAGGTAGCCGCCGATCACGTCGATGCCGACGAGGATCATGCCGCGTGCCTGCAATTCCGGCCCGATGGCGGCGCAGATTTCCTTCTCGCGGTCCGTCATCACGGTCTGGGTGGCCTTGCCGCCGACATGCATGTTGGACCGCGCCTCCCCGGCTGCCGGCACGCGGTTGATGGCGCCCATGGCGACGCCATCGACCAGGATGATGCGCTTGTCACCCTCCCGTACCGCGGGGACGTATTTCTGGATCACCAGCGGCTCCCGCGACCGCTCGGTGAACATCTCCACCAAGGCATTCATGTTCGGGTCATCGGGACGCAGGTGGAAGACGCCGGCGCCACCATTGCCGAACAGCGGCTTGATGATGATGTCGCCGTGCTTCTGGCGGAACTTGCGGATCTGGCCGACATCGGCGGTGACCAGGGTTTCCGGCATCAATTCCGGGAAGTGGGTCACGAACAGCTTTTCCGGCGCGTTGCGCACGCTCGCCGGGTCGTTCACCACCAGGGTCTTCGGGTGGATATGCTCCAGGATGTGGGTTGCCGTGATGTAGGCCATGTCGAAGGGCGGGTCCTGGCGCATCAGCACCACATCCACCTGGCCGAGATCCAGCTCCTCCGTCGCGCCGAGGGTGAAGTGGTTGCCCTTCTCCCGCCGCACCTCGACCTTCTGGGCCTGCGCCAGCACCCGGCCGCCGAGCAGCGCCAGGTCGCGGACATGGTAGTGCCACAGCGCATGGCCGCGGGACTGGGCTTCCAGCATCAGGGCGAAGGTGCTGTCGCCGTCGATGTTGATGGAGGCGATGGGGTCCATCTGGACCGCGACCTTGAGGTTGCGCGCCATGGGGGGTTCTCCGTTGTGGCCCTTCCTGTGGCATTGCCGGGGCCCGGTTGAAAGAGGGGGCCAGGGAGGAAGGCCGCGGCCATTGACCGGCGCGGCGGGGCCAGGGCACTTCACGGGAATGAACATCCTCTCCGGCAAGGCCCGCAAGGCCGGCGTGCTCGGCTGGCCCGTGGCGCATTCCCGCTCGCCGCGGCTGCATGGCTATTGGCTGGCGCAGCACGGCATCGATGGCGCCTACCTGCCCCTGCCGGTGCGGCCTGAACATTTTTGCGAGTCTGTGCGGGCGCTGGGGCGGATGGGTTTTGCGGGGGCGAACGTCACCATCCCGCACAAGGAAGCGGCCTATGCGCTGTGCGATGCGGTGGATGCGGTGGGGCAGCGGGCCGGGTCGGTGAACACGCTGTTCTTCCGGGAGGATGGGCGGATCGAGGGCACCAGCACGGATGGCTACGGCTTCCTCGAATCCATCCATGAACAGGCACCGGGCTGGCAGGCGGGGGATGGCCCGGCGGTGATCCTGGGCGCCGGCGGCGCGGTGCGATCGGTCGCCGCGGCGCTGCTCGATGCCGGCTGCCCCCGCCTGGTGCTCGCCAACCGCACCGTGGCGCGGGCGGAGGCGCTGGCGCGGGATCTCGGCGGCCCGGTGGAGGTGACGGACGCACCGCGGCTGGAAGGCGCGGCGCTGCTGGTCAACGGCACATCCCTCGGCATGGACGGGGAGCCGCCGCTGGAGATCGACCTGGCGCCGCTGCCGGGCACGGCGGTGGTGGCGGATATGGTCTATGTGCCGCTGGAGACCGCCCTGCTGGCCCAGGCACGGGCGCGCGGGCTGCGGGCGGTGGATGGGCTGGGCATGCTGCTGCACCAGGCACGGCCCGGTTTTCACCAGTGGTTCGGCGTGGCCCCGGTGGTGGATGCAAAGCTGCGCGCCTTCGTCGCGGCGGACCTGCTGGCGTGAAGATCATCGGCCTGACCGGCAGTATCGGGATGGGCAAATCGACCGCCGCCAACAGCTTTCGCCGCCTGCGCGTGCCGGTCTTCGATGCGGATGCCGCCGTGCATGCGCTGCAAGGCCCGGGTGGCGCCGCTGTCGCCCCGGTGGAGGCCGCCTTCCCCGGCACCACCACCGAAGGCCGGGTGAACCGGGAGGCGCTGCGCGCCCGCGTGCTCGGCGACCCCGCGGCGCTGAAACGCCTGGAGGGCATCATGCACCCGCTGGTGCGCCGCGCGGAGGCCCGCTTCCTGGCCACCTGCCGCCGGCGGGGGGAAAGGCTGGCGGTGCTCGACATTCCGCTGCTGCTGGAAACCGGCGGCGAGAAGCGGGTGGATTTCGTGCTGGTCGTCTCCGCCCCCGCCGCCGTGCAGCGCGCCCGCGTGCTGCGCCGCAGGGGGATGACGCCGGACCGCCTGGCCGCCATCCTGGCGCGGCAGATGCCGGATGCCCGGAAGCGGCGCCTGGCCGATGCGGTGGTACAGACCGGCCAGTCCCGCCACCATGCCCAGCGCCAGATCCGCGCGCTGGTCCGAAGGATGCGTTAGCCCATGCGCCAGATCGTGCTGGATACCGAGACCACCGGCCTCGACCCCGCCTCCGGCGACCGGGTGATCGAGGTCGCGGCGATCGAGATCTTCAACTTCATGCCGACCGGCGCGACCTTCCACGAGCTGGTGGACCCGGAACGCGACATCCCCGAGGAAGCCACCCGCGTGCACGGCATGACGGCCGACATGCTGCGCGGCAAGCCGCTGTTCCGCGACATTGCCGGCCGGATGCTGGATTTCCTGGGCGACAGCGAGATCATCGCCCACAACGCGCCCTTCGATTTCGGCTTCCTGGATGCGGAGCTGGTGCGCGCCGGCCACAAGCGGCTGGACCGCAGCCGCATGGTGGACAGCCTGGCGGTGGCCAAGCGCCGCTATCCCGGCCTGCCCAACAGCCTCGATTCACTCTGCCGGCGCCTCGGCGTCGATAACACCATGCGCACCGCGCACAACGCGCTGCTCGATGTGAAGCTGCTGGCCGAGGTCTACCTCGAGCTGATGGGCGGCAAGCAGCCGGGCTTCGAACTGGCCGCCCGCCCCGCCCGCCCGGCCGCCATGGGCAGCCTGGTGGTGGCGCCGGTGGCGCGCACGCCGCGCCCGATCACCGCCAGCGCGGATGAGCTGGCGGCGCATGCCGCCTTTGTCGCGAAAAAGCTGAAGGACCCGCTCTGGGTCAGCCTCGCCGCGCCGCAGCCGCTGTCATAAGGTAGCCCGATGACCCCGACCCGCCCCCGCGTCGCGCTGTTCGTCACCTGCCTGGTGGATCTGTACCGGCCCTCGGTCGGCTTCGCCGCGCTGAAACTGCTGGAGGCCGCGGGCTGCGAGGTGGTGGTGCCGGAAAGCCAGACCTGCTGCGGCCAGCCCGCCTACAACTCCGGCGACCGCGCCACCGCGACCGAACTGGCCCGCGCCGTGGTCGATGACTTCCTGCGCTTCGATTATGTGGTGGCGCCGTCAGGCTCCTGCGCCGGGATGATCAGCCACCACTTCCCCGGGCTTTTCGCCGACGACCCGCATTACCGCGGCAAGGCGGAGGCGCTGGCCGCGAAGACGCATGAGCTGATCTCCTTCCTGGTGGATGTGCGCGGCATGACCCAGGTGGCGGCGCGCTTCGACGGCATCGCCACCTATCACGACAGTTGCTCCGGCCTGCGCGAGCTTGGCGTGAAGGCGCAGCCGCGCAAGCTGCTGGGCTCCGTGGCCGGCCTGTCGCTGCGCGAGATGGGCGACAGCGAGCTGTGCTGTGGCTTCGGCGGCACTTTCTGCGTGAAGTACCCGGACATCTCGACCCGGATGGTGGGCGACAAGACCAAGGACGTGACGGCGACCGGTGCCGACACGCTGCTGGCGGGCGACCTCGGCTGCCTGCTGAACATGGCCGGCAAGCTGGGGCGCGAAGGCTCGCCCGTGCAGGTGCGGCATGTGGCGGAGGTGCTGGCGGGGATGACGGAGGAAGTGGCGCCGATCGGGATGGTGAAGGGGTAGCGCCCCTCACACGATCCGCACGGACCCATCACCCGGCATATCTGGCGCGCCGAGCGCCACCAGCAGCGCGCTGCGCAGCGCCGCCAGCTTGCGTTCGTTCTCCACCTTCAGCCCGAACACGTCCTTCACATAGAAGACGTCCACCGCCCGCACGCCATAGGTGGTGATATGGGCGCTGGCGATCTGCAGCCCCTGCTCGCTGATCGCCGTCGTCACCGCATGCAGCAGCCCGGGCCGGTCGCGGCCATTCACCTCGATCACCGTGTGGGTGTTCGAGGCATGGTTATCCAGCACCACGCGCGGCGGGATGGTCACGGCGCGCAGCCGGGCGGGTTCGCGGCGGACCTTGGCGATCTCCTCCTCCAGCCGCAGGCGGCCGGACAGGGATTGCTCGATCAGCACGGCCAGGCGGGCCAGCCGGTGCGGCGCGTCGAAGGCGCCGCCGGCCGCGTCCTGCACCCAGAAGGTATCCAGCGCCATGCCGTTGGTCATGGTGTGGATGCGCGCATCGACGATGGAGGCACCCGCCACCGCCAGCGCGCCGGCGATGCGGCTGAACAGGCCCGGGTGGTCGGAACAGTAGACCGTCACCTCGGTGACGGACCGCGCCTCGATGACGCGGGTGCGGACGGTGAGCGGGGCGTTCTCGGCCTCCGCCTCCCGGATCATCTCGGCGTGGCGGGCATGGGTCTCGGGGTCGAAGGACAGCCAGTAGCCGGGATAGCCGAGGCCGAGGAACAGATCCGTCTCGGCCTTGGTCTGGTGCGTCAGCAGCGCGGCGGCCGCGGCGCGCGCCCGGGCCACGCGCGTGTCGCGTTCCGGCACGGAGAGGCCACCGGCCAGAACCTCCGCCACGCGCCAGTACAATTCGCGCAGCAGCGTCGCCTTCCAGCCGTTCCACACCTTCGGGCCGACCGCCCGCATGTCGGCGACGGTCAGCACCAGCAACAGCCGCAGGCGTTCGGGGGATTGGACGGTCTCGGCAATGTCCAGGATGGTCTTGGGGTCGTCGATGTCGCGCTTGAAGGCGGTCTGGCTGATCAGCAGGTGGTTCAGCACGAGCCAGGAAACCGTCTCCGTCTCCTCCGGCGACAGGCCGAGCTTGGGGCAGATTTCCAGCGCGATCTGCGCGCCCAACTCCGAATGGTCGCCGCCGCGCCCCTTGGCGATGTCGTGCAGCAGGACGGAGACATACAGCGCACGTCGGGACTGGATCTGGCCGATCAGTTCGGAGGCAACCGGCGCGACCTCTCCCAGCTCGCCGCGTTCCAGGGCGGCGAGAACGCCGATCGCCTCGATCGTGTGCTCCTCCACCGTGAACACATGGTAGGTGTCGAACTGCATCAGGCCGACGATGCGCGCCCAATCCGGCATGAAGCGGGACAGGAACCCCACCTCGTTCAGCACGCGCAGGAAGCGCGCCGGGTCGCGGCCGGTCAGCAGGTCCAGGAACAGCGCATTGGCCGGCGGATCATCGCGCAGATGCACGGCGTAGCGGGCGTTGCGGATCAGCGCGCGGTGGGCGAGGGGGTGGATCTCCAGGTTGCGGTCGCGCGCCGCGCGCACCAGGCGCAGCATGATGGCGGGGTCGGCTGCCACGTTGCGGTCGGGCGCGAACAGCACTTTTCCGTCTGCCAGCGCCATGCCCGCCTGGGACAGCGCCGCATCGCCGGCGGGCAGCACGGCGGGCGGGCCAAGGGCGGCGCGTTCCAGTGCCGGTTCCAGCAGCCGGGTCAGGCGCACCACGTCCCGTGCCGTCAGGAACAGGTGCTTCATGAAGCGCTCGACGCCGTCCTGCACACCATGCCGTGTGTATCCCATGCGGGCGCCGACCACGGGTTGCAGGTCGAAGGTCAGGCGTTCCTCGGCACGTCCCGTCACGTAGTGCAGGTGGAAGCGGACGGTCCAAAGGAAATTCCAGGCGCGGCGGATGGCGCGCGCTTCCTGCGGCGTCAGCAGCCCGCCGCCGGGGCTGTTCGGGCCGACCAGTTCGGGCATGCGCTGCACGCCGAAGGCATGGCGGGCCAGCCAGTACAGGGTTTGCAGGTCGCGCAGCCCGCCGCGGCCTTCCTTCACATGCGGTTCCACCAGGAAGGGGCTTTCGCCGTAGCGCGCATGGCGGGCCTGGCGTTCGGCGCGCTTGGCGGTGAGGAAGGGTGCCAGGCCGCTGGCCTTGCGGGCGGCGAGGAAGGCGGTGTCGAAACGCTCGAACACCGGGCGCTCGCCGGCCAGGAAGCGGGCATCGATCAGCGCGGTCTGGATGGTGACGTCGCCGCGCGAATCCTCGATGCATTCGGAGAGCGTGCGGGTGGCGTGGCCGACCTTCAGCCCGAGATCCCACAGCAGGTACAGCAGGAATTCCACCGAACGCCGCCCCTGCGGGCCGAGCGGCTGGTCCGACAGGAACAGCAGGTCGATATCCGAATAGGGCGCCAGCACGCCGCGGCCGTAGCCGCCGGTGGCGATCAGCGCGAAAGGGTCCTCCACCGCGCCTGTGGTGGCTTCGGCCGGGTTGGCGCAGACCGCCAGCGTATAGGTGTGGATGGCGGCGACGATGCCATCGGTCAGCGCCGCCAGCCAGCGTGCGGCGCCAAGGCCGGACAGGTCGTGCGCCTCGAAGGCGCGCTGCACGCGGCCCTGGATGCGGCCGAGCTGCCGTCGCAGCAGGCTGAGCGCAATGTCGCGGGGGACGGGGCGCCCGTGTTCGACCAGCCCTGCGATCAGGTCCGGCAGGACCTCGGGCGGTTCGGCGGGTAGCGCGAGAGCGGCCGCCGGGGAAGGCGGTTGGCCGAGGCTGGCGGTCATCAACGTCACACTACCGTGTCACTTGTCGCAGCAACAGTGTTCTCGTGTTGCGCTGCGGTAGCTTCCGCATCCGGATCGATTTTCTGATCTGCGAGCGATTTCAAGCGGTAGAGCGCCTCCTGCGCCTCTCGCGGAGAAAGCGCATCAAGGTCGAGTTCTGCCAGCATGGCGTGCAGCGGGCTGGCCGGGGCCGCCGGTTCGGGGCGCGCCTGGGCGAATAGCGGCAGCTCCTCGGCCAGCGCATCGCGTCCGCCGGCCCGGGCGCGGGTTTCCAGCGCCGCCAGCACTTCCGCCGCACGTTTCAGCACCGGTCGCGGTACGCCGGCCAGCCGCGCGACATGCACGCCCCAGCTTCGCTCCGAGGCGCCGGGGCCGACCAGATGCTGGAACACCACCTCCCCCCGCCATTCCCGTACCTGCATCCGGGCGAGCTGCACTTCCGGCAGGCGGCCGGCGAGCGCGGTCAATTCATGGAAATGGCTGGCGAAGATGGCGCGGCAGCGGATGCGGTCATGCAGCGCCTCCAGCACCGCCCAGGCGATGGCGAGGCCATCCCAGGTCGCGGTGCCGCGGCCCACCTCGTCCAGCACCACCAGGGACCGGGCGGTGGCCTGGTTCAGAATGGCGGCGGTCTCGGCCATTTCCACCATGAAGGTGGACCGCCCGCCGGCAATGTCGTCACCGCCACCGACGCGGGAGAACAGCCGGTCCACCAGCCCCATGCGGGCGGCGGTGGCGGGCACGAACAGCCCGGCCTGGGCCAGCACCACCATCAGCGCATTCTGCCGCAGCCAGGTGGATTTGCCCGCCATGTTGGGGCCGGTCAGCAGGCAAAGCCGCCGGCCGGGCGACAGGTCGCAATCATTCGGCACGAAGGCCGGGCCGCGGGCGCGTTTCTGCACCGCTTCCACCACCGGGTGGCGGCCGGCGGTGATGCAGAATTCCGCGCGCTCCGTCAGTTCCGGCCGGCACCAGCCGCCCTCGGTGGCGAGCTGGGCGCTGGCGGCGTGCAAATCGAGTTCTGCCAATGCGCGGGCGGCGGCGGCGATGGCGGTGCCGGAATTCAGCGCCAGGCGCTTCAGATGGGCGATGCAGGCGCGCTCGCGGGTGGCGGCGCGTTCGCCGGCCTCCGCCACCTT
>NZ_JAUYTS010000032.1 GCF_030695085.1 Falsiroseomonas sp. | reverse complement strand
AATGCGTCGGGTGCACGTCGCGCACCTCGAAGCCGGCGCGCTCACGGGTGAGGCCTCCCGGGCCAAGCGCCGAGAGGCGGCGCTTATGCGTCACTTCGGACAGCGGGTTGGTCTGGTCCATGAACTGCGACAGCTGCGAGGAGCCGAAGAATTCACGCACCGCGGCCGCGGCCGGCTTCGCGTTGATCAGGTCATGCGGCATGACGGTGTCGATATCGACCGACCCCATGCGCTCCTTGATCGCGCGCTCCATGCGGAGCAGGCCGACGCGGTACTGGTTCTCCATCAGCTCGCCGACCGAACGCACCCGGCGATTGCCGAGATTGTCGATGTCATCGATCGAGCCGTTGCCGTCCTTGAGCTGCAGCAGAACGCGCACCGTCTCGACGATGTCTTCCTTGCGCAGCGTGCGCTGCGTGTCCGGCACTTCCTCGGCGGAGAAGCCGAGGCGCATGTTCATCTTCACCCGGCCAACGGCGGACAGGTCGTAGCGCTCGCTATCGAAGAACAGGCCGCGGAACAGTGTCTCCGCCGTGTCGGCGGTCGGCGGCTCACCCGGGCGCATCACCCGGTAGATGTCCATCAGCGCTTCTTCGCGGTTGCCGTTCTTGTCCACGGCCAGCGTGTTGCGCATCCACGGGCCCGCGCCCTGGTCGATCGCCAGCGTCGCCAGGCGGTCCAGCCCGGCTTCCTCGATGGCGTTCAGCTTCGGCTCGGTCAGCTCCTCGCCGGCCTCGGCCCAGATCTCGCCGGTCTCCATGTTCACCATGTCTTCGGCGACGAAGCGGCCGAGCAGGTCCATGCGGCCGACCAGCACTTCCGTCGTGCCACCTTCGGCGATCTTGCGGGCGGCGCGGGGCGTCATCTTGACGTCCTTGTCGGCCACCACCTCACCGGTGCGCGCGTCGATCAGCGGCTCCTGCAGCTTGATGCCGCGGAACGCGTCCGGATCGAAGGGGCGCGACCAGCCCTTGGGGCCGCGCGCGAAGACAACCTGGCCGTAGAAGGCGTTCAGGATTTCCTCGGCATCCATGCCGCGGACTTCGCCGATCTCAAGCGGCGGCAGGCCGGCGGCGGCACGTTCCGCGCGCTGCTGCTGCGTCCAGGCGGAATCCAGCGCATAGAGCAGCGTGGTCGCCGGCAGCTTGCGCTTGCGGTCGATGCGGACGTAGCAGATGTCCTTGGCGTCGAATTCGAAATCCAGCCAGGAGCCGCGATAGGGGATGACGCGCGCGGCGAACAGGTACTTGCCGCTGCTATGCGTCTTGCCCTTGTCGTGGTCGAAGAACACGCCGGGCGAACGGTGCATCTGGGAGACGATCACGCGCTCGGTGCCATTGACGATGAAGGTGCCGTTGTCCGTCATCAGGGGCATGTCGCCCATGTAGACGTCCTGCTCCTTGATATCGCGCACGGAACGAGAACCCGTATCCTCGTCCACGTCCCAGACGATGAGGCGCAGGCGCACCTTGAGCGGGGCGGCGAAGGTCAGGCCGCGCTGGATGCATTCCTCGACGTCATACTTCGGCTCCTCCAGCTCGTACTGGACGAACTCCAGCCGGCCGCGACCGCCAAAATCGTCGATCGGAAAGACCGACTTGAAGACTTCCTGAAGCCCCGCATGGAGCCGTACATCCGGATCGACGCCCATCTGCAGGAACGCCTCGTAGGAGGCGCGCTGCACATCGATGAGGTTTGGCATCGGGGCGACTTCGGGCAACCGCCCGAAAGACCGCCGGATGCGCTTCCGCGCGGTGAACGACTTCGTGATAGCGTTCATGCCTGTCCCGCTTCCCGTGCCTGCCAGCAGCGCACCGCGCCCGGAGGAATTTCGCCAGTTCGCGCCGCTTGCCCGGACCTGCTGGCCCAACCACCCGGCGTTTCATCGTCAAACGCGGGCGCGGGCGGGACTCCGGCTTCGGAGTTCCGCCCGTTCCCGTAGATATGTCGCCCAGCAGCGGACCGAAGGCCCGCCCCTGGGATTTTGCACGTCCAACCCGACCGGTTCGGGCTGGGCTGGACGTGCAATTGGGTCAGCTGATCTCGACCACGGCGCCGTTCTCTTCCAGCACCTTCTTGATCTTCGCAGCTTCGTCCTTGGTCGCCGACTCCTTGACAACCTTCGGCGCGCCCTCGACCAGATCCTTGGCTTCCTTCAGCCCAAGACCGGTGATGGTGCGGATCTCCTTGATCACGTTGATCTTCTTGTCGCCCGCGGCCTTCAGAGTGACGGTGAACTCCGTCTTCTCCTCAACCGGGGCTGCCGCTGCGGCAGCCGCCGGCGCCGCCGCTGCCGCGGCCGGAGCCGCAGCGGAAACGCCCCACTTCTCTTCCAGCATCTTGGACAGCTCAGCGGCCTCCAGGACGGTCAGGCTGGAGAGCTGCTCAACCAGATTTGCGAGGTCGGCCATGTGTGTATCCTTCGATATATTGGCTTGGCTTGGTATTTGCAAGACCCAGGCGGGAACCCTTCCCGCCGGGCCGAATCGTCAGGCTGGGGAAAGCGGCCTTTAGGCCGCCTCCGCCTCCGCCTCGTCCTTCTTGGCGTACGCGGCAAAAACCCGCGCGAGCTGAGAGCCCGGTGCCTGCAGAATGCCCGCGATCCGCGTCGCCGGCGTCTGGATCAGGCCCAGAAGCTGTGCGCGCAGGGTCTCGAGCGACGGCAGGGCGGCCAGCGCCTTGACGCCGTCGGCGTCCAGCGTCTGGGTCCCGAGCGCCCCGCCAAGGATCACGAACTTGTCGTTCACCTTGGCGAAATCCACGGCGGTCTTCGCCACGGCCACCGGGTCCCGCGACCACGCAAGCGCGGTCGGTCCCTTCAGCAGCGGCGAGATGCCCTGGAAGCTGGTACCATCAAGGGCGAGCGCGGCCAGCCGGTTCTTCGCGACCTTGTAGGTCGCGCCGGCTTCCCGCATGCGCACCCGCAGCGTCGTCGCATCCGCCACCGTCAAGCCCTTGTTCTGGCTGACGAGAACGAAGGACGTCTCCGCGAACACCGCTTGCAGGGCCTGCACGAAGGCCTGCTTTTCCGAACGGTCCACGTCCATCTCCGTAAATGGCCTTGGCCTTTTGGAAGGGCTGAGGCCGGTTCAAGCGCGGGGTGGAAACCACCCCGAAAGGCCTGCTGGAACGGGACCTACCAAGCCAAACCGGGTCGGGGGCCGTAGCACCTGACCGGCAAAACTTCTCGGCACCCCATCTCTCACCTGCGCGGCTTGCGCCGCTTCAAGGCCCCCCAGGAAGGAGTGAGGCCACAGGAGGTCTCCGACAGGTTCGGACAGGGACCGAGGCCCCTGCCCTGCCCGGCACCCCGCAAGGTGCCGAATAACGCCCGCCCCGTCTGGGGCGGGAAAGCGGTCAGCTGCCGCTGGACAGCGAGGCCAGGTCGACCTTCAGCCCGGGGCCCATGGAGGAGGACAATGCCACCTTCTTCACATAGGTGCCCTTGGCGCCGGTCGGGCGGGCCTTCTGGATCGCGTCGATGAAGGCGCGGGCATTGGCCAGCAGGCTGTCGGCCTCGAAGCTGGCCTTGCCGATGCCGGCATGAACGATGCCGGCCTTCTCGGCGCGGAATTCCACCTGGCCGGCCTTGGCCGCCTGCACGGCGCCCTTGACGTCCATGGTCACGGTGCCGAGGCGCGGGTTCGGCATCAGGCCACGCGGGCCGAGCACCTTACCCAGGCGCCCGACGAGGGCCATCATGTCCGGCGTCGCGATGCAGCGATCGAACTCGATCTTGCCTTCCTGCACGGCCGCCGCGAGGTCTTCCGCGCCCACCACATCGGCGCCGGCGGCCAGGGCTTCCTCGGCCTTCGCACCGCGGGCGAAGACGCCCACGCGCACGGTCTTGCCAGTGCCGTTCGGCAGGCCGACCACGCCGCGGACCATCTGGTCGGCATGGCGCGGGTCGATGCCGAGGTTCATCGTGATCTCGATGGTCTCGTCGAACTTGGCCTTCGCATTGGCCTTGGCCAGCTTGATGGCTTCATCGAGGCCGTAGTTCTTCTCCTGGTCGAGACCGGAGACGATCGCCTTGAGGCGCTTGCCCTGCTTTGCCATGGCTCAGCCCTCCACCACGGTCATGCCCATTGAACGGGCGGATCCGGCCAGCATGCGAACCGCACTCTCGATGTCGGTGCAGTTCATGTCCTTCATCTTCACCGCGGCGATCTCGCGCAGCTGCGTCTTGCTGACGCGGCCGACCACGGCGCCCTTCCCGGGGGTCAGGCTGCCCTTCTCGATCTTGGCGGCCTTCATCAGGAAGTAGGTGTTCGGCGGGGTCTTGGTGATGAAGGAGAAGGTGCGGTCCGAGAACGCGGTGATGACGACGGGGGTCGGGGTGCCCGGCTCCATCTGCTGCGTCGCCGCGTTGAATTCCTTCACGAACTGCATGATGTTCAGGCCGCGCTGACCGAGCGCCGGGCCGATCGGCGGAGACGGGTTCGCCTTGCCCGCCGGAACCTGCAGCTTGATGTAGCCAACAATCTTTTTCGCCACTGGTGCGATCCATCCTCTGTTGAGGACCGCGGTTCAAGCGACCCCGAAGGATCTCCCGCGTTCCAATCCACGCGAAACGGCCCGGGAAAACCCCGGGCCGGTCAGCGGAGGCGGGCGTATAGCCCCCGGGGCTCCGCGAGTCCAGCGGCAAACGCAAAACGGGCCGGATGTTCCCATCCGGCCCGTTGCGAATTCCTGAAGGTGGTCGCTGGCTAGACCTTCTCGACCTGCCCGTATTCCAGCTCCACCGGCGTCGAACGGCCGAAGATGGAGACGCTGACCTTCACGCGACCGCGTTCCTCGTCCACTTCCTCGATCGTGCCGTTGAAGCTGGTGAAGGGGCCATCGGCCACCCGCACCTGTTCGCCCACTTCGAAGATGATGGAGGGGCGCTTCGGCTTGTCGGCGCCTTCCTGGACCTGGCGCAGCATGGCCTGCGCTTCCTTCTCCCGGATCGGGGTCGGGCGGTTCTTCTCGCCCAGGAAGCCGGTCACCTTTGGCGTGTTCTTCACCAGGTGCCAGGCGTCGTCGGTCATTTCCATCTTCACCAGCACATAGCCGGGGAAGAATTTCCGTTCCTGGTTGGTCTTCTGGCCGCGGCGGACTTCCACCACCTCCTCGGCCGGCACCAGGATTTCCTCGAAGGCATCGGCCAGGCCCTTCTGGGCCGCCTGCTCACGCAGCTGCTGGGCGATCTTCTTTTCGAAGCCCGAATAAACGTGGACCACGTACCACTTCTTGTCCGCCATGACCCGACTCAGGCCCCCACACCGAACAACCAGCGCATCGCGAAGGCGATGATCTGGTCGACAACCAGGAAGAACACCGCCGCAAGGGCCGAAAGCGCGAGCACCAGGCCGGTCGTGATCAGCGTCTCCTTGCGCGACGGCCAGGTGACGCGGCTGACTTCCTGCCGCACCTCACGGACATACTGGACGGGATCGATCTTGGCCAAGACGGGCCCCTTTTTCGGATGGCGACGAACGAAGGTATTTCCAGTCTGCGCGTCGCAGGCCCCTCCCTTTGAGGAGGGGCCTTCGGCCACGATCTCGCGCGGCCGCTTGGCAGGGGCGGAGGGTCTCGAACCCACAACCTCCGGTTTTGGAGACCGGCGCTCTAGCCAATTGAGCTACGCCCCTACGGCTCCACGCGAGCGGCGTCCTCTATCCCAGCCGGCGAGGGCTGTCGAGATGCGTGGATGGCAGTTTTCACAGCCCGTTGGGTGCTCGGCTGGAACCCTGGGGCAACTGCACCACCAGGGTGCGGCCCATCTTGTCGTGCCAGGTCTGCCTGCGCGGGTCCCACAGCATCCAGAAATAGCCGAGGCACAGCGGCAGGGCCGAGATCAGGTAGCCCAGGTAGCGCAGCACCAGCGCCCCGAAGCGCGGCGGCAGGCCGGTCTCGGCGTCCACGATCCGCAGGCCGAGCACCAGCTTTCCCGGCGTGCCCTGCCTTTCCAGCCAGAACAGCAGCACGATCAGGGTGCCGATGACATTGGCCATCATCTCCCCGCCCAGCGACAGTTCCCCGCCATTGGCCAGCGCGCCGATGGTGCCGAGCAGCACCGAGAGCGGCATCAGCCACAGCAGGTCGAGGAGCTGCGCCGCCAGCCGCCGTCCGAAGCTCGCCAGTTCCACGCCTTGTTGCGGCATCATGGCCTCCCCCTGAAACGCGCCCCTGAAACACGAACGGGGTGGGACGCAGCAGCGCCCCACCCCGCCCAGCCCGAAGCGGGTGCCCCGGTTACTTGACGATCTTGGCGACGACGCCGGCGCCGACGGTGCGGCCGCCTTCGCGGATCGCGAAGCGCAGGCCCTCATCCATCGCGATCGGCGCGATCAGTTCCACGTCCATCGTCACGTTGTCGCCCGGCATCACCATCTC
>NZ_JAUYTS010000017.1 GCF_030695085.1 Falsiroseomonas sp. | reverse complement strand
CCCCCCCCCCCCCCCCCCCCCCCCCCCCCCCCCCCCCCCCCCCCCCCCCCCCCCCCCCCCCACGGGGCCGACATGGTCATGCCAGGGAGCGGGTGAAGCCTCTCCCAGCCAGGCCCGCGAACGGGGTTTGGCCGTGGACCATGTGACGGCGTGGGATCGCTGCCCCAATGGGCGGCCTCGGCCGCGGCGGGGTCAGCAGCCCAGGCTTGGTGTCCTGCTGGGGTCCGAAACGGCCATGCGTCGGCCGATCCGTCGGATCGACCTGCGTAGGTGATTGTTATCGAAGGGAGATTGGTGGGCGCTGTAGGGCTCGAACCTACGACCCGCTGATTAAGAGTCAGCTGCTCTACCAACTGAGCTAAGCGCCCGCACCGCATCGCGGCGAGGCGGGCGATTTAGATCGGCGCGCGCCGCTTGTCCACCCCACGCGTGCCGAAACCAGGTGCAAATCCGCCATGCCCGTCCCTCATGGCTTGCCGGCCCATGGCTCATCCCGCGCCGCCTCCCATTCCGTATCCCGGTGGACATGCGCGGACATCAGCAGGCCGAAGCCCACCATCGCCGTCAGCATCGCGGACCCGCCATGGCTGATCAGCGGCAGCGGCACGCCGCCCACCGGGATGGCGCCGGTGACCATGGCGATGTTGACGAAGACATACATGAAGAAGTTGGTCGCCAGTCCGGTCGCCAGCAGCCGGCCGAATTGGTGGCGGCTGCGCAGTGCCACCAGGAAGCCGAAGGCGATGACGCAGGAGAGCAGGCCGAGCACGCTCAGCGCGCCGACCAGGCCGAATTCCTCGGCCAGCATGGTGAAGATGAAGTCGGTCTGCTTTTCCGGCAGGAAGTTCAGATGCCCCTGGGTGCCCTGCAGGAACCCCTTGCCCCAGAAACCGCCCGATCCCAGCGCGATCTTCGACTGGATGATGTTGTAGCCGGCGCCCAACGGGTCGCTCTCGGGGTCGAGGAAGGTGGTGATACGGGCCCGCTGGTAGTCCCGCAGATTGTCATAGGCGATCGGCGCGGCAATCGCGGCCGCCCCCAGCACCACGGCGAATTTCCACAGCCGCACGCCGGCGGCGAAGAACACGGCACCGCCGACCATCAGCGTGATCAGCGCGGTGCCCAGATTGGGCTGCTTCAGGATCAGCGCCGCGGGCAGCAGCACGGCCAGGATCGGCGGCACCAGGAACAGCGGGTTGCCCATTTTTTCCCACGACGCCCGGTGGAACCAGGATGCCAGCGCCACCACCAGCAGGATCTTCATCAACTCCGAGGGCTGCAACTGGAAGCCGCCGAGGTCCAGCCAGCGCTGCGCGCCGCCGCCCACCTGGCCATGCAGCGCCACCGCCACCAGCAGGCCGATGCCGGCCGCATAGCCGAGCCAGGCGAAGCGGGCGATCAGCCGGATATCGACCAGCGCGATGGACAGCATCAGCACCAGGCCGAAGCCGAAGCGGATGGCGTGCCGGGCGGCATAGGGCTCCGGCGCGCCACCGCCGGCCGAATACAGCGCGACATAGCCGACACCGCCCACGGCACAGAGCAGCAGCACGAAGATCCACGGGATCTGCCACAGCTTCTCCAGCACCCCGGTGCCGCGTTCGCGCAGCAGCAGGCGCCGTTCGAATCTCATGGCCGAGCCGCCCCCGCCGGGCGCGGCGCTTCCGCCACCCGCGCGCCAAAGTTGCCGCCAGGGCCGGGGCGCAGTTGCTGGAACGCCTCGATCAGCACATCGCGCGCCAGCGGCGCGGCGGCGGCGGAGCCGGAACTGCCATGCTCGACAATGACGGAGACGGCAAAGACCGGGTTGTCATGCGGCGCGAAGGCCACGAACAGCGCATGCGGGCGCCATTCGCGCGGCACCTGGTCCACCCGGAAGCCCCGCTCGCGCTGCTCCCGCGTCACCCGCCGCACCTGGGTGGTGCCGGTCTTGCCGGACATCATGCCCAGCTCACCCGGGAGGCGCGCGGCGCGGGCGGTGCCGCCCACCTCATTCACCACCGCCCACATCGCCTCCCGCACCAGGCGCAGATCGCGTTCCGGAATGCCGAGGCTCGGCCAATCCTCCGCCCTCGTGCCGCGCACCAGACGGCCGCCGACGCTGCGGGTCAGATGCGGCTGCACGGCGCGGCCGGTGGCCAGGCGGGCGGTCATCGTCGCCAGTTGCAGCGGCGTCAGCTGGTAGAAGCCCTGGCCGATGCCATGGATCACGGTGTCGCCCAGCGCCCAGCCACGGCCCTGCGCCTGGCGCCATTCACGGGTTGGCATCAGCCCGTTGCGGATGCCCGGCAGCTCGATATCCAGCGGCACGCCGAGGCCGAAGCGCCGCCCCATGGCGGCGATCCGGTCGATGCCGAGGCGCTTGGCCATCTCATAGAAATACACGTCGCAGGATACTTTCAGCGCCTGCCGCATATCCACCGCGCCATGCCCGCTGCGGTTCCAGCAATGGAAGCGCGAGTCGCCGAGGTCCATATGCCCCGGGCAGAACACACGTTCCCCCGGCGTCACCACCCGTGCCTCCAGCGCCGCCAGCGCCACTACCATCTTGAAGGTGGAGCCCGGCGCGTACAGCCCGTTGGTTGCCTTGTTGATCAGCGGCGTCGCGCGGTTGCGCGTCCATTCCCGCCATTGCGCGTTGGAGACGCCGGAGTTGAACAGGTTGGGGTCGAAGGAGGGCTGGGTGGCCATCGCCAGCACCTCCCCGTTCCGCGCATCCATCAGCACGACGGAGGTGCCTTCCTCGATCTTGCCGCGCAAGGTCCGGGTCAGCCCGGCATCGACGGAAAGCTGGATGTCCTGGCCCTGCACACCCTCCCGCCGGTCCAGCTCGCGGATGATGCGGCCGACCGCATTCACCTCCATCTGCACCGCGCCGGCACGGCCGCGCAGCACCAGGTCGTGGTGGCGTTCGATTCCCGACCGGCCGACGCGGATGCCGGGCAGTTCCAGCAGCGGGTCGCCATCCATGTCGCTTTCCGGCGGCGGCGCGACATAGCCCACGATATGCGCCAGGTGGTCGGCTTCCGGGTAGACGCGGGTG
>NZ_JAUYTS010000007.1 GCF_030695085.1 Falsiroseomonas sp. | reverse complement strand
CAAGGGGCTGATGATGTACGGCCAGATGACCGCCGGGTCCTGGATCTATATCGGCAGCCAGGGGATCGTGCAGGGCACCTACGAGACCTTCGCGGAGGCCGGCCGCCAGCATTTCGGCGGCGATCTGGCGGGGCGCTGGATCCTGACCGGCGGGCTGGGCGGCATGGGCGGGGCCCAGCCGCTTGCGGGCGTTTTTGCCGGGGCCTGCGTGCTGGCGGTTGAATGCCAGCCTTCCTCGATCGAGAAGCGGCTGGAGACCAGGTATCTGGACCACAAGGCGGATGACCTGGACACCGCCCTGGCGATGATCCGGGAGGCCTGTGCCGAGCGTCGCGCCATCAGCGTCGGGCTTCTCGGCAATGCGGCGGAGGTGTTTCCCGAATTGGTGCGGCGCGGGGTGGTGCCGGATATCGTCACCGACCAGACCAGCGCGCATGACCCGGCCAATGGCTACCTGCCCGCCGGCTGGTCGCTCGGCCAGTGGCAGGCGATGCGGGAGAGCGATCCGGCCGCTGTGGCTGCCGCCGCGAAACACTCCATGGTGGCGCATGTGCAGGCCATGCTGGATTTCCAGAGCCGCGGCGCCATCGTCATGGATTACGGCAACAACATCCGGCAGATGGCGAAGGAGGAAGGGCTCGCCAATGCCTTCGACTTCCCCGGCTTCGTCCCCGCCTATATCCGCCCGCTTTTCTGCCGCGGCGTCGGGCCGTTCCGCTGGGCCGCGCTGTCCGGCGACCCGGAGGATATCCGCAAGACCGATGCGCGGGTGAAGGAGCTGATTCCGGACGACCCGCATCTGCATCGCTGGCTCGACATGGCGCGCGAACGCATCGCCTTCCAGGGCCTGCCGGCGCGCATCTGCTGGGTCGGCCTCGGCCAGCGGGACCGGCTGGGGCTGGCGTTCAACGAGATGGTGGCGCGCGGTGAGATCGGCCCCATCGTGATCGGCCGCGACCACCTCGATTCCGGCAGCGTGGCCTCGCCGAACCGGGAGACGGAGGCGATGCAGGACGGATCGGATGCCGTCTCCGACTGGCCTTTGCTGAACGCGCTGCTGAACACCGCCTCCGGCGCCACCTGGGTTTCCCTGCACCATGGCGGCGGCGTCGGCATGGGCTTCTCGCAGCATGCGGGCATGGTGATCGTGGCCGATGGCACGGAAGCCGCGGCGCGGCGGCTTGCCCGCGTGCTGTGGAACGACCCGGCGACCGGCGTGATGCGCCATGCCGATGCGGGCTACGACATCGCGCTGGATTGCGCGCGGGAGAAGGGCCTCGACCTGCCGGGAATCCTGCGATGATCGGCCTTGCCGCCCTGCGCGCCGTGATGGCGGGCGCGCCCTTCGCCATGCCGGTGGGCTGGCAGCAGGCCACCGAACAGGGCGCCGCCGTGCTCGCCGCCAGGCTGGCCGAGGATGGGCCGATCTATGGCGTGAACACGGGTTTCGGCAAGCTCGCCTCCACCCGCATCGCGCCGGACAAGCTGGCGCAGCTTCAGCTCAACCTGCTCCGCAGCCACGCCGCTGGCACCGGTGCGCCGCTGCCCGCGCCGGTGGTGCGGCTGGTGCTGGCGCTGAAGGCGCTGTCGCTGTCGCGCGGCGCGTCCGGCGTGCGGGTGGCGGTGGTGGATTCGCTGCTGCAATTGCTGGCCACGGATGTGCTGCCGGTCATTCCGTCCAAGGGCTCGGTCGGCGCCTCCGGCGACCTGGCGCCGCTGGCGCATTGCGCGCTGGTGCTGGTCGGCGAGGGCGAGGTTTTTCTCAACGGCCAGCGCAGGCCAGGTGCCGAATCCGGCATCGCGCCGCTCACCCTGGGGCCGAAGGAAGGGCTGGCGCTGCTGAACGGCACGCAGGTCTCCACCGCCATCGCGCTCGCCAACCTGTTCGCGGCGCAGGATCTGCTCCGCACCTCGCTGGTCGCCGGCGCGCTCAGCGTCGATGCCGCGCGCGGTTCCGACACGCCCTTCGATGCGCGCATCCATGCGCTGCGTGGCCAGCCAGGCCAGATCCGCTGCGCCGCCGCCCTGCGCGGGCTGATGGCCGGCAGCGAAATCCGCGACAGCCACCGGGAGGGCGATACCCGTGTGCAGGACCCCTATTCCCTGCGCTGCCAACCGCAGGTGGCCGGCGCCTGCCTCGATCTGCTGGACAACGCCGCCGCGGTATTGCAGCGGGAGGCCAATGCCGTCACCGACAATCCGCTGGTAATGGCCGATGGCGACATCCTGTCGGGCGGCAACTTCCATGCGGAGCCGGTGGCCTTCGCCGCAGATACCATCGCCCTGGCACTCGCGGAGCTCGGCGCCATCAGCGAACGCCGCATCGCCCTGCTGGTGGACCCGGTGCTGTCCGGAATGCCGGCCTTCCTGGTGGCCGAGGGCGGGTTGCATTCCGGCTTCATGATCGCCCAGGTCACCGCCGCCGCGCTGGTGGCGGAAAACCGCGCACTGGCCACGCCGCGCAGCGTGGACAGCCTGCCCACAAGCGCCAACCAGGAAGACCATGTCAGCATGGCGACCGGCGCGGCGCTTCGGCTGGGGGAGATGGCGGAGAATCTGTCCTCGATCCTCTCCATCGAACTTTTGTGCGCTGCGCAGGGCCTGGAATTCCATCGGCCGCTGGCAACCTCCGCGCCGCTCGAAGCCGCACATGCCCTGGTGCGCAGCGTGGCGGCGCCCTGGGATGCGGACCGCTTCATGGCGCCCGACATGGAAGCGGTGCGCCTGCTGGTGCAGCATGGCGCCTTCGCCGCCCTGGTGGAGTTGCCCGCATGATGTTCGACCGCGTCTGGCTCGATGCCCATCTCTGCACCATGGTGCCGCGCGAGGGCGATCCGCTCGGCGTGATCGAGGATGGCGCGATCGCCGCCAAGGATGGCCGCATCGCGTGGGTGGGCCCGCGCGCCGAGCTGCCCGGCGAGGCCACCACCACCACGCATTGCGACGGCGCCTGGATCCTGCCCGGGCTGATCGATTGCCACACCCATCTGGTTCACGCCGGCGACCGCGCCCGCGAATTCGAGATGCGGCTGGAAGGCGCGAGCTACGAGGCCATCGCGCTGGCCGGCGGCGGCATCCTGTCCACCGTCCGCGCCACGCGCGACGCCTCCGAGGATGCGCTGGTGCAGGCCGCCCTGCCCCGCCTCGACCAGCTTCTGTCCGAGGGCGTCACCACCATCGAGGTGAAGTCCGGCTACGGCCTGGACCTCGCCACCGAAGCCCGCATGCTGCGCGCCGCGCGGCGCCTGCCCGGGCTGCGGGAGGTGTCGCTGCAGACCAGCCTGCTTGCCGCCCATGCGACGCCACCCGAATTCGCCGGCCGCACCGCCGAATTTGCCCGATTTGTGGCGGATGAGATCGTGCCGGCTATCGCCGCGGAGGGTCTGGCGGATGCGGTGGATGGCTTCACCGACAGCGCAATCGGCTTCACCGCCGAACAGACCGAATGGGTGTTCGAAGCCGCGCAGCGCCTCGGCCTGCCGGTGAAGCTGCATGCGGACCAGCTGCGCGACGATGGCGGCGCGGCGCTGGCGGCACGGTATGGCGCGCTGTCGGCCGACCATATCGAATATGCCAGCACCGCTGGTATCGCCGCGATGGCGCGCGCCGGAACCGTTGGCGTGCTGCTGCCCGGCGCCTTCTACTTCATCCGCGAAACCCACCTGCCGGACATCGCCGCGATGCGCGCCGCCGGGCTGCGCATGGCACTCGCCACCGATCTCAACCCAGGCTCCTGCCCCGCGCCATCCCTGCTGCTGATGCTGAACATGGGCTGCACCCTGTTCCGCCTGACGGTGGCGGAGGCGCTGGCGGGCGTCACCACCCACGCCGCCGCGGCGCTGGGCCTTGCCGATCGTGGCGCCCTGGCACCCGGCCTGCGCTGCGACCTGGCGTTGTATGGCATCTCCCGCCCCGCGGAGCTCTGCTACTGGATCGGCCGCAACCCCTGCCTTGGCCGCGTGGTCGCCGGCCGGTGAGCATCGCCGCCATGCAGGCCCGGGTGCGCGCGGGCGTGCCGCTGGCCGGTGCCTGGGGGATCGAGGTGCTGTCCTTCGGCGCGGGCCAGGCGCTGCTGCGGCTGCCGGCGAAGGATGATTTGCTGCGCCCCGGCGGCACGGTTTCCGGACCCGCGCTGATGGGGCTGGCCGATGTGGCGATGTGGGTGGCCCTGCTGTCGCTGACCGAGGGACGGGATGAGAGCCTGACGGCAAGCCTCGCCATCACCTTCCTGCGCCCGCCACCGGCCACCGCGGTGCTGGCGGAGGCACGCGTCATCAAGCGTGGACGAACCTTGTCCTATGGGGAAGTCATGCTGCGCGCGGATGGCGCGGACCAGCCCTGTGCGCATGTGACGACAAGCTGGGCCACGATCCGAACGGGCTGAAAGCCCCTTCACTTTCGCGCCCGTCTGCGCCACCTCTCTGCCGGCCCTTCCGGGCCACTCGAGGAGAACGCCATGCGTGCACGCGACCTGATGACAGCAGAGCCGATCACCTTCCAACCCAGCACCCCCATTTCCGTCGCCGCACGCGCCATGGCGGAACGCGGCTTCTCCGGCGCACCGGTGGTGGACGCGGATGGCAAGCTGCTTGGCATGCTGACCGAAGGCGACCTGCTGCGCCGCCTGGCCGCGCCGGCCGATGCGCCGAAATCCTGGATCGCCGGCCTGTTCCAGTCGGCCAGCGAACAGGCCGACCGGTTCGCCCGCGCCCATGGCCAGACCGCCGGTGATGCGATGACCCGCGGCGCCGTGACGGCGGAGGAAGACACGCCGGTCGAGACGCTGGCGAAGGCGATGGAAGAACGCGCCATCCGCCGCATCCCGGTGCTGCGGGACGGCCGTCTGGTGGGGATCGTGTCCCGCGCCGACCTGATCCGCGCGCTGCTGCAGCCCTCGACGGAACTGGTCGCCGATGCGCCGGATGAGCGTATTCGCCGCGCGCTGGCGAAGGCGATGAAGGAACAGCCCTGGGTCGACGCCTTCGCCATCTTCTTCGACGTGAAGGATGGCGTGGTGTTCTTCCACGGCTATTGCCGCAACGACGCGGTGCTGCGCGGGTTGAAGGTGCTGGCGGAGACGATCCCCGGCGTGAAGGGCGTGAACGTCATGGTCGAGCGCTCCTCCCTGGGTGGCGTCGCCGGCTGATGCCGCCACCGGGCGTGCCGCGCCGCGCCGTGCTCGCCCTGGCGGCGGGAATCGGCGTGCCGCGTGCCGCCCGGGCCCGGACAAGCCTCGCGGATGTCGCCCTGCCCGGCGCCGATGCGCTGCTGCTGGTACTGAGCGACCTGCATTCGGCGATGGAGCGCGCGGCCGCCATGCTCGGCACCATCGATGCCGTGCTGGCGGCCCATCGCGGCGTTCCCGCCTTCATCCTGCTGAATGGCGATGTCTTCGAGCGCGGCAACGCGATCGCCCGGCGCAGCGAGGCGGCGGGCGATTGGGCCTTCCTGGCCGCGCTGCGCCGCCGCGCACCGGTGGTGCTCAACATCGGCAATCACGAGACGGCGCTGGTCGATGATCTGGCGGAGGTGGTGGCGCGCGCCGGCAAGCTGGATCTGCGCGTCGTGTCCAACCTGCGCGACCGGCGCAGCGGCCTGCCCTTCGCCGAGGTCTCCGCCGCCTTCCGCCTGCCCGGCGGCCGGCGCCTGCGCGTGCTGGGCCTCGCCACCCATGAGGCCGCCACCTACCGCCCCGCCGCCCGCGCGCTGATCGACATGCCGGAGCCGGTGGACTGGGCGCGCGAGCGCCTGCCGCGCATCTTCGCAGAGGACGAGGCCTGGGTGCTGCTGAGCCATGCGGGCGTCGCCGCGGACCGCGCCATCCTGCCGCTGCTGCCGGGCGGCACGCTGCTGGTGGGCGGGCATGAGCATCTGCGCTTCACCCATGCCGAAGGCGCCACGCGCTACCTGCACACCGGGTCCTGGAACCGCAGCCTGTCCGTGGTCGGCCTCGGCCTCGGCGGTGCGCTGCCGCAGATCGCGCTGCGCGAGGTGGCGGTGGAACCCGGCCAAATGGAGGACGCCGCCCATGCTGCTTTGGTGCGGGAGATCACCGCCGCGCATCTGGCGCCGGAGGATGCGGAGGTGCTGTTCCACCTGCCCGCCCCCCTGAACCTGCCTCAGGCCGCCCGTGCCGCCTGCACCGCGCTGGCACGCGCCACCGGCAGCCAGGCCGGGCTGCTCGGCCATACCGGCTTCGGCACCGGCCTGCCGGGCGGGCCGGTGCGGCGGCTGGATTTCGATGCCTTCCTGCGTTTCGACGGCCCGGTATTCCGCGCAGCCGCGGATCTGACTGCGCTGGCGTCCATGGCGCCAAGGCTGAACCAGGATGAGTCGCTGCCGCTGGCCGGGCGCATCGGCGACTACGCCTATATCGATTCGTTGCCGCGCCACCCCGGCCGGCTGGCCAGCAATGGCTGGGTGCGAATGAACGCGGCGCATTTCCTGGGCACCGAGGCGCTGCAATTCGATCCGGTTCCCAACCTCGCATTGAAGCCTTTGGTGGCGCGCGCGCTGGCCCAGGGCTGAAGCGTCGCGATGACGGGTTCGCGACCGGCTTTTGTCTTGAAATCGTCAAGAACTGAGACCACGCTTTCATTTAGAGGCCCGGGTCCCTCTGGCAGTGTTCCCCCCGGTCACCGCGATGTCGGGCCTTCCACAAACCGCCGCGCCCCCGCGCTGCGACGGAAAGCGGAGGTCGAGGGCGTCATGGAGGGTGGAACCAGCGGGTCGGGCGGTGCATTGAAGCTGCGGCTGGTGGAACGCCTGTCGGATCTGGACCGGCTTATTGCGGCCGAACTCGCACGCTCTGCGCCGGATGCCGCGCTGATCCGCCGGCTGAGCCGGGAGAAGCTGCTGGCGAAGGACCGCATGGCCGCACTCGGCGGCTGCGGCATGCCGCGCTGGGCG
>NZ_JAUYTS010000002.1 GCF_030695085.1 Falsiroseomonas sp. | reverse complement strand
CCTCCGACGGCCCCAACATGGTGCCGCTTTCGCAGTTCGAGGCGCTGGTCGGCCGGCTCATGCAGATCGACGCGCTGGTCAAGGGTTTCCGCGCTTGAACCCGATCATCGTCATCCCGGCGCGCATGGCGGCCACCCGCCTTCCGGGCAAGCCGATGGCCGACATCCTCGGCGAGCCGATGATCGTCCATGTCTGGCGCCGGGCGATCGAGGCCGAGATCGGCCCCGTGCTGGTCGCGACCGACAGCCCGGAGGTGGCGGCGGCGATCCGTGCCGCAGGCGGACGGGTGCAGATGACGCGCGACGACCACCCCTCCGGCACCGACCGGATCGCGGAGGCGCTGGCGACGGCCGACCCGGCGGGCCTGCATGACGTGGTGGTGAATGTGCAGGGCGATCTTCCCACCATCGCGCCCGCCGCCATCCGCGCGGCCCTCGGCCCGCTGGCCGACCAGGCGGTGGATGCCGCGACGCTGGTGGCGCTGATCCGCCGGGCGGAGGAACGCACGGCGTCTTCCGTGGTGAAGATGGTGGGCACCGAGGTCGCGCCCGGCCGCTTCCGCTGCCTGTACTTCACCCGCGCCACCGCGCCGACCGGGGACGGGCCGCTCTGGCACCATATCGGCCTCTATGCGTGGCGCCGGGGACCGATGCAGCGCATGGTGGCGCTGCCGCCCTCGCCGCTGGAACTGCGGGAGAAGCTGGAGCAATTGCGCGCGCTGGAAGCCGGCATGCGGATCGACGCGGTGGTGGTCGATGACGTGCCGCTCGGCGTCGACACGCCCGAGGATCTGCAACGCGCGCGAGACATCCTGGCGGGCGCGGCCGGATCAGCGCCAGCCTGACCACGCATAACGGAAACCCTCTCCCCCGAAGGGAGGAGAGGGTTGGGTGAAGGGCCGCCGCGGGTGGTTCCGGCGCCGCCGCGCCAGCCTCAGCCGCCGATCGCCAGCGCCTCCGCCACCCGCCGCGCGAAGGCCACCGGGTCCCGCGGCGTGTCGCCATCCTGCACCCGGGCCAGGTCCAGCAGGAGGCCGGCGCTGTCCGCCAGATCCGTCTCCGTCGCGGCCTTTTCCGCCAGGCGGCGGATCAGCGCGTGGCGGGGATTCACCTCCAGCACCGGCAATCCACCCGGGAAGCCGCGGCCGGCGCGGCGCATCAGGCGCTGCATCTGGAGGTCCGGCCCCATCGCACCGGCGGCCAGCACCACGGCTGAATCCACCAGCCGGTCCGTGCCGCGCACATCGGCCACATGGTCCTTCAGCGCGTCCTTCAGCAGCGGCAGCAGGCGCGCGAGGTCCGCGGCCTCGCCGTCCTGCGCGCCGCCCTCCACCGCGGACAGGTCAATGCTGCCCTGGGTGATGCTGCGGATCGGCTTGTCCTCGAAGGTCGCGAGCCGCTCCGGCCAGAAGGCGTCGATCTGGTCGGTCAGCAGCAGCACCTCCACGCCTTTGGCCCGGAAGCCCTCGAGCTGCGGGGATTTGGCCAGCGCCTCGGCATTGTCGCCGAGCAGCACATAGATGGCGTCCTGCCCCGGCTTCATCCGCGCCACATAGTCGGGCAGGGAGGTCCAGCCCTCTACGGCGGAGGACCGGAAACGCAGCAGGGGCGCCAGGTCCTTGCGGTGCTCGGCATCCTCCCAGACGCCTTCCTTCAGCACCGGGCCGAAATTCTCCCAGAAGCCGGCGTAGGATTCCGCATCCTTGGCCTTGGTCTTCAGCTCCGACAGCACCCGGCTGGTCACCGCGCGGCGGATGCGGGCGAGCACCGGGGTGGCCTGCAGCATCTCGCGGGAGACGTTGAGCGGCAGGTCCTCGGTATCCACCACGCCCTGCACGAAGCGCAGCCAGGGCGGCAGCAGCGCCGCCTCATCCGTGATGAACATGCGGCGGACATGCAGCCGCACGCGGCTTTCGCGCTCGCCTTCCACCGCCTGGAAGGGCTTCATGCCGGGGATGAACAGCAGCGCGGTGAAATCCAGAGCGCCTTCGGCCCGCCAGTGCAGGGTGGACCAGGGCTGGTCGAAGATATTGCCGAGGTGGCGGTAGAATTCGGTGGTCTGTTCCTCCGTCACCTCGGATTTGGATTTGCGCCACAGCGCGGTGCCTTCATTGGCCGGCTCATCCACACCGTCCTTCACAACGGTGATGGGGATGGTGATGTGGTCGGCCCATTTGCGGATGATGGTCTGCAGCCGGATCGGCTCGAGGAACTCCTCCGCATCCGGCTTCATGTGCAGCACGATGTCGGTGCCGGCTTCCTCCCGCGTCGCAGGTGCCAGGGTGTAGTCGCCCGCCCCGGCGCTGGCCCAGAGCCAGGCTTCCTCCCCCCCGGCGCGGCGGGAGGTGACTTCCACCCGCTCCGCAACCATGAAAGCCGAATAGAAGCCGACGCCGAATTGCCCGATCAGGCTCGGCTTGTCGGCCGCCGGCGCATCGGCCAGCGATTTGGCGAAGGCCAGCGTGCCGGAGCGCGCGATGGTGCCGAGATGCTGCACCAGGTCGGCCTTCGACATGCCGATGCCGGAATCGGAGATGGTCAGCGTGCGCGCCGCCTTGTCCGGCACGATCCGCAGCTTCGCACCCTCGGGCGCCATCAGCGCGGGGTCGGTCAGCGCCTCGAACCGCCGGCGATCCGTGGCGTCGGCGGCATTGGCCACCAGCTCGCGCAGGAAGATCTCGCGGTCGGAGTAAAGCGCGTGGACGACCAGATCCAGCAGGCGGCCGACCTCGGCGCCGAATTCATGCCGCTCCACGGTATCGCTCATCGGGGCAGGTCCTCAGTTGGTTTGCGCGGCGCGCGATATGCGAGGTGGCGCGGCGCTTTTCAACTGCGGGCTCTACAGGTTCCGCGCCCAGGCGAGGAAGACCAGGAAGCCCGCCACGCCAAGCACCGCATGGCCGGCCAGCAGCAGGGTGGCGCCCGGCCGGCGGCGCCGCGCGATGCGGCCGGCGGACCAGCCGGCGGCGAGTGATACCGTGAGCATGACAAGCGGCACCAGCCCCGGCGGGCCGCCTTCGCCGCGCGGGCTTGTGGCCAACAGCAGCGCAACCGTGGCGGTGGCACCCAGCGCCAGGACCAGATGCGCCGTCACCAGCCAGGGCCGGCGGGCACGTTGCAGGAACAACAGCCCCGCCGCCACGCCGGCCGCCAGCGTCAGCACCAGCAGCAGGATCGCCGGTGCGATGGTCATGGCCGGATGCGCCCCACCACCAGCAGCGCCCCGCCATCCCGGCGCAGCACCACGCCCTCGCCGGAGGCCGGGAAGATGCCGGTCAGGGCGGTGATGTTCACCTGGTGCGTCGCCACGAACATGGCGCCCGGCCCGTCCCAGCCCAGCAGCACGCGCCGCGCCGCCGCCGTCCGGGCCTCCGCGTCCTGGCGCGCGCCGAAGAACGAATCGAAGGCGGGTTCCGGCTGCACCTGGCCCGGGAAGGCCAGCTCCGCGGTTTCCAGCGCCCGGCACCAGGCGGAGGCATGCACGGCACCGACCGCAATGCCGCGCTCGCGGAAGGCGGCGCCGATCCGCCTCGCCTGGGCGCGGCCCTCATCGCTCAGATTGCGCTGGGTGCTGCAATCACCGAGCCGCATCCCCGGCGGATCACCGCCCCCCGGCGCGATGGCATGGCGGAACAGGGCCATGCCACCCCCGGCCAGGGCCTGCCAGGCGGATTCGGACTCCGGCGCAGGCTGGGCGCGTGCCGGCCCGGCGACCAGAAGCGCCAGGACGGCGCGGCGGGGGAGGGAGGATCGCATCGTTCCAGAAATCGTGCCGCCGGCGCGGATGTAAAGCCGTGAGTTGACGCACCTCTGCGCGGCTGTTCCCATCGGGCGGTGCCGCGGCCCCGGGCTACCGAACCGGGCCACGGAACTGGGAAGGAAACAACCATGAACCATGTCAGCCCCGCCAATCCAACGGGCGCCAAGGGCCCGCGCTACAAGCACAGCGCGGAGGCGGGCGCGCCCTATCGTGCCATCACGGTGGAGAAGCTGACGCCGGTGATCGGCGCCGAGATCGGCGGCGTCGATATCGGCAACCCGACCGAGGCGCAGATGCAGGAGATTCACCGGGCGCTGGCCGAGAACCTGGCGATCTTCTTCCGCGACCAGACCCTGACGGCTGAGCAGCATCTGTCCTTCGGCCGGCAATTCGGCGAGTTGCACATCCACCCCGCCGCGCCCACCGAGGGCCACCCGGCGCTGATGATCATCAAGGCCGATCGTGACAGCCCGCGCGCCAATGGCGAATTCTGGCATTCCGACGTGTCCTGCGACGAGGAACCGCCGATGGGCAGTATCCTCTACATCAAGCAGCAGCCGGCAGTGGGCGGCGATACGCTGTTCGCCAACATGTACGCGGCCTATGACGCGCTGTCGGACCGCATGAAGGCCTACCTCGAAGGCCTGACCGCCCTGCATGACGGGGAGGAGGTGTATCGCGGCACCTATGCCAATCTCGGCGTGCAGGACAAACCCGAATATCCGCGCGCGGTGCATCCGGTGATCCGCACCCATCCCGTCACGGGCCGCAAGGCGCTGTTCGTCAACAAGGGCTTCACCCGACGCATCCTGGACATCCCGG
The DNA here is from genome assembly GCF_030695085.1 of Falsiroseomonas sp. Lineage (GTDB taxonomy): Bacteria > Pseudomonadota > Alphaproteobacteria > Acetobacterales > Acetobacteraceae > Falsiroseomonas. The sequence continues at coordinate 44,148 of NZ_JAUYTS010000002.1, read as the reverse complement.
CGGATGAGAGCACCGGCATCCTGGCCTATCTGTTCGAGCACAGCGCCAACCCGCTGTTCCAGTGCCGCTTCCGCTGGCGCGCCAATTCCGTCGCCTTCTGGGATAATCGCTGCGCCCAGCACCGCGCCATGTGGGATTACTGGCCGGCGACGCGCTACGGCAACCGCGTGACCATCCAGGGCGACCGGCCGGTTTGACCTGCTGAGCGGTTCGGGTTGAAGCTTCTCCCGGTTGCGGGAGAAGCACAGATGGCGAAGCGTGGCATGCAGTTCGGGATCTTCCTGGCGCCCTTCCACCGGCTGGGCGACAATCCCACGCTGGCCATCTCCCGCGACATCGAGATGATCGAGCTGCTCGACCGGCTCGGCTATGACGAGGCCTGGATCGGCGAACATCACTCCGCGGGGTGGGAGACCATCGCCTCGCCGGAACTGATCATCGCCGCGGCGGCGGAGCGGACCAAGACCATCCGCCTCGGTTCCGGCGTCACCAGCCTGCCCTACCACCACCCCTTCCTGGTGGCGCAGCGTTTCGTGCAGCTGGACCACATGACGCGCGGGCGGGTGATGCTGGGCTGCGGGCCGGGCGCGCTGGTCTCGGACGCCTATATGCTCGGCATCGAGCCTTCCACGCAGCGTCGCCGCATGGATGAGTCGCTGGAGGCCATCATGGCGCTGCTGGCCTGCGACGGGCCGGTGACGCGCAAGACCGACTGGTTCGAGATGCATGAGGCGCGGCTGCATCTGAAGCCCTATTCCGACCCGCATTTCCCCATCGCGGTGGCCAGCACGCTGACGCCTGCGGGGCCGGCGGTGGCAGGCAAGCATGGCGTTGGTATTCTCTCGCTCGGCGCCGGAATGCCGGGCGGGCCTTCAGCGCTGCCCGGCCAGTGGAAGATCGCGGAGGAATCGGCCGCCGCGCATGGCAAGACCATCAGCCGCCGCGACTGGCGTATGGTGATGAATGTGCATGTGGCGGAGACCGACGAGCAGGCGCTGGCCGATGTGCGGGTCGGCGAACGGCTGGAGACGGTGACCTATTTCGAGGACGCGCTGGGCCGCCCGCCCGGCCGGTCGCAGGACCCGCTGACCGATGGCGTGCAGGCCGGCACCACCCTGGTCGGATCGCCGGAGACGGTGGCGCGCGGCATCGAGAACCTTGTCGAGAAAAGCGAGGGCGGCTTCTGTGGCTTCCTGTTCCGCGCGCATGACTGGGCCAATCGCGAACAGACCTGGCGCAGCTACGAGCTGTTCGCCCGCTGGGTGATGCCGCGCTTCCAGCAATCGCTGGAGACGGTGCGCGGATCGCATGAATGGGCGGTGGCCAACCGCAAGACCATCTTCAGCCCGAACGTTGAGGCACTGCGCAAGGCCTTCACCGATGCGGGCAAGGCGGTGCCGGAGGCCTTCGCGGCAAGGGCCTCCGGCGCGCGCGACGTTTAGCTGAGCCCTTCGCAGAAGCGGTGGATGCGCAGGCACGCATCCTCCAGCAGCGCATCGGCTGCTGCGAAGCTGATGCGGAAATGGCCGGGGAACATGAAGGCGGTGCCGTTCACCGTCGCAACACCCTGTTCCGTCAGCAGCGCGAAGACGAAGTCCCAGTCATTGGTGATCTTCGTGCCCGCCGCCGTGGTCATCCCGAGACAGGCCGTCATGTCCGGGAAGGCGTAGAAGGCACCCTCCGGCATGTGGCAGCGCAGATGCGGCGTGGCGTTGAGGGATGCGACCACGCGGTTGCGCCGCGCCTCGTACACCTGGCGCATCGCCTCCGTCGCATCCTGCGGGCCTTCCAGCGCGGCGACGGCCGCGGCCTGCGCGATGGAGCAGGTGTTGGAGGTGGATTGCCCCTGCAGCTTGTCCATCGCCTTGATCAGGTGCCGCGGCGCGCCGCCGAAGCCGATGCGCCAGCCGGTCATGGCGTAGGATTTGGAACAGCCATTCATCGTCAGCGTGCGGTCGCGCAGGCGGGGTTCCACCTGCGCGAAGGTGGCGAAGCGGCGGCCGTCGAAAACCAGTTTCTCGTAGATGTCGTCGGTCAGGATGTGCACCTGCGGATGCCGCAGCAGCACGTCGCACAGCGCACGCAGTTCGTCGGCGCTGTAGGTCGCCCCGGTCGGGTTGGAGGGCGTGTTGACGATCAGCCACTTCGTCTTCGGCGTGATGGCCGCTTCCAACTGCTCCGGCGTCAGCTTGAAGCCCTGGTTCGGGCCGCAGGGCAGCAGCACCGGCGTGCCATCGGCGAGCCCCACGATATCCGGATAGGACACCCAGCACGGGGTCGGGATGATGACCTCGTCGCCCGCATTGATCGTGGCGATCAGCGCGTCATAGATCACCTGCTTGCCGCCGGTGCCCACCAGGATCTCATCCGGCGCGTAGTCCAGCCCGTTGTCGCGCTTGAACTTTTGGGCGACCGCACGGCGCAGGGCCAAGGTGCCAGAGATATCGGTGTAGCGCGTCTGGTTGTTCCGGATGGCGGCGATGGCCGCGTCCTTGATGTGCTCCGGCGTGTCGAAATCCGGCTCGCCGGAGGAAATCGCCAGCACGTCCTTCCCCTCCGCCTTCAGCGCCTGGGCGCGCTGGCGCATGGCCGTGGTCTGGGAGGGGGAGATGCGGTTCAGACGATCCGCGATGACGTCACTCATGAATGCTTCCTCAGCGCGCCAGGTTCAGCCGGGCGCGCGATACGATGTCCTTGAACTTCGCGAATTCGCCGGCGATGAAGGCGCCGGTGGAATCCGGCGTGCTGTCGCTGACGGCGTCGATGCCGGCGGTGGCGAGGCGGGATTTCACATCCTCCATCGCCAGAACCTGGTTCGCCGCGGCGTTCAGCCGGGTGACGATGGCAGGCGCCATGCCCTTCGGGCCGAGCATCACGTTCCAGGTGCTGGCCGCAAAATCCGCCAGCCCGGCTTCCTGCATCGTCGGCACATCCGGGAACAGCGGATGCCGCGCCGGCGTGCCCATGCCGATGATGCGGAACATCCCGTCCCGCGCCGCGGCGGCCAGCGAGCCGAGCGGTTCCCAGCCATACTGCACCTCACCCTTGGTCAGCGCCTCCACGAGGGGCGCGCCGCCGCGATAGGGGATGTGTTCCGCGCGCAGGCCGCCGGCCGAGAGATTCATCAGCTCCCCTGCCAGATGCCCGACGCTGCCGGAGCCGGAACTGCCCCAGCTTCCCGCGCCGGGATTGGCACGCAGCCAGGCGATCAGCGCCTGCGGGTCGCGATGCGGCGAATTCGTCGGCACGGCGAGCGCGATCGGCGCACGGCCGAGAATTGCGATCGGCGTGAAATCGGCGACCGGATCATAGGGCGTGGTATCCGGCTGCAAGGCCGGCACCGTGCCGTGGGTGGAGGGTGTGCCGAGCAGGATGGCGTGGCCATCCGCCGGCGCACGGCGCACCAGGTCGCTGCCGATGGTGCCACCGGCGCCCGCGCGGTTTTCCACCACCACCCGCCCGTTCGCACCCAGCAGCGGTCCCATGCGGTCCGCCACCAGCCGCGCCAGCAGATCGGCCGATCCGCCGGGCGGGAAGGGGATGGTGAAGCTGACCACGCGGTCCGGCCAGGAACCTTGCGCGTGCAGGGTTGCAAAGGGCGCCGCGGTGAAGGCGGCCAAGGCAAGACGACGGGTCAGCATGGCGTTCACTCCCTCAGATGGTGATGTTCTGGCTGCGGATGATCTCGCCCCATTTTGCGAGTTCTTCCGTCCAGTAGGCGTCGAGTTCCGCGGCGCTGCTGCCGATGGTCTCCACCGCCATGGCGTTCAGCCTTTCCTTGGTCGCCGGATCGCGCAGCGCCTTCTGCAAGGATGCCGTCAGCCGCGCCACGATCGGCTGTGGCGTGCCGGCCGGCAGCAGCATGATGACATCGGTCGAGGAGGCGAAGCCGGGCACGCCGGATTCCGCCAGAGTTGGCAGGTCCGGCGCGAAGGTCGAACGCTCCGCCGTGCCGACGCCGAGCACCTTGAGCTGGTTGTTGGCACGGAACGGCAGGCAGGTGATGAGATCGACGAAGGACATCGCCACTTCGCCCGCCAGCAGGCCCTGCACGGAAGGACCGCCGCCGCGATAGGGCACATGCAGCAGCCGCGTGCCGGATTTCGCCTGGAACAGCTCCGTCGCCAGATGGCTGCTGGCGCCGATGCCGGCGGAGGAATAGGCAACGTCGCCTGGCCTGGACTTCGCATAGGCGATGAACTCGGCCAGCGTATTTGCCGGCACGGAGGGATGCAGGCACAGGCCCTGCGCGCTGCGCGCCACCAGGCTGATGCCGGTGAAGGCGGCGCGATTGTCGTAGGGCAGGTTCCGCATCAGATGCGGCGCGATCGCATAAGTGCTGTTGGTGCCGAGCAGGAATGTATATCCATCCGGCCGCGCGCGCGCGACGATGCCGTGGCCCACGGTGCCGGATGCGCCGCCGCGATTCTCCACCACCACGGGCTGGCCGAGATCGGCGGACATCGCCGCTGCGATGACGCGCCCCATCACATCGGTAGAGCCGCCGGCGGCCCAGGGAATCACCAGGGTGATCGGACGGCTGGGGTAGACGTCCTGCGCCCAGGCGGGACCGCTTCCAGGGGTCAACGCGGGCAGTGCCAGGCCTGCGGCCAGCAGGGAACGACGTGTCGCCATGGTCCATCTCCTTGTCGCCGTCGCGGCGCGACGGTGGGTGTTTGCCGTGATGCTTGCGCATCTCCCTGTTCATCGCGCTTCTTGGTGGCGCGATGTCGTGAAGTATGGGGCCGTCAGGGAAGTTCGACGACCAGATTCCGGAAGCTGTCCACCGAGACTTTCGCCTCCGGCCCGATAACGCAAGTGGACTCGCGTTCTTCCACCAGCGCCGGGCCCATGAAGCTTGCGCCGGGCGCAAGGGCGTAGCGATCATAGACCTGGCAGGGACGCCAGCCGATGCCCTCGAACAGCACCTCCCGCACGCCACGCGCGGCGCGGGCGGCATCAGTGAAGCTTTCGGTTGCCGTATTGGCAACTTCGGCCAATTGGATGTCGCGGCCCGGGGCGAGGCAGGCGACGCGCCAGGACAGCGCCTCGATCGGCAGGTCGGTCAGCGCACGGCCGAAGCGTTCGCGGTAGCTGGCGAAGAAGCTCTCGCGAATTGCCGGCAGATCGGCCGCGGACAGCTTCATCGAAGGCAGCTTCACGGGAATTTCGAAGCCCTGGCCGACGTGGCGCATATCGGCGGCGGGCAGGGCAGTGATCTGGTCCGGGTCCGCACCGGTCTCCAGCAGCAGCGCGCGGCCTTCCTCCTCCATCTGCGCGAGCAGGCCATTCACATGGTCCCAATCCAGCCGCTCCAGCCGCCCGACATGGCTGCGCACCAGATCGGTGGCCGGCGGTGCGACGAGGAAGCCGAGCGCCGAGGCGACGCCGGCACCGAGCGGCACCAGCATGCGCTTCATCTTCAACAGCCGCGCGAGGTCATAGGAATGCACCGGTCCCGCGCCACCAAAGGCAATCAGCGTATACCGTCGCGGATCACGTCCCTTCTCCGCCAGATGCATGCGTGTCGCAGCTGCCATCGTCTCATCGACGATGCGCCGGATGCCCAGCGCCGCCATGTCGCGCTCCACGCCCAGCTTCTTCGCGATGCCGGTCTCGATGGCGCGCTGCACGGCGTTGGGGTCGAGCGCCATCTCGCCGCCGAGAAAGTATTTTGGATCCAACCGGCCGAGCACGAGATCGCCATCGGTCACCGTGGGTTCCGTGCCGCCGCGCCCGTAGCAGATCGGCCCCGGCTTCGCGCCCGCGCTGCGCGGCCCGACCTTCATCAGGCCCGATGCTTCATCGACGCGGGAGATGGAGCCGCCGCCCGCGCCGATCTCGATCATGTCCACGACCGAGACCTTCAGCGGCAGGCCGGAGCCCTTCTGGAAACGCCGCACGCGCCCCGCTTCGAAGTCGAACTTCCGGTCCGGTGCGGCATTCTCCACCAGGCACATCTTGGCGGTGGTGCCGCCCATGTCGAAGGAGACGACATGCATCTCGCCAGTCAGCCGCGCCAGGAAGGATGCCGCCATGGCGCCCGCCGCCGGGCCGGATTCGATCAGGCGGATGGGGAATTCCTTGGCATCCCGCACCGCCGCGATGCCGCCACCCGAAAGCATCACATGCAGCCGTCCGACGAAGCCGAGCGCCGCGAGATCCGCTTCCAGCTTGTCCAGGTAGCGGCGCATCAGCGGCTGCACATAGGCATTGGCGCAGGCCGTGCTGGTACGCTCGAATTCCCGAATTTCCGGCGCGACGCGAGACGACAGCGACAGCGGCAGGTCGGGATACATCTCCGCCACGATGGCCCCGGCGCGCACCTCATGCCGGTCGGCGTGGTAGGCATGCAGGAAGGCGATGGCGAGCGCCTCGATCTTCTCCACCTCCACCAGGCGCTTCACCGCGTCGCGCACCGCCTGTTCGTCCAGCGGCAGCAGCGTGGCGCCATGTACGTCGATGCGTTCCGGGATTTCCAGGCGGCGATGCCGCGGCACCAGCGTCGGCGGTGCTTCCAGATACAAATCGTACAAATCGTAGCGAGTCTCGCGCCCGATCTCGATCACGTCGCGGAAGCCGGCCGTGGTCAGCAGGCCGACGGTTGCGCCGGTACGCTCGATGATGGTGTTGGTCACCAGCGTGGTGCCGTGGACGATGCTGTGCAGGTCGGCGGGCTTGAGGCCGGTTTCCTCCAGCAGCCGCAGCGTGCCGGCGATGATCGCCTCGCTCGGATCATCCGGGGTGGTCAGGCGCTTGCCGGTGGCGACCAGCTTGCGGGCCGGATCATGCAGCACGAAATCGGTGAAGGTGCCGCCGACGTCGACGCCAATGCGCGCGGTCCCGCTCATGCCTTCACCCCATAGTCACGCATCGCTGCCTCTTCGGTGATGTAGCCGTCGCGGATATCCGCGCGCACGGCTTCGGGGTCGCGCTGCTTCGGGTCGCCGAAGCCGCCGCCGCCGGGGTACAGCAGGGTCACGCGGCGCCCGGTCTCCACGCTGGTTCGGGATTTCGGATGCGGCTTCGTGCCGTCATCGATGGCGATCACCGCGGGCGCGCCGGGACCACCGCCGAGCAGCCCCTGCGCCGGATGGTCGCGACGATCCGACAGCAGGGAAAGCCGCACGGCGGCCGGTGTGCGAACCTCGATCTCCGCTTCCTGGCCCAACCCGCCGCGGAACCGCCCGGCGCCGCCGGAATCGGCGCGAAGCTGCTTCCGCCAGACCAGCAAGGGCGCGACGCTTTCATAGGCCTCGATGGAACCGGCGCCGACATTGGTCGGAAACGCCGTGGTGGGCAACCCGTCGCGATGCGGGCTGGCGCCCATGCCGCCACTGGCGAACAGCACCTGGGAGAAGCGGTCGCCATTCTGGTCCAGCCCGCTGAACAGCGCGCGCATGGTCGGCGCGCCGCCGCATTCGGCCAGCACCTTGTCCGGCAGCACATCCGCCAGCGCCTTGTAGATCACGCCGGCCAGCAGATGCCCGGTGAGCTGCCTGGCGCTGCAGGGCGCGGGGAAGCGCGGGTTGAGGATGGACCCCTCCGGCGCCGCGACGGTGATGGCCTGGTAGCTGCCCTCATTCCGCGGCGTGAAGGGATCCAGCGCGCATTTCACCGGATAGACCGAATAGGCATGCGTGTAGTTCAGCACGCAATTGATGCCGCGATCGATCTGCGGCGAGGTGCCGGCGAAATCGATATGCATGGTCTCGCCCGAGACCGTCACGGCGCAGGCGATATGCGTCACCTGCTCGTCGAAGCCATCCGCCTCCAGCGTCGCGCGATAGACCCCGTCCGGCACCTGCGCGATGGCGCGGCGCATCGCCTGGTCGGCGCGAATCTGCAAGGCTTCCGACAGGCCCTGGAGATTTTCGAGGCCGGTATCGTCAAGGAATTCCGCGAGGCGCCGCACCGCTACCTCATTCGCCACCACCTGCGCTTCCAGGTCGCCCATCACCGGGCCGGGGATGCGGACATTGGCGGAGAGCAGCTCCACGAGATCCTCATTCCGCTGCCCAGCGCGGAACAGGCGGGCGGGTGGGATGCGGATGCCTTCCTCGAACAGCTCCCGGCAATCCGCCGACCACAGCGCGCCGCCGACATCCGGCGAATGCGCGATGGACCCCGCGAAGCCCACGATCTTGCCCTTGTGGAAAATCGGTGAGACCGCCGTGAAATCCGGCAGGTGGCCCGTCGCCAGGAACGGATCATTGGTGATGACGCAATCGCCCGGCTGCCAGGTCTCGATCGGGAAGCGTTGCAGAAAATGCTTCGTCGTCTTCGGCAGGATGCAGGAGAAGGAGGCGATGCCGCCCGTATTCTCCGAGATGGAATCGCCCTTCGCATCCATCAGCACGGTCGCAAAATCGTTCGACTCGCGGACGATGGTGGAGAAGGCGGTCCGCAGCAGCCCCGTCGCCGCTTCATCGGCGATGGAGATCAGGCGGCTCCAGTAGACCTCCAGGGTGATCGGATCGAAGGACTCCAAGGGGCAAGCCTTTCCCGTTCATGTGATTGCAACGCTAGGCGCAGCGAAACAACCCGTCCAATATCAAACGCATCTGTATTGAGAGGTTTAGGATATGGAGCTGCGCCATCTGCGCTACTTCGTCGCGGTGGCGGAGGAGCTGCACTTCACCCGTGCCGCCCGCCGCCTCGGCATGGCGCAGCCGCCGTTGAGCCAGCAGATCCAGCAATTGGAGGCGGAGCTGGCAACGCCGCTGTTCGAACGCGGCACCCGCCGTGTGGCGCTGACCGAGGCCGGCCGCATGTTGCTGCCGGAAGCCCGCGCCACGCTGGAACAGGCCGGCCGCGCCGCGACCGTGGCGCGCCGCGCCGGGCGGGGGGAGATCGGGGAGCTGCGGATCGGCCTGTTCGCCTCCGCGCCGTTGCTGCCGGTGTTCACCGCGGCCGTGCTCAGCTTCCGCCGCCGCCTGCCGGATGTGCATTTGGCCCTGCAGGAAAGCCCGACCCTGCAACAGGTGGATGCGCTGCGCCGCGGCGCACTCGATGCCGGCTTCCTGCGCTGCCCCTCCGCCGCCGATATCCCGGCCGATGTCGCGGCGGTGGAACTGCTGCGCGAACGCCTGGTGGCGATGATGCGGGAGGATCACCCGCTGGCGCGCCACCCCGGCCCGCTGCCGATCGCGGCGCTGGCCGGGGAGAAGCTGATCTTCTTCTCCCGCGCCGTCGGCACCACGCTGCACGCCCAGTTCGGTGCGCTGTGCCGCAGCGCGGGCTTCACCCCGGACATCACCCAGACGGCGCGGGAGAATGCGACGCTGATCGGCCTGGTCGCCGCAGGGCTCGGCATCGCGGTGATGCCGGCGTCGCTCGCGCAGATCCGGGTGGCGGAGGTGACGCACCGGGAACTGGCCGAGCCTGGCGCCACCACCAGCATCTGGCTCGCCACCCCGCGCGCGGCGCCCACGGCCCTGGCGCGGGCCTTCCTGGATTGCGCCGGGGCAGCGATGCCAATGCCGTGATTTGTGCGATGCAGCATTGACTTCCATTGGAAACCGACCAGTATCCATTCAACGAAAACTCTCCGGTTTCCAGAGGTCCCATGCCCCATCCCTTCGGCCGGCGCCTGGCCGCGCTCGGCCTTGTTCTGTTGCTGGCCGCCTGCGAGGAGCAGCCGCGCGGCGCCGCGGCGCAGCCCGCGCCACCCCCCACCGCCGTCACCGTGGTGACGCTGCAGCGGCAGGAGATCCCGGTCACCACCCTGCTGCCCGGCCGTACCGCCGCCTTCCAGGAGGCCGAGGTGCGGCCCCAGGTCGGCGGCCTGGTGCGGGAGCGTCTGTTCACCGAGGGCCAGGCCGTCACCGCCGGCCAGCCCCTGTTCCAGATCGACCCCGCCACCTATGAGGCGGCGCTGTCGCGCGCCGAGGCGGCGCTTGCCCGGGCCGAGGCGACGCAGCGGGCGGCATCAGGTACCGCCAACCGCTACCGCACCCTGGTCCGCACCCAGGCGGTCAGCCAGCAGAACCTGGAGAATGCCGAGGCTGCGCTGCGTGAGGCGCAGGCCGATGTGCTCTCCGCCCGCGCCTCGCTGGAGACGGCGCGGATCGACCTCGGCCATACCCGCGTCACCTCCCCCATCGCGGGCCGCAGCGGGCGGTCCAGCGTGACGGTGGGCGCGTTGGTCACGGCGAACCAGACGGCCTCTCTGGTGACCGTGACGCAGCTCGACCCCATCAATGTGGACGTTACCCAGCCCAGCGCCGCGCTGCTGCAACAGCGCCGGGATGTGGAAAGCGGTGCGCTGCGCCGGGCCTCGGCGGAGATCGCGCCGGCACGGCTGATCCTGGAGGATGGCTCCCGCTACCCGCATCCGGGCCAGATCCAGTTCTCCGAGGTCATCGTCGATCAGGGCACCGGCTCCGTCACCCTGCGGGCGGTGTTCCCCAACCCGGACCAGATGCTGCTGCCCGGGATGTTCGTGCGGGCGGAGGTGGAGGAAGGCGTCACCGACCGGGCGCTGATGGTGCCGCAGCAGGCCGTGCTGCGCACCCCGCGCGGTGAGCCGATGGCCTATGTGGTGAATGCCGAGGGCGTGGTCGAACAGCGCATCCTGCAGGCCGGGCGTGCCATCGGCACGGACTGGATGGTGACCGGCGGCGTGCAGGCCGGCGACCGCGTGGTGGTGGAGGGCGTGCAGCGCATCCGCCCCGGCGCCCGCGTGAACGCAACCGAGCGCGGCGCCGCGCCCGCCACGCAGCCCCGCAGCTAGGCCCCCGACATGGCACGTTTTTTCATCGACCGCCCGGTCTTCGCCTGGGTGCTCGCCATCGGCATCATGCTGGCCGGCCTTCTGGCGCTGCGCACCCTGCCGGTGGCGCAGTATCCGGCGATCGCGCCGCCCGCCATTTCCGTCACCGTCAGCTATCCCGGTGCTTCCGCCGAGACGGTGCAAAGCACGGTGGTGCAGGTGATCGAGCAGCAGCTCAGCGGCATTGACGGGCTGCTGTACTTCTCCTCCAACACCACCAAGGATGGTGCGGCGACCATCCAGCTCACCTTCGCGCAGGGCACCAACCCGGACACGGCGCAGGTGCAGGTGCAGAACAAGGTGCAGCTGGCCGTGCCGCGACTGCCGCAGGCGGTGCAGCAGCAGGGCATCCGCGTTGCCAAAGCCAGCAACAGCTTCCTGCTGGTGGTCGGTTTCGTTGCCACCAATGGTGACATGAACAATGCCGACATCGCGGATTTCCTGGTCAGCTCGGTGCAGGACCCGATCAGCCGCACGCCGGGCGTTGGCAACTACCAGGTTTTTGGCTCGCAGTTCGCCATGCGGATCTGGCTGGATCCGGCGAAGCTGGTGAATTACGGCATGACGCCCGGCGATGTGCGAACCGCGATCCAGGCGCAGAATGTGCAGGTCTCCTCCGGCGAGATGGGCGCGCAGCCCTCCGTGCCCGGCCAGCAGCTGAACGCCACCATCATCGGCCCGTCCTATCTGCAGACGCCCGAGCAGTTCGGCGCCATCCTGCTGCGCGTGCAGACGGATGGCGCGCAGGTGCGGCTGCGCGATGTGGCGCGGGTCGAGGTCGGCGCGGACAACTACGCCTTCACCAGCCGCTACAACGGCCAGCCGGCCGCCGGCATCGGCATCCAGCTGGCCAGCGGCGCCAATGCGCTGGATACCGCCACCGCGGTCCGCGCCACCATCGAATCGCTGCGGCCGAACTTCCCGCCCGGGCTGCAGGCCGTCTATCCGCTGGACACCACGCCCTTTGTCCGCCTGTCCATCACCAGCGTGATGCACACGCTGATCGAGGCGGTGGTGCTGGTCTTCCTGGTGATGTTCCTGTTCCTGCAGAACCTGCGGGCGACGCTGATCCCGACGCTTGCGATCCCGGTCGTGCTGCTGGGTACCTTCGCCGTGCTGTCGGCAGCGGGCTTCACCATCAACACGCTGACCATGTTCGGCCTGGTGCTGGCCATCGGCCTGCTGGTCGATGACGCCATCGTGGTGGTGGAGAATGTGGAACGCGTGATGGCGGAGGAACATCTCTCGCCCATCGAGGCCACGCGCAAATCCATGGACCAGATCACCGGCGCGCTGATCGGCATCGGCCTGGTGCTGTCCGCGGTGTTCCTGCCAATGGCCTTCTTTCCCGGCTCCACCGGCGTGATCTACCGGCAGTTTTCGCTCACCATCGCAACCGCCATGGCGTTCTCCGTGCTGGTCGCGATCTTCTTCACGCCGGTGCTCTGCGCCACCATGCTGAAGCCGCACAAGCCAGGACAGGGCAAGCGCGGCATCTTCGGCTGGTTCAACCGGGGCGTGGACCGCACCACCGCGGCCTATGAGCGTGGCGTGCGCGGCAGTATGCGGCGGCCCTGGCGGATGATGGCGGTCTATGCGGCGCTGCTGGCCGGACTCGGCTTCGCCTTCCTGCGCCTGCCCGGCGGCTTCCTGCCGAACGAGGACCAGGGCACCGCCTTCGTGCAGGTCATCGCACCGCCCGGCGCCACCTCGGACCGCACGCAGCGCGCGTTGGACGAGCTGAACCGCTATCTGCTGGAGGATGAGAAGGATGTGGTCCAATCCTTCTTCGGCATCAACGGCTTCAGCTTCAGCGGCCGCGGCCAGAATGCCGGCCTCGGCTTCATCAGCCTGCGGCCCTGGGATGAGCGGCCGGGCGGGCAGAACAGCGTGCAGGCACTGACCGGGCGCATCATGCAGCGCTTCGCCGGCTACCAGGATGCCATCGTCGTTGCCTTCGCGCCGCCCGCCATCACGGAACTCGGCAATGCCACCGGCTTCACCTTCCAGCTTCTGGACCGTGCCGGTGCCGGGCATGAGGCGCTGATGGCGGCGCGCAACCAGCTGCTGGGCATGGCGGCGCAAAGCCCGGTGCTGGCCGGCGTGCGACCCAACGGCCTGAATGACGAGGCGCAGTTCCGCCTGGTGGTGGATTGGGAAAGGGCGAGCGCGCTTGGGCTTTCGGTGTCCGACATCAACACCACGCTGTCCACCGCCTGGGGCTCGACCTATGTGAACGACTTCCTGGATCGCGGCCGCATCAAGCGCGTCTACATGCAGGGCGAGGCCGAATCCCGCATGCTGCCGGGCGACCTGGACCGCTGGTTCGTCCGTAATGCCAGTGGCCAGATGGTGCCCTTCTCCGCCTTCGGCCGCACAGAATGGGTCTATGGCTCACCGCGGCTGGAACGCTTCAACGGCATCGCATCGCGTGAGATCCAGGGCACGCCGGCGCCCGGCCGCACCAGCGGCGAGGCGATGGCGGAGATGGAGCGGCTGGCGGCGCAACTGCCGCCCGGCTTCGGCCATGCCTGGAGCGGCATTTCCTATGAGGAACGCGGCTCCTCCGGCCAGGCGCCGGCGCTTTATGCCATTTCGCTGCTGGTGGTCTTCCTGTGTCTCGCGGCACTCTATGAAAGCTGGTCGATCCCGACCGCGGTGATGCTGGTGGTGCCGCTTGGCGTATTGGGCGCGGTGCTGGCCAGCCTGGGGCGCGGCATGTCGAACGATGTGTATTTCCAGGTCGGCCTGCTGACCACCATCGGCCTGTCCGCTAAGAACGCCATCCTGATCGTCGAATTCGCCAAGGAGGGCTTCGATCGCGGGCTCACCCTGGTGGAAGCGGCGGCGGAGGCGGCGCGGCTGCGGCTGCGGCCGATCATCATGACCTCGCTCGCCTTCACCCTCGGCGTCGTGCCGCTGGCGATCGCGACCGGCGCGGGGTCCGGCGCGCAGAACGCGATCGGCACTGGCGTCATCGGTGGCGTGGTGACGGGCACGGTGCTCGCCGTGCTGTTCGTGCCGCTGTTCTTCCTGCTGGTGCTGCGCCTGTTCCGTACGAAGCCGAAGGGACAGGCGGAAGCCGTCACGGCCACGCCGCTGCCGGCGCCGGCGGAGTAGGGGTGATGCCGCAGGACCAGGCCCCGGCCGAACGGCGCAAGCCCGGGCGTGACCCGATGCCGGAGGCGCAGCGGGCGCGGCTGCTCTGCGAGGCCGCCGCGCAGGTCTTCCTGCGCGATGGCTATGCCGCGGCGCGGATGGATGACGTGGCGCGGGGTGCGGGCATGTCCAAGCGCACGCTCTACCAGCTCTACCCCTCCAAGGCCGCGCTGTTCGAGGCGACGATCGCGGAGGCGGTGGCGCCGCTGCATTTGGATACGGAGCTGGAGCGGGACCCCGATCTGCGGCGGGCGCTGAACGGCATCCTGCTGGCGGCCGCGCAGCAGCTTCTGTCGCCCACGCAGAGCGCGATCTTTCGCCTGGTGATCGCGGAGGGGCAGCGCTCACCCGAACTTGCCGAAGCCTTCCACCGGGTGAAGCTCAGCCGCGGTCCGAGCGCCCTGCAACGGCGCCTGGCCGCGGAGATCGCGGCCGGGCGGCTGAAGCTGGCCGACCCGGAGGCGGCCGCCCATATGCTGTTCGGCATGGTCTGCGGCGCCCGGCACATGATGATGATGCTCGGCGTCTGCGAGGCACCCGATGCCGCGACATTGTCGGCCATGGCGCAGGACGCGGTGGAGGTCTTCCTGGCCGGTGCGCTGCGGGCGTGACGAGGGGCGCCTTCAGGCGCCCTTCGGCCATTCCTGCTCGCCGAGATCCCAGAACAGTCCGGCGGCAATCCCCAGCCCCTCGCGCATGATCGGCAGCAGCGCATGTTCGTTCGGCGCGTGCTGGGAACAGCCGCTGTAGGAGTGCGGGATGTACAGCGTGGGCAGGCCGAGCGTGACGGCGAAGGTGTCGTTGGGCAGCGACCCGCCGGCATTCGGCACGATCATCGGCGCCTTGCCGGTGCTGCGCTGGATCGAGGCGGCGACCATGCGCGGCCAGGGCCCGTCCGGGTCCATCCGCGTCGCCGCCCATTCGGCGCCCGCCTTCACCGGCTCCACCGTCACATCCTCGAAGCCGGCTGCGGCCAGATGCCGGCGCAGTGCCGGGATGAAGGTGGAAGGCTTGCGGTCCACCGTGTAGCGGATCTGGCAGCGCGCCACCGCCTCCGGCGGCACGGCGTTGACCGGCGCGGCCGGGTGGCCGCAGGTGAAGGCGAGGATTTCGAAGGTGTTCCAGCCGAACACCTTCTCCGCCGCGGTCAGCCCGCGCTCGCCCCACCAGTGGTTGATCTCCGGCCCATCCGCCCCGCCATCCACTTCGCAATGCGCCAGCGCGGCGCGCACGCTGTTGGGGATTCGCTCCGGCAGGATGTCGCGTGCCAGCACGTGGCCGTCGCGGTCGATGATGGCGGCGATGGCGTGTGCCAGCCGCACGCCGGGGTTGGCCAGCAGCCCGCCCCAATTGCCTGAGTGGTGGCCACCTTCGCGGTACTTCACCCGCAGATCCAGGCTGAGCGCGCCGCGCGTGCCGAGCACCAGCGCCGGCACATCCGGCACCAGCCGCGGCCCGTCGGAGGCGATGAGCACATCCGCCTTCAGCTCTTCCCGGTGTGCGCGGCAGAATTCGTCAATGCCGGGGGAGCCGACTTCCTCGCTGGTCTCCAGCAGGATGATGACATTGAAGCCGAGGCGCCCGCGGATTTTCAGCACCGCTTCCAGCGCCGCCAGGTTGCAGCAATGCTGGCCCTTGTTGTCGACGATGCCGCGGCCGTAGAGCCTTTCGCCGCGCTGTGTCAGCACCCAGGGCGAAAGCCCCTCATGCCATTCGGCATCCAGGCCCAGCACCGTGTCGCCGTGGCCGTAGGTCAGCAGGGTCGGGAGCTTTTCATCCTCGATCCGGCGGCCGATCAGGAAGGGGCCGCCCTTGCCGGTGGGGTTCGGGTGGATGCTGCAGGCGAAGCCGATGCGCGCCAGGTCCGGCGCCATCTCCTCCTCCAGGTAGCGCCACAGATGCGGGCCGGCATCCGGGTCCTGGCTCGCCGTGGGGCAGGCGACGCGGCGGGCCAGCAGCGCCAGCAAGCTGCCATTATCCAGCAGACCGGTGGCGGCGGCGATCGCGGCTTCGCGGGTCATGCCGCGACGGCCTGCTGCACGCGGCGCGTGGCGGCACGCAGCGCCGCGACGAAGCGATTCAGGCCGCGCATCAACTCGACCTGCGCGGGCTTCTGCAATGCCGCCTCAAGCCGCGGCAATTCGCCTGCCACGGCGAGGCCGGGCAGCGGTGGAACGGTATAGGCCGGGTCATGTGCGAAGCGTGCCTCCCGCGTGTAGTTGATGGGCACCAGGATGCGCGACAGCTCATGCACCGCCGCATTGCGCGCCGGAAGCGGTGCCGCGTGCAGCCTGCCCAGCGCGTCGCGCAGCCCCGCCACCGCGGCCCTGGCCGGCGAGAGATCCGCGGCCCCGCCGGAGGCCTTCTCATAGCCCGCGATCGTGGCATCGAATTCGTCGCAGGTCGCGATCCAGTCGAAGGGCAGCGCCTCCGCATTGGCGATCCGCAGCACGCCGAGAAGATAGATCTTCATATCCGTCATCAGCACGCCTTGGTCGGCGATCTCGAGCGTGTCGTTCTCGGTGTGCCAGGCGATGTTCGCGCCGCAGCCGGAGACGTCATAGTAGCCTTTCTCCTTCCGCAGCGCGTCGGGCATGGTGCTGGACAGCATGAAGAAGCTCGGCAGGCCGATATTGTTGAAGGAATAATCGCCGGCCTGTGGCGGCCGCATGGTCCTGATCTCGGCATCCGGCACCACGTCGCGGATGGCGCCGGTGGCCAGCGTTGCGCTTTCGCTGAAGGCGCGCGTCTGGTGGTAGGATGTGGCCCAGCGGCAGCCGGGGCTGTCGCAGTTGATCTGCGCCAGGCAGTTCTCGTCCAGCTCCTGCGCGAAGGCATCGGTGAACCAGGTGGACCCGGCATAGCGGCCGGTGGAATGGCCTGGCCACCAGGCGATCCTGACGCTGCGCTTCAGCGCATCCCGCTGCGCCCACAGCACGCGGGCGATCTCCAGCATCGTCGCATCGCCGGTGGCATTGTCGCCGACGCCGACTTCCCAGGAATCGTAATGCCCGTGCAGCAGCACGAATTTCTCCGGCTCCTCCGTGCCGGGGATGGTGACCACCGGGATCTTCTGCGGAAACCAGCCTTCCAGAAGCTCCGTCATGATGGTGGCCTCGCCGCCCGCCTCGGCCAGCGCCATCAGCTTCATGCCATCCGGGTTGTTCACCGCCACCACCGGAATCTTCGGCTTGCGCGGCAGGTCATGCAGGTCGGGGCTGCCCCAGATGGTGGTGCAGGTGCCCCAGTGGATGTCGATGCCGGGGTTCACCGCGATCAGACCGAGGCCGCCCCATTCCTCGATCAAGCTGGTCAGCGCCGGGTTGCCGAAGCCCTGCATGATGACGATCCTGCCGCCGACCAGGCGCTTCACCTCCTCCACCGAGGTGACGGAGCCGCCGAACAGCGTCGCGATGTCGCGGGTGTAGGATCGCAGCGCCTTCGGATTGGCGGTCAGCTTCACCAGCGGCGCGGTGCGCCCGCCGGGCACCGGCAGGGCGGAGGAGGGCGGCTTGGCGCGGTAGCGCACGCCACCGGCCGTCACCGCGGCATCCAGCGGCACGGACAGGCAGATCTCCGGCTCATGCACCTGCACCGGGATGCCGTGGCGGCGCAGCTTCGCCACGATGACATCCGCCGCCTTGTTCACATCCTCCGGCCGCCAGCGATGCATGCCGGCGAAGGTGGTCACCAGGTCCCAGGGCGCGTCGAGGGAGACGGCATCCAGGAACCGTTGTTCTTCGGCGGTGATCGGCATGGGCGGCATTTCCTCTCGGCGGCGCGCGGGATGGCAGCACCGGCCGTCACGCCGCGCAAGCCACCCATGCTGGAGCCCCGGCGTCACAGCCCCAGCGAGCGGGCCTTCACCCGGATCAGCGCTGCCAGCATCTCCAGCGTCGGCATCCGTGTGCCGGTCAGCGCAGCGAGTTGCAGCGGCACATTGTACAGCGCGTCGATCTCCATGGGCCGGCTGGCCTGGAGATCCTGCAACACGCTGGGGCGGTGGCCGAGCTGCATGTTGGTGGCGACGATCCGCTCCACATCGATCTCGGCCCGGCAGCCCAGTGCCGCGATCAGCTCCGCCACCTCCGCCATCACGCGGCGCGATACCTCGATCAGCGCCGGTTCCTCATGTGTCGATCGCACGGGGGTTTCCGTCAGCACGCAAAGCGGCCCGGCGCTGAG
Source organism: Falsiroseomonas sp. (assembly GCF_030695085.1). Taxonomy (GTDB): domain Bacteria; phylum Pseudomonadota; class Alphaproteobacteria; order Acetobacterales; family Acetobacteraceae; genus Falsiroseomonas. The sequence continues at coordinate 26,030 of NZ_JAUYTS010000002.1, read as the reverse complement.
GTTGAAGGCCAGCTTCTCCCAGATCCGGTCGCGGATGCGCGTCTCCGCCAGCACCGGCAGGCCGGCCCGTTCCAGCGCCTGCTGCAACAGGACCACGCCGGATGAGAGGGTGCCATCCGGCGCGCCCAGAATGGTGGGTCGGCTGCGCGGATCGGTCAGCCGCACCACGCCGGGCTGCGGCACCGAACTCGCCGGCCAGGCGATGCCGCCGACCAGCCGGCGCGGGCCGATGGCGGACCACAGCACATCGCCAGGATCGAGCGTCGGCAGGCGGCGCCCGTCCCAGGCGCCGCCATGGCCGTGGAAATACCACCAGGGCACGCCGTTGGTCAGGAAGGTGACCGGCGTATCCGGCGCCAGCAGCGGGCCGATCAGCCCGGCGACACTGGGCAGGGACGGCGCCTTCACCGTGACGAAGACGCCATCCTGCACCCCCAGATCGGCCGGGTCTTCACTGGCGCGGACCGGCACCGTGAAGGTCTCGTCGCGCGTTTCCACCGTAAGCCCCTGGGCGCGGATGGCGGCGAGATGGGCGCCGCGGGCGACGATGGATACCTCGATGCCGGCGCGCGCCATGTAGGCCGCGATGAAACCGCCGATCGCGCCGGCGCCGAAGATACAGATGCGCATGTCACGTACCCTTCTGGATGGAATGCGCCCGGGCGAGGGGTTGAAACTCAGACGGTCGCAAACAATCAAAAGATTGACACAGACAACGGTCGGCGTGAAATACCGCCCATGGCGCCCAGCCGGATCAGAGACGTCTCGCTATCCGCAGAGCTGGAAGCCTTCGCTCATGCGCGCCTCGCCTCCGGCCAGTTTGGCAGCGCAAGCGATCTGGTCAGTGCCGCGCTGCGCCCCGCACCGCCCGCAGCCGGAGCCTCCGAAGCCGTGCCGCACCAGGATCTGCTGCGTGACATGGCGGAGGAGTCCCCCGCCATGCTCTGGGTCGCCGACCGGCACGGACGCGCCGTCCTGCTGAATCGCGCGCTGCGCGATTTCTGCGGTGTGCCCGGCGGAGATGCCGGTGCCCTCGATTGGAACCGGCTACTGCACCCCGAGGATGCGGCCGCCGTCGCCGCAACCTTCGCGGCGGGCCTGCGTGACGGGGTGCCCTTCGTGGCGGAGGGCCGCTACCGGCACGCCGCCGGCGGCTACCGCACGCTGCGGACGGAGGCGCGGCCGCGCTTCGGCGCAGATGACCGCCTCCTCGGCCTGTTCTGCGTCGCCGCCGACGTGACCGAGATGCGGCAGGCCGAGGCGCGGCGGCGGCTGGCGAAGGAGGCCGGCGGGATCGGTACCTTCGAATGGGACCTGCGGAGCGGGCGCGTCGAATGGTCGCCCGAGATGTTCCGTCTGCATGACATGGACCCGGCCACGCCGCCCGAGGTGCTGATGCAAGCCTGGCTGGCCCGCATCCATCCGGAGGACCGTGACCGGGTGGCCCAGGACCTGCGCGACCTGCGGGCCGGGAATCGCCCGCTGCAGGGGGAATTCCGCATCCTGCTGGCGGATGGCGAGACGCGCTGGATCATGGCACGCGGCGTTCTGGTGCGGGATGAGGCGGGGCAGGCGCCGCGCATCTCCGGTGTCGGCATGGACATTTCAGGCCTGCGCCGGGCCGAGGCGAAGGCGCGCGAAAGCGAGGCGCAGCAGCGCGCGATGTTCGATGCCGCGCCCTTCGGGGTCATCGTCATCGATCCCGGGACCCATGCCGTGCTGGATGTGAACCAGCGCGCCTGCGAGGACCTTGGCTACAGCCGTGACGAGTTCCTTCGCCTGGTCATCGGCGATATCGATACGGCGGCCGATGCGGAAACCATCCGCGCCCGCGGCCGCCAGGGCCGCCTGCATTGCGGCGCGCAGGAATTCGAGGCCCAGCACCGTACCCGCAACGGCAGCCTGCGGGACGTGCTGGTGCGGGTTGTGGGGCTCGAGATCGGTGGGCGCAATGTGAGCTACGGCGCGCATCTCGACATCACCGACCGCAAGCGGGACGCGGCCGCGCTGCGCGCCAGCGAAGCGCGGCTGCGGCTGGCGCTGGAGGCAGCCGGCTTCGGCACCTGGGAGTATGATATCCGTCGCGACCGAGGGGCGCGCAAAGGCGTGTTTGCCAACGATTTCCCGGGCGTCCCGGCGACGGGTTTCAGCCTGGAAACCTGGCTGTCGCCGGTCCACCCGGAAGACCGCCCCTTGGTGGAGGCCCGCCTGCGGGAGGTGCTGGAAGGTCGCGCGGCAGGCTATGTGGCCGAATTCCGCGTGCCCCGGCTGGAAGGCGGCTGGCGCTGGATGGCCTCCCGCGGCGCGGTGGTGGAGACGGATGAACAAGGGCAACCGCTGACCCTGGCCGGCATCTCGCGCGACATCACGGAAAGCCGGCAGGTGGCGGAACGCCAGGCGCTGCTGGCGCGGGAGGTGGACCACCGGGCGAAGAACGTGCTGGCGGTGGTGCAGGCGGCATTGCGGCTGACCCGGGCGGCGGATCTGCCTTCCTACATCCGCGCCATCGAGGGGCGGGTGGCGGCGCTCGCCCGCACGCAGACCCTGCTGGCGGAGAATCAGTGGGACGGCGCCAGGCTGGACGCGCTGCTGCGGGGCGAGATCGCCGCCTTCGCCGATGACGGGCGCGTGGCGCTGGAAGGCCCGGCCGTGGCGCTGAGGCCGGCGCTGGCCCAGGCGCTGGCCATGGCGATCCATGAACTGGCGACCAATGCCGTGAAGCACGGCGCGCTTTCCACCCTGGCCGGCCGGGTGCGCGTGGCCTGGCAGGTGGCGGGCGGCCCGCCCGGCCGGCTGCACCTGTCATGGTGCGAGGTGGATGGTCCGCCGCTGCCCGGCCCACCGGCGCGACGCGGCTTCGGGTCCCGCGTGCTGGAAGCGACGCTGTGCCGGCAGCTCGGCGGCACGGTGGATGTGGACTGGCAGCCCGGCGGCCTGGTCTGCCGGATCGAGGTGCCGCTGGCACAACGCGGCGGTTGAACGCGGCGCCGGACGCCCAAAGCTACGCGGCCCAAGGTTAGGGCGCCCAAGGCTCCGGCGCCCGGCAGTCGATGTCGGTGACCACATCCACCACCACCGTCTCCTCCGCCGCCATCGCCTCGGCCAGCGCCGCGGCGAGGTCGCCCGGACGTTCCACGCGGATGCCGCGCAGCCCGAACTGCCCGGCAAGCGCCGCGAAATCGGTGGGGCCGAAGCGCAGCACCTGCTCCGCCGCCACCGGGCGGTTGCCGGCCTGCTTCAGGTAGTTGGGCCAGCCCTGGCCGAAGCCGGAATTGTTGTTCACCACCAGCACCACCGCGATGCCGCGGCGCTTCGCCGTCTCCAGCTCCGTCAGGTGATAATACAGCGCGCCATCGCCGGACCAGCACACCACCTTGCGCGCCGGCGCCGCGCATTTCGCGCCCAATGCGGCCGGAAAGGCCCAGCCGAGCGAGCCCGCCGCGCGCAGGTAGGTCTGGCCCGGGGCGAGGTCGATCAGCGTGCCGGTCCAGATGCCGGAATAGCCGGTATCCGCCACCAAAATGCCATCCGCCGGCAGCGCCCGCGTGATCTCGGCGGCGAGGCGCGCCGGGTCGATCGCCATGGCATCACTGGCCAGGCGCGGCGCCATGGCGGCACGCCATTCCGCCATCAGCGCCTGCGCCTGGCCGAGCAGCGCGCCATCCCGCGCCGGTTCGCCGAGTTCGGCCACCAGCGCCGCCAGCGTCGCAAGCGGGTCGCCGAGCAGCGCCACCTCGGTCGCGTAGCTGCGCTCGAATTCCAGCGGGTCGGCGTCGATCTGGATGATGCGCGTGCCGGGTGCAGGAATGCGCCAGGCATGGCTCAACTGGTCGCCGGTGTCGCAGCCGATGAACAGCACCAGCTCCGCCGCATGCACGATCCGATTGGCCGGCGGTGCCGAATAGCTGCCGACCACGCCGATGGCGTGCGGGTCCCGCGTATCGATCAGCCCGCGTGCGCCGAGCGAGGTGGCAACCGGCGCGCGCAGCAGCCGCGCCAGCGCCAGGACCTCCGCCCCGCAACCGGAAAGCGCCGCGCCGTCACCGGCCACGATCACCACGCTGTCGGTGGACCGCAGCGCCGCCACCGCCGCGCGCAGCGATGCGGCATCCGCCACCGGCCGGTGCCTTGGTGCAGTCCACGCGCCGAGTGCGGCGGGCTCGGCCTCGGTCTCGCTGATCTCGACGAATTCGCCCATCAGCCCCTTGAGGTCCAGATGCACGGGGCGCGGCGGCGCGCTGACGGCCGCCGCCCAGGCCTGGCGGAACCGCCGCGGCAGCTCGCCCGCAATCTCCACCTGCGCCGCATGGCGCGTGACCGGCGCAAACAGCGGCGCATGCGGCACTTCCTGATAGGCGTTGCGGTGCTGGTGATCGAGCGGCTTGTGACCGGTGAGCGCCAGCACCGGGCTGCGCCCGAGCCAGGCATCCTGCAGCCCGGCCGCGAGGTTCGCCGCACCCACCGATTGCGCCGCCACCACGCCGGGCCGCCCGGCAATGCGGCCATAGGCATCCGCCATATAGGCGGCGGCCTTTTCGGTATGCGCCAGCACCGGCTGCACGCCCACCCGCTCCATCTCCAGCAGCGTGCGCCGCAGCACCGCATCGACGAAAAAGAAATGCGTCTGGCCGGAGGCCTTGAGGCTGCGGGCCAACCATTCGGCGCCATTCATCGCGGCGTTCCCTTGATGCGTTTCCTGCCTGCCAGGGGTAAAGCCGGCGCCTGCGCCTGTCGATCCCCCGGGGCTACGCCGGGGCGCGCTGTGCCCACCGTTGCCTGTAGGCCGGTAGCACCTCCGGGTTCACCAGCCGTGGCAACGCCTCGCCCCGCGCGGCGGCGATGAAGCCCTCCGCGGCGAAGCGGCCGACGCGGGCGCGGCTTTCCTGCGTGACGCCCGCGGTGTGCGGCGTTGCGACCACGCAAGGATGCGTGAGCAATGGATGGTCCGCGGGCGGCGGTTCCTGTTCCCACACATCCAGCCCGGCACCGGCAATATGGCCCGATCGCAGCGCGGCCAGCAGCGCCGCCTCATCATGGATATGGCCACGCGCCGTGGTGACGAAGATGGCGCCCGGCCGCATGGTGGCAAAGGACTCCGCGCCGAACAGCCCGCGTGTCGCCGCCTCCAGCGGGCAATGGACGGAGACGATGTCGGCCGCCGCCAGCAATTCCGGCAACTCCACCTTGGTCGCGCCCCGCGCATCGCAGTCGGTGGCGGAGAGGTAGGGATCGCAGGCCAGCACGCGGCAGCCGAAGGCCAGGCGCAGGACCTCCGCGACGCGCCGCCCGACATGGCCGAGGCCGACCAGCCCCACCGTCCGGCCCGCCAGTTCCCGCCCCATGAAGGCGCCACGATCCGCGGCGCCGCCCGCGCGCATGGCGTGCGCGGCCTCCGGCATGCGCTTCAGCAGCGTCAGCATCATGCCCACCGCGTGTTCCGCCACGCCTTCCGCATTGCCGCCGGCCTGGTTGAGCACGGCGATGCCGGCCGCGGTGCAGGCGGGCACGTCGATGGTGTCGTAGCCCGCGCCATAGCTGGAGACGGCGCGCAGGCGGGGCAGGGCGGCCAGCAGCGCCGGCGTGACGTGCCAGGCCAATGGCAATTCATCCCGCGCCGCCTGGACATAGTAGCCCTGGCACTCGGCCAGCCCGGCCAGGATGCGGTCCGCCCCATCCGCCAGGGTCAGGCGGACCACCTCAAGCTCCGGCGCGGTGGCCATGGCGTCGAGGAAGCTATGATGCATCGGCCGGTCGAGATAGCCGACACGGAAGCGGGGCGTGCTCATCCGCGCAGCGCCACGAGCGCATCCAGCGCCACGCCGCCCTGCTGCTGCACCAGGAAGGGATTGATCTCGATGCTCTCGACCTCCGGCTGCGCTGCGGCGAAGGCCGCGACGGCACAGAGTGCGGCCACCAGCGCCGCCTTGTCCAGAACCGGCCCGCCGCGCCAGCCCGCCAGAAGCCGCACGCCCTGCACGGAGTCCACCAGCGCCGCGGCGCGCGCCTGCGTCAGCGGGGCGGAGGCGAAGGCGACGTCGCGGAACAATTCCACCGAGACGCCGCCAAGGCCGAACATCACCATCGGCCCGAAGATCGGGTCGCGCTGCACGCCGATGATGGTCTCGACCCCGCCGCGCACCATCGGCGCCACCAGCACGCCATCCAGCCTGGCATCCGGCCGGGCGGTGCGGGCGCGGTGCATCAGTGTGGCGAAGCCCTGCCGCACCGCATCCGCATCGGCCAGGTCCAGCAGCACGCCGCCGATCTCGGTCTTGTGCGCAATGTCATCCGACAGGATCTTCATCACGACGGGATAGCCGACGGCATCCGCGGCGCGCATCGCATCCTCGGCGGATGCGCAGACATGTTCGGGCAGCACCGGCACACCGATCTCGGCCAGCAGCGCCTTGGCCGCTGCCTCGTTCCCCGCGGCCAGGCGGCGCGGCGCGGCGGCGACCACCACCTCCGGCACCGCCAGGGCAGCGTCCTGCAATGCCCGCAGCCGCGCCGCGCCGGTCACCGCCTTCACCGCCCGCGTCGGGTCCTCGAACACCGCGACGCCGAGCGCCTCCAGCTTCGTGCGAACCTCCTCCACCGAGGTCATCACCGCCACCACCACACGATCCGGCGCGGCCTGGCGCAGCGCGGCCAGGGTCTGCTCCAGCGGCGGGAAGCGCGGGATGTTGCGGCCGAGATGCGCCAGGTAGAACAGGAAGCTGCCGAGTTCCGCGCCGCACAGCATCTCCTGGCTGATCGCCTCGAAGACATGCATGCGGCCATTGAGCTGCGCAGTCGTGTCGATCGGGTTGCGGCCGCCGGCCATGGGCTGGATCGCTCGGATGCGCGCCAGCACGTCATCGGCCATCGGCGGCACGGACAGTCCGGCCTCGATGCAGGCATCCGCCATCAGCACGCCGATGCCGCCGGAGACGGTGAGCACGCCGACCGCATCATTCGGCGGCAACGGCGCGATGGCACAGAGATAGGCGATGTCGATCATCTCCTCAATCGACTGCGTGCGATAGGCGCCACATTCGCGGAACACCGCGCCGAAGATGCGGTCCTCCCCGGCCAGCGATCCGGTATGCGTGGCAGCCGCCGCGGCGCCGACCTCCGTGGTGCCGACCTTCATGATGATCACAGGCTTGCGCGCGGCTGCCGCCTTCAGCAGCGCGCGCCGCAGCGCCGCGCCATCCTTGCAGCCTTCGAGCGAGGCGCAGATTACCCGGGTGCCAGCATCATCCGCCAGATAGTCGATGGCCGCAGCCACATCGATATCCGCCTCATTGCCCGTGGCGATGGCGCGGCTGATGCCGATGCCACGCAGATGCGCCGCGGCGTAGATATGGCTGCCATAGGCGCCGCTTTGCGTGGCGATGCCGATCACGCCCGGCCCCGGCTGTGCGGTGGCGAGCAGGGAGGAGAAGGTGCCGAAGAACCCGTCCGGCGGGCTGATGCTGCCCAACGCATTCGGCCCCGTGATCCGCATGCCATGCTTGCGCGCCAGCGCCGCCACGCGGTCCTGCATCGCCGCGCCCTCTGCGCCTTCCTCGGCGAAGCCGGAAGACAGCACCTGCACATGCAGGATGCCCTTCGCCGCGCAATCCTCCAGCGCCGGTTCCACCAGTGACGCCGGCAGCAGCATCAAGGCGCAATCCGGCACCTCCGGAAGGTCCCGCACGCTCGGCCAGGCGGGCAGGCCCTGGACCTGCTTCGCGGTGACGTTGATCGGGTAGATGCGCCCGCGATAGCCCAGCTCCCGCAGATGCAGCAGCGTGCGGCCGCCGAGCTTGTCGGGATCATTCGAGGCGCCGATCACCGCGACCGAGCCAGGTCGGAACATCTTCTCCAGCGGGTGCATCCCAGGCTCCGTCACGCGGCCCGTGCCAGCAGGCGGCCTGCCTGGAAGCTGCGGTCGCCGAATTCGAATTCCGCCATCATCACGCGGCGCGCCAGACGGATGGCCGCAACACCCTCCGTCAGCCCCATGCCGCCATGCATCTGGATGGTCTCATGCGCCACCAGGCGCCCGGCCTCACCCAGCCGCAGCTTGGCCAGAGCGATGTCTCGCCAGGGCAGCGCATCCGCCGAGGCCGCGCCGCGCAGCGCATGCGCCACAAGGCCGCGCAGATTCTCATACTCGACATACATCTCCGCCACGCGATGCCGCAGCGCCTGGTAGGAGGCGAGCGGCGCGTTGAACTGCACGCGGTCCGCGAGGAAGGCGATGGTCTGCTCGATGATCGCCCCCATGGCGGAGACACCCTCCACGCAGGTGATCAGCGCGCCGAGGTCCCGCGCACGCTCAATCTGCGGCGCAAGGCCACGCGCCAGCAGATGCGGTTCTACACCGGCAAAATGCCAGTCAGCCGCAAGCCGCCCATCGATCCGCAGCGACAGCGTCCGGGTGATGCCCGGCGCGGTGGCGGGCAGCAGCAGCACATCGCCCTCGGCGGTGGCGAGCAGCAGATGCGTTGGATCCGGTGGCGTCTCCACCGCGACCACGCCACCCTCAAGCGTTGTGCCGCAGCGCAGCGGCGGCGTGCCGGGGTCGCAAGCCGCATCCGGCAGGATCACGCAGATCCGCGCCGTACCATCTGCGAGTTGCGCCAGCGTATCGCGCGCACCGGCGGCGGCCAGCAGGGCAGGGGCCACCACGCCGCACATGGCAAGCGGCAATGCCAGGCCGCCGCGCCCGGCACCGCAGGCCAGCGCCGCGACATCGGCGAGATCGCCGCCGGCACCACCTGCCTCCTCCGTGACGAGGGTCGCCATCCAGCCGAGCTCCACGATCGCGTCCCACTGCCGGCGCAGGGCCGCAAGATGTTCGCCAGGCTCGGACAGGGCGGAAAGCTCTGCATCGGCCTCGAGCGCGAGGCGCTGCGCCATCTCAAAGGCATCGCCGCCGATCAACGGGGTTGCGGTGAAGGGCATGGCGTCAGGATCCGAAAAGCTGCTTGGCGATCACGTTCTTCTGCACTTCGCTGCTGCCGCCATAGATCGTGCGCACGCGCATATACATGTAGTTCTGCACCCATTCGAGGCCGGGCGCTTCCGCATTCGGGCCGCTGCCATCGATGCGACGGAAGCGCGGCGCCAGGCGCGCGCCCACCGCATCCATCGCCACCTCCGCCACATGCTGGTGGGAAACGCTGGTGCTGAGCTTCATCACGGAGGGCAGCAGGCCAAGCGGCCGCCCCTCCATCACCGCTGCCACCGCTTCCTTCCCCAGGGCCAGCGCGCCGTGCAATTCCGCCTCCGCCAGCAACAGCCGTAGCTCCAGCGCCTCCCGCTTCGCGCGGTGCGCCTCGCCGGCCAGTTCCTGCGCGATGAGGTCGCGCGTGCGTGACAGGTTCTTCAGCGCCGGCGCGACATTGGCGCCGCCCAGGCGTTCCCGCTCCAGCAGAAATTTTCCGTAGGTCCAGCCCTGGCCTTCCTCACCGATGCGGTTGGCCACCGGCACGCGCACATTGTCGAGAAACACCTCATTCACATGGTGCCAGCCATCGATGGTACGGATCGGGCGGATGGTGATGCCGGGTGCGTTGAGCGGGATCAGCAGCAGGGTGATGCCCTGCTGCTTCTTCGCCTCTCTGGAGGTGCGGACCAGCGTGTACATCCAATCCGATTCATGCGCGTGCGAGGTCCAGGTCTTCTGGCCGTCCACCACATACGAATCGCCCTCACGCCGCGCCGCGGTGCGGAGTGCGGCGAGGTCGGAGCCGGCGCCGGGTTCGGAATAGCCCTGGCACCACCAATCATCGCCGCTGAGGATGCCGGGCAGGAAGCGCGCCTGCTGTTCCGCCGTGCCGAATTCGATGATGACGGGGCCGATATGGCGCAGCCCGTGATGGTATTGCGGCGGACAGTCACATTCCGCCATCACTTCATCGAAGATGTGCCGCTGCTGATGGTCCCAGCCGGTGCCGCCGAACGCCTTCGGCCAGGATGGCGCGCCCCAGCCATGCGCGTGCAGGATCTGTTGCCAGGGCTGCCACACCTTGCGTGACAGCTTGCGATAACTGGCGACGACGGCGCGGATTTCCGGCGGGCAGCGGGTCTGCGCGAATTCCGTGACGTCGCGCTGGAAGGCCTCATAATCCACCGCCATCTCAGCGGCCCTTGAAGACCGGCTTGCGCTTTTCAAGCTGGGCGGTGCGGGCCTCCTTGGCATCCTCCGTCTTGGAGAGTTCGTAGGTGAAGTTCTGCTCGAAGCGATAGGCGTCCTTCGCCGGCATCAACTCCACCATGTTGCAGCTCGTCTTGGCATACCGGATGCCGAGCGGACTTTTCTGCGCGATGCGGGTTGCCATCGCCATCGCGGCGGGCATCAGCTCATCGGCAGGCCAGACCGAGTCAATCACGCCGAGGCGGTGCAGCTCGCTCGCCGGCAGCCGGTCACCCGTGAACATCAGGCGGCGCGCGAAGGATTTGCCGAGCAGCTCGTTCAGCATCGCCGCGCCGCCGGCCAGGCCGACATCGATCTCGGGCATGCCGAAGACGGCGGTGTCGGAGGCCAGCATGATGTCGCAGGCGGCCATCAACCCGAAGCCGGCGCCGAGTGCCGCGCCATTCACGGCGGCGATCACCGGCTTTGAACATTCCTTGATGGCATTGCCGGTCTCGCGCGTGATGCGGTTGTGGTGCCAGAAGGCACCGGCCTTGCCCGGATCCGGACGCTGCTTCAAATCCGCACCGGCGCAGAAGATCCGGCCCTGGCCGGTCAGGACCACCACGCGGATGTCGTCGCGGTCCGTCACCTCGTCGAAGATCTCGATGATGCGGTTCCGCATCTCGGCATTCACGGCATTGACCGGTGGCCGGTTCAGTGTCGCCACCGCCACATGGTCCGAAACTTCCAGCTTCACGACATCGGATGACATGGCGTGACTTCCTCCCGACGGACCAACCGAACGGTCGGGAGGTTATGCGCCGCTCCGCCGTCGCGCAAGTGGCTCAGCCCTTCGCCTTCGCCTTGCGGCCCACAGCCTTCTTCGGCGGCGCGGCGCGCAATCCGGCCAGCAGCATGTCGCAGAACTGCCCCGCGATCTCCGGCGCCTTCAGCGGTCCCGCGGGATTGTACCAGCGCGGCATCCAGTTGATCGTGCCGAGCACGAGCCGCCCGGCGATCTTCACATCGGTGGCGTGCAATTCCCCCGAGTCGATGCCGGCCTGCAGGATGTCGCGCAGAAGCTGCTCATAGCGGTCGCGCCAGGCGATGCGTTCCTTGCGCGCGCGCGCCTCCGGATCGCTCCAGAAGGCGGTGGAACCGGCGATCCAGGCCCAGCGGAAGGCCTCGAAGAAGGTCGCCGTCTCCACAATGAAGCGGCGCAGCCGGTCCACCGCCGGCAGCGTCGCATCGTCATGCCGTGCCACATGCAGGTAGATCGACTTCGTCGCGCCCATGGCGAGCGGCCTCAGGATGGAATCCTTGTCCGGGAAGTAGTGGTACAGCGTGGCCTTGGAGATGCCGCACTCCGCCGCGATGTCGCGCATCGAGACACCATCGAAGCCACGCTGCGCGAATTGCCGGCAGGCAACCTCGTAGATCTGGATGATGCGGCCGCTCGGCACTTCCCCATTGCCGTCGAGCCCCAGCAGGCCGGCCAGGTCGTCCACCGGCGGCGGTGGCGCGACCTGGCGCTTGCGCGGCCTAGCTCGGGCGGATGCCGACCCGGCGGATGACGTCGCCCCACTTCGCGACTTCGGTTCGGAGTAGTCCACCCAATTCCTCCGGCGTACTCGAGACGGGCGGAGATGCGCCGGCTGCCCGCATTCTCTCACGCAGCGCCGGCTCCGCAAGCACCTTCACCAGTGCCTGGTTCAACCGGTGGATCATGGGCTGCGGCGTGCCGGCGCGGACGCACAGGTAGTTCATCACCGTCACCTCGAACCCCGGCACCGTCTCCGCCACGGTCGGGATGTCCGGGAGATCCTCCGCGCGGCGGGCACTGGTCACCGCGACCGGGCGCAGCAGGCCCTCCTGGATCATGGGGATCATCGGTCCATAGGTGTCGATGGAGATATCGACCCGTCCCGCCGCCACATCCTGCAATGCCAGCCCGGTGCCGCGATAGGGCACATGCGTCATGCGGATACCCGCCTGCATGCACAACAGCTCCCCCGAAAGGTGGCTGCCCGCGCCGATGCCGGCACTGGCGAAAGTCAGCTCACCCGGCCGCGCCTTGGCGAGTGCGATCACCTCGGCGACGGTGCGCGCGGGGACATCCTTGTTCACCACCATCAGATAGGCGCCCTGCGTCAGCAGGCTGACCGGCGCGAAATCCCGGTCCGGATCATAGGGCAGGTTGGCCATCAGGAAGCGGTTCGTGATCAGCGGGCCCGGCGTGCCGTAGAGCAGCGTGTAGCCATCCGCCGGTGCCTGCGCCACGGCGGCGGTGCCGATGGTGCCGCCCGCACCGCCACGATTCTCCACGATGACAGTCTGGCCCAGCTCCGCACCCAGCGGTTCCGCCACGAAGCGTGCGGTCAGGTCCGCGCCACCGCCCGGCACGAAGGGCACGATCATCCGCAGCGGCCGGGTCGGGTAGGATTGGGCAAGACTGCCGCGCGGCAGCAAGGCCGCGGTGGCGAGTGATGCTGCGGCTGCGAAGGTGGCGCGGCGACCGAGCCCACCCCTGCCGTGGTTGCTGTCCTGCCCGTTCATCCTGGTGTTCCTTCCCGATTCCGGCGGCGCTCCTTGACCGGCGCCGTATCCCGCACCAACCGAGCGGTCGGTAGTCTGTCGCATAGCGCCTCCGGGCCGCCCGTTGCAAGGCGAATGGCATGGCAACTGCTGGCTTGCGGCAGCAGCGGCGCGCGCATAGTCTCGGGCGACCAACCGATCGGTCGGCATTGAGAAGCGCCGGAATGGCGCCTTGGGAGGATACTGCACATGCGCCACCGGGCCCATCGCAGCAAACGGTTTGGCGCCTTGCGCCATGTGATCGCAGCTCTCACGGCGCTGCCGCTCGGCGCCGGGCTGGCAGCCGCGCAGACCCTCACCATGGGAGTCGGTTCCCCGGTTTCCTCCATCGATCCGCATTACCATCTGCTGCGCAGCAACAGCGAAGTGTCGCAGATGCTGTTCGATACGCTGCTGACCACGGACGCCCAGGCACAGCTTCGGCCCGGCCTGGCCGAGAGCTGGCGGGCGCTCGGTGAGGAAGGGTGGGAGTTCAAGCTGCGGGAGGGCATCCGCTTCCATGACGGCACGCCCTTCACCACGGATGATGTGGCCTTCACGCTGGAACGCATCCCCACCATCACCGGCCCCGGCGCATCCTTCACCACCCATGTCCGTCCGGTCAGCCGCGTGGAGGTGGTGGATGCCCGCACCGTCCGGCTCTACACGCGCGCCCCTTCGCCGCTGCTGCCGGTCTATCTCAGCCAGGTGCCGATGCTGGGGCGCAAGCTGCACGCGAATGCGAATACGGCGGATTTCAACAGCGGCCGCGTCGCCATCGGCACCGGCCCCTTCCGCTTCGGCACCTACACGCCCGGCGACCGGCTGGAGGTGACACGGAATGAGGGCTATTGGGGCGAAAAGCCCGAATGGTCGCGCGTGAACTACCGCATCATCTCGAATGACGGCGCGCGCACCGCGGCCCTGCTCGCCGGCGACGTGGATTTCATCGACCAGATCCCGACCGCCGATCTCGATCGGCTGCGCGGCGACAACCGGTTTCGCGTGGCGGAGACGACCAGCCTGCGCGTCATGTACATCACGCTCGATGCGGAGCGCGCCCCGCCCGTGCCGCAACTTGCCGCGGCGGATGGCAGCGCGCTGGATCGCAACCCGCTCGCGGATATCCGGGTGCGGCAGGCGCTGTCGCTGGCGATAGACCGGCGGATGATCGTGGACCGCGTGATGCAGAGGGCAGCGCTCGCCACCGGCCAGTTCATGCCGCCTGGCGCCTTCAGCCATATCGAGAACCATCCCGTGCCCGCCGCGGATGCCGAGGCGGCGCGACGCCTGCTGGCGGAGGCCGGCTATCCGCAGGGCTTCCAGATGACGCTCGCTGGCTCCAACGACCGCTACATGAACGATTCCCGCGTGGTGCAAGCCGTCGGGCAGATGTGGGCGCGCATCGGCATTCGCACCACGGTGGAGGCGCAACCCTACGCCACCTTCATCGGTCGCGCCACGCGGCGGGAATTCCCTGCTGCGCTGCTGACCTGGGGCAACTCCACCGGCGATGCCTCCGTCCTGCTCAACTCCGTGCTGCGGACCCGTGACCGGGACCGCGGCCACGGCGCCGCCAACCGCACGCATTACAGCAACCCGGAGGTGGACCGCCTGACCGGGGAGGCGGAGCGCGAGATGGATGACGCGAAGCGTGACCGCCTGCTGCAGCAGGCCAGCCTGGCCGCGATCAACGATGTCGCGCTGGTGCCGCTGTACCTGCAGAACGCACAATGGGCGATGCGGCGGGAGCTGACCTACACCGCACGCGCGGATGAACGGAACGAGCCCTCCGCGGTGCGCCGCACGGCCCGCTGAGCCCCGGCTTGCGGCCCGGCAGCCGGCATTGCAGGCTGCCCGGATTGCGCCGGGGGAGAGTGCCGATGTGTCGTTCCGAATGCCTTCAGGCGTGAGCGCCACGCAGGCGGCACCGCCCGGCCGGGTGCTCGTGATCGGTGCCGGGATTGTTGGCCTCGCGCTTGCCTGGCGGCTGCGGCGCGGCGGTGCCACCGTCACGGTGGTGGATGCGGAACCGCCGGGTGAGGGCGGCGCCAGCTTCGGCAATGCCGGCGCGATCAGCGCGAGTTCCGTGGCACCCCTGGCGATGCCGGGCCTGCTGCGGCAGGTGCCGCGTATGCTGCTGGACCCCGCCGCACCGCTGCATGTGCCCGCCGGCTACTGGCTGCGCGCCGCGCCCTGGCTCGCCCGCTTCGTGGCCGCCGCCCGCCCGGCCACCGTGGCCCGCGCAACCGCCGCGCTGGATGCGCTGCTGCATCTGGCGGCGGAACAGCATCAGGCCCTGGCGCGGGAAATCGGCGCGCCGGAGCTGCTGCGCCCGAATGGCCAGCTCTATCTGTACCGGAATGCGACGCAGCTCGCGAAGGACGAGCCGGCCTGGGCGATCCGCACTGCGCATGGCGCGCGGCTGGAGCGCCTGGATCGCGCCGGCATCCTGGCGCTGGAGCCTTCCATCGGCGCAGCCTACCAGCTCGGCATCTTCCTGCCGGACCAGGCGCATTGCGCCTCGCCCCTGCGTTATGTCCGCGCGCTGGCGCAGGCCTTCACGCAGGCAGGCGGAACCATCCTGCGCGACCGTATTGCTGCGCTGACGGTGGCGGATGGTCGCATCACCGGTGCAACTGGCGCGGGCGCGCTGCATCAGGCGGATACGGTGGTGCTGGCCGCTGGCGCCTGGTCCGCGCGGCTGGCGGCACCGCTCGGCTATCGGATCCCGCTGGAGACCCAGCGCGGCTACCATGTGGACCTCATGCAGTCCGGCATCAGCCTGACCCGGCCGGTGATTCCGGCGGACCGCAAGGTGTTCATCACGCCGATGGAGGATGTGCTGCGCGTCGCCGGCACGGTGGAGTTCGGCGGCCTGGACCGCGCGCCGGATGCCGCGCGCGCCGCGCTGCTGTATGACGACCTGGCTGCGGTGTTCCCGGATGCGCAGGTGGCGAAGGCGGATGGTTTCTGGATGGGCCACCGGCCCTGCCTGCCGGATTCCGTGCCGGTGATCGGCCCGGCGCAGCGCGTGCGGGGGTTGTGGTTTGCCTTCGGCCATGGGCATCTCGGCCTCACCGGCTCCGCGCCCACGGCCGAGATGCTGGCCCCCGCCATTCTGGGCCAGCCGACCAATCGCGACCTTGCGCCCTACGCCGCGGAACGCTTCGCCGGAGCGTGAGGCCTCAATCGGCGCGGATACCGGCCTCGGCGATCAGCTTTTCCCATTTCGCCGTCTCATCCGCGACGAATTGGCGTGCCTGTGCGATATTGCGTTCCGCCGCCGGCGGCACCTCGACGCCCAGCTCCACCAGGCGCGCCTGCAGGGCCGGTTCGCCCAGCGCGGCGGTGATCGCGGTTGAGATGGCGGCCAGCGTTGCCTCCGGCGTGCCGGAGGGCGCCAGCACGGCATTCCAGGTGGTGGCCGCGAAGCCGGGAACGGTCTCGGCCACGGTCGGCAGGTCCGGCAGGGCGGAGGAGCGGCGTGGCCCCGTGGTGGCTATGCCGCGCAGATTGCCGCCCCGCACCTGCGCCGCGCCCGTCGCCACGCTGTCCATCACCAGCGCGATGCGCCCGGCGAGCAGATCCACCACGGCAGGCGCCGTGCCGCGATAGGGCACATGCTGGGCCTGCACGCCCGTCATGCTCTTCAGCAACTCCACGCCGAGGTGGGACGATCCGCCGGCGCCGCTGCTGCCATAGTCGCGCGGCCCGGACCGCAGATACTCCAGCAGCCCCGGCACGTCCTGGACCGGGCTGGAGGGCGGCACCATGATGACCTGCGGCACGATGCCCACCAACGCCACCGGCGCGAAATCCGCAACGGGGTCGAAGCTGAGCCGCGCGCCGTGCAGCGCGCGATGCACCGCATGCACCACCGTGGTGAACAGCAGCGTGCTGCCGTCCTTCGGTGCGCGCGCCACCGCCTCCGTGCCGATCACCGCGCCGCCGCCGGCCCGGTTTTCCACCAGCACGCGCTGCGGCAGGCTGGCCGAGAGCCGTTCGGCCAGCAGCCGCGCGACGACATCGGTGGGGCCGCCGGCGGCGTAGGGCACCACCAGCCGGACCGGCCGGTCGGGCCAGGATTGCGCGAGGGCCGGTGTGGCGAGCAGCGGCAGGGCGAGGCCCCCCAGCAAGGTGCGGCGATTGAGCATGCTGTCCTCTCCCTCCTGGCCCTTGATCGCGGCCCTTAGGCGGTGATCTTGGCCGCTTCGATCACCCGGCGCCAGCGGTCCAGGTCGCGTTCCAGGAAGGCGCCGAATTCCGCCGGGGTGGAGCTGGTGACGATGGCGCCGAGCGACTTCAGGCGCTGATTGGTCTCCGGCTTTTCCAGCGAGGCGCGGATCGCCGTGTTGAGCCGGGCCACCACGGGCTCCGGCGTGCCGGCGGGGGCGGCGATGCCGAGGCCCTGGCTGTAATCCTCGAAGCCCGGGAAGCCGATTTCGCGCATCGTCGGCACGTCCGGATAATCCGGGCTGCGTTCGGCGGTGGAAACGCCGAGCGGACGCAGCGTTCCGCGCGCGATGTGGTCCGCCAGGCCGATCATCGGGTAGAACATGAAGGCGACGCGGCCGGCCATCACCTCGGTCAGCGCCGGCGCGTTGCCGCGGAACGGCACATGCGTCATCTCCGTGTTGGACTGCACCGCCAGCAGCGCCGCCGCCAGATGCGCGGAGCCGCCAATGCCGGCGGAGCCATAGGTCAGCTCGCCCGGCTTTGCCTTCGCCGCCGCCACCAGCTCGGCCAGGGTGCGGTAGGGTGTGGAGGCGCCCGTCACCGCGATCAGCGGCAGCACGGCCAGCAGGCCGACCGGTGCGAAATCGCGCAACGGATGGTAGCGCGCATTCGGATTGAGGATGGCGTTCACGCTGTGCGAAAGCGTGGTCACCATCAGCGTGTAGCCATCCGGCTGTTCCCGCGCCACGGCTTCCGTCGCCACCAGCGCATTCGCACCGGTGCGGTTCTCGACGATCACGGATTGCCCGAGGCTGTCCGACATGTCCTGCGCCACGACGCGCGCGATGACATCCGTCGGTCCGCCCGCGGAGAAGCCGACGACAAGCCGGATGGTCCTGCTGGGAAAATTCTGGGCGCGCGCGAGGCTGGGCAGCGCGAGCGCGCCCAGCAGCCCGGCACCGGCCTGGCGCCTGGTGATGTTCATTTTGTTTTCCTCCCTTGTGCCGCGCTGCCCGCCGTCAGGCGGCCAGCTTCGCGTAATCCAGTGTAGCCATCACCTGCACGCGCAGGATGTAGCGTGGCTCATCCGCCCGGTAATCCGCGACGGCGTTGTGGGTGGTGGCGATGTTGTCCCACATCAGCACGTCGCCCGGCGTCCAGCTGTGGGAATACAGGTATTTGTCCTGCGACTGGTGCTTGAACAGGAAGTCCAGCATCGCGTCGCTCTCGGCCGGGTCGAAACCCTCGATGTGCATCGCGTAGCCGGGGTTGCAGTACAGCACGCGGCGGCCGGTGATCGGGTGGGTGCGGAAGATCGGCTGGCTCACCGGCGGCTTGCGGCGGCGCTGTTCTTCCGTCAGCGCCGGGCGGGTCGATCCTGGGCGCTGGCGCATCATCTCCCAGAACTTGTTGAAGTCATGGATGGCGGTGCGGCCTTCCAGGCGCTGCTTCACCTCGGCCGGCAGGTCCTCATAGGCCGCATGCATGTCGAGGAACTGCGTGTCGCCCAGCGGCCTGCCGTTCCGCACCGGCACCTGCTTGGCGTGCAGGATGTTGGCCAGGGCGATCTCGTTGGAATAGCTCATATCCGTATGCCAGCCCTGGCCGGCATCATTGAGCCCGACCGCCTTCCCGTCCTGCACCACATTGGACAGGATCATCACCTCCGGATGGTCCGGCGGGTGAAACATGTTGGCGACGTTGTGCTCCAGCGTGCCGAAGCGGCTGCCGAGCGTGCTGAGCTGCGGGGCTTCCAGCGACTGGTCCGGGGCGCAGAGCACGCCATGGGTGCCGAGTGCGCGGAGCAGCGTGCGAAAATCCGCATCCGTCAGCGGCCGGGCGAGATCCACGCCGCGCACCGTCGCGCCGACACCGCCCGGATTTGCGATGATCTGCATCGGGTCTCCTCCCTCATCTTGGGGGCGAGGCTCCCCGAGCCGCAGCCGCGGGTCAACCGACGTTGCAGTGGGCTGCGGTGATTCCACATATATGAAGTCTTGATGGCCGGAGGCGATGATGGATGCGGTGGTGAAATCCGCGGGCCGGGTGCTGGAGATCTTCGAATTCTTCGCCCACCGCCACGGCCCGGCCACGGTGACGGAGGTCGCCGCGGCGCTCGGCTTCCCGGTCAGCTCCACATCGGTTCTGCTGAAGTCGCTGCTTTCGATGGGCTATCTCGAATACGCGCCGCGCGCCCGGGACTACCAGCCCACCATCCGCTTCGCCGTGCTCGGCACCTGGATCTTCGATCGCTTCTTCGCGGAGGAGGGAGGCATCCCGGGGCTGATGGATGCGCTGCAGGCGGAGACCGGGGAGACGATCGTGCTGGCGATGCAGCATGGCGAATACGTGGACTACATCCGCATCCTGCAGTCCATCCGCCCCGTGCGCTTCCACATCAAGCCCGGCTCGCGGCGGCCGATCTTCCTGCCTGCGGCGGGCAAGGTGCTGCTGGCGCAACAGAGCGATGCCGAAGTTGCGCGGCTGCTGAGGCGGGTCAATGCCGGGCGCGGCGCGGTGCCCGTGGCCGTGGCGCCGCTGCTGGCGGAGCTGGCACAGATCCGCACGCAGGGCCATGCGCGCAGCGAAGGTGCGGTGGTGCCGGATACCATGATGCTGAGCATGGCGCTGCCGGTGACGGAGGGGCACCGGCCACTGGCGGTCGCCGTCAGCGGACCGCTCGCGCGCATGCGGCGCGGCCGGAGCGCCATCCTGCGATTGATGCGCGAGAAGATCGCCGGCCTGCGTCCGCTGGCCGCGGAACTTCCGCAACTTCGCTGACCGGGACTTGCATGACTGGTATCACGCGGCCGCGCCCGCTACGCTGCCGGTGGAGAGGAGACCAACATGCAAGAGCTCGCCACAAGGCTGAAGACGATCGGCGATTCCTATCCCTTCACCACGCGCTGGCACGTCAAGGATGCACGCAGCGGTGCGGAGGCGCATCATGAAGGCGATGTGCCGATGCCCTCTGCCAGCGTGCGGAAGACCTCCATTCTTATGGCCGCGCTGGCCGCCGTGCATGCGGGCAGGTTGCGGCTGGATGACAAGGTCGAGATCGAGGCGCGGCTGCAGAAGGACGTCGCCTCCGGCACCTATCGCTACATGACGCCGGGCTGCGTCATTCCGTTCCGCGACGTGCTGGTGAATATGATGATCACCAGCGACAATGTCTGCACCCAGGCGGTGCTGGAACGGCTGGGGCCGGATACGATGACCGGCTATTGCCAGGGCATCGGCATGACGGGCACCAACCATCGCGGCCTGATCCCGCCGCTCGGCATGGGCTGGGACCATCCGCCAGAGGCGGTGGCCACCACCACGCAATCCGACCAGGTTCTGCTGCTGGATTTGATCCTGCGCGGCACGGAAGATGCGGCGGCCGCGAAGCGGCTTGGCAGCACGCCGGATCTCTGCCGCCTGGCGATGGACATATTGAGCTGGCAGATCCTGCGGAACCTGATTCCGTCGCTGCTGCCCTATGGCACCAAGGTCGCGCACAAGACCGGGCGTGGCCGACGCGGGCGGATGGATGCGGGCATTGTCTTCGATGGCGACAAGCCGCTGTTCATCCTGGCCGCGGCGACGGATTGGGTACCGGAGACGATGCCGGATGGTCTTCCCGGCTTCGCCGCCTCCTTCGCCAGCATCGGCCGCATCGCGCGCGGCTGCTGGGACGGGCTGCGCTAGCGCAGCCCGCCCGCAACCTCAGTTGGCCGGCCGCACATCCTGCGGCCGCGTCCGCTCATCCGTCCGCGGCGTATGGGTGAAGCCCTGGCGCATTGCCCAGACATTGCGTTGCACATGGGTTGGAATGATCGCTTGATCGTCGATCGCCAGGCGCATCGCCTCCTGCAACAGGGCCTCCCGCTTCCCGTCATCCAGTTCACGCATGCCGCGCATCAACAGGGCATCGAATTCCGGGTTGGCGTAGCGGCCGCGATTGACGGCGCCCATGCCGCGCTCCCGATCGAAGCTTGCCAGCACGGACCGCATCCCGGCCGAAGGCTCGCCGGTCGAACTGCCCCAGGAGACCAGGAATGACGAAAACTCCTGGCGCGAGGCGCGGGTGACGAAGCTGGAGAAGGGTTGCACATCGACCGAGGTGCGCACCCCGATGCGCGACCACATCTGCGCCACCGCCTGCACGATGCGGGCATCGTTCGGGTAGCGGTCATTCGGGCCGTGCAGGGTGATGCGGAAACCCTCGGGGTAGCCGGCTTCCGCCAGCAGGCGGCGTGCCGCGGCGGGGTCGGCCGGCGGCGCCGGTGCCAGTTCCGGCACATGGCCAAAGCCGCCCGCCGGCATGAACTGGTTGATCGCCGCCGCATTGCCTTCCATCACCCGGTCGACGATCGCCGCGCGGTCCACCGCGAGCGCCAGTGCCCGGCGCACCCGCACATCCTTCAGCGGGTTGCGCGGCAGCGGCTGGCCGGCATTATCCGTGATGAAGGGCGAAGGCCCATCCCGCATGTGGTCGAAATGCAGATACACCAGACGCAGGCTGTCGATTTCCGAAATCCGGATGTTCTGGTCCCGCCGCATCCGCGCCAGGTCGGCGGTCGGCACCTGGTCGATGAAGTCCACATCGCCCGCGAGCAGGGATGAGGTGCGCGCCGCGGCATTGGTCACCAGGCGGTATTCCACCCGCTGCCACGGCTCCGCCCCGCCCCAATAGCCGTCGTTGCGCTCCAGTTCGATCCGGTCGACAGACCGGCCGCCGATGATGCGGAAGGGGCCGGTGCCGATGGCGAGGCGCCCGGAATTGAAATCCTCCGTGCTGGCGCCTTCATGGATCTTGCGCGACAGCATCGGCACCTGGGACAGGTTCGCCGCCAGCACCGGGTCCGGCCCGCGGGTCCGCAGCCGCACCGTCAGCGGGTCCACCACCTCCACGCCGATGATCGAATGGGTGTAGGTGCGGAAGGAACCGGGGCTGTTCACCACCTTCGGGATGCGGTCGAGGGTGAAGGCCACGTCATCCGCGGTGAAAGGCGTGCCGTCATGGAAGGTCACGCCGGCGCGCAACTTCAGCTCCCACACATCCTCACCCACCGGCCGCCAGCTTTCCGCCAGCGCCGCGACGGGCCGCGAATTCGGGTCCATCTCCATCAGGTTGGAGAAGATGGTGGACGCAAAGGCATTATTGGGGGAGATGTTGTGATAATGCGGGTCCAGCGATGTGACCTGCGCGCCCACCGCCATGCGCAGCGTCTGCGCGCCGGCGGCCTGCACGACCGCACCGGCGCCGAGCATGCAGCCCGCCAGCAGCAGCGTCTTGAGGGTCCTGGTTTTCATCGTTTTTCTCCCTGTTTTCGTTCTTGTCGCGATCAGCCCAGCAGGTAGGCGGCCCCCCCGCGTTCGCAGATGGCGCGGATGTGGCGGTCCAGTGCCGGCGGCACCGGAATGCCATCGCGCAGCCGCCGTGTCCGGGCCGCTTCCTCGGGGTCGCCGGCCACCTGCACCGGGCGTGCCGGGTCGGCGGGCGGCGTGGCGCGCAACACGTCGATGGCCTCATCCAGGTCGTGCTCGAACTCACCCTCCTCGCGGAAGGCTGCGGGGTTCAGCGCCATGAAGAAATGGCCGAGCCCATCCGGGTCCTTCTCCGACTGCGTGCGGTTGCGGATCGGGGAGAAGCTGGCACCAACCAGCGTGCCGCCGAGGATGTGCACCATCATTGCCAGGCCATAGCCCTTGTGGCTCGCCATCTCCGGCGTGCCGCCGAGCGGCGTCAGCCCGCCTTCCGGCCGCTTCAGCACGTAATCATGCGCCAGATGCGGCTCCGTCACGCTGGCGCCGTCGCCATCCATCACCCAGCCCGCCGGCACCGGGCGATCGTTCAATGCGTAGACCTTCACCTTGCCGGCCGCGACCGTGGTGGTCGCCATGTCCAGCACGAAGGGCGGGTTGCGCGCGGCGGGTGCGGCGAAGGCCATCGGGTTGGTGCCGAGCACCGGTACCGCGCCGCCCGTCGGCACCATGGCGATGCCGCGCGTGGCGCTGGTGACCATGCCGACCGCGCCGCGCTTCGCCGCGATGCGCGCATAGACACCGGCCGCGCCGAAATGGTGCGAGTTGCGCACGCCCACCACCGCCACGCCGGTCTGCATGGCCTTGTCCACCGCCAGATTCATGGCGAAGACGGAGACAGGGTGGCCCAGCCCGGCGCCCGCATCCACCAGCGCCGTCGCCGGCCCCTGCCGCACGATGCGCGGCCGCGCCTGGAGGTTCAGCTTGCCTTCCAGATGCCGCGCCTCATAGGTCATCAGCATCGAGATGCCGTGTGAATCGACGCCGAGCAGGTCGGTCTCGACCATCATCTCCGCGGTCGTCGCCGCCAGATCCGCCGCCATGCCCCAGCTGTGCAGGATGGCGAGAATCTGCGCGTGCACACGCTCCGCCGGCACCATCAGCATGGCATCGGCCGTGGCAGTGCTCATCAGCCTTCTTCCTCGATGACGTGGTTCCGCAAGGTGCCGAGCCCGGTGATCTCGACCTCGAACACATCCCCCGCGCGCATCCACAGCGGCGGCGTGCGGCGGGAGCCGACGCCTTCCGGCGTGCCGGTGGCGATGATGTCGCCCGCCTCCAGCCTGGTGATGGCGGAGACATAGGCGAGCAGGGTCGGGATATCGTAGATCAGGTCCCCGGTGGAGCCGTGCTGCACCTGCTTTCCATTCAGGCGCGATGTCAGCGTCAGCTTCGTCACGTCGCCCACCTCATCGGCTGTCACCAGATAGGGGCCGCAGGCGCCAGTGCGGTAGAAATTCTTGCCGGAGGTGGTGGTGTGCTGCTGCCAGTCACGCACGCTGCCATCGGTGAAGCAGGCATAGCCGGCGATGTGGTCGAAGGCGCGGTCCTTCGCGATGTGCCGGCCCGGCTTGCCGATGACCAGCGCGAGTTCACCCTCGTAGTCGAATTGCTCGGACGCCTTGGGCCGCCACAGCGCGGCGCCATGGCCGACCACGGAATCGTTCCAGCGGCTGAAGACACGCGGGAAGGGCGGCGGTGCCCGGCCGGATTCCTCCGCGACATGGGACCGGTAGTTCAGCCCGATGCCGATGATCTTCCGTGCATCCGGCACCACCGGCAGGAAGGTCACGTCCTCCAGCCTGTGATCGACGTCCTTTTCGGCCCGCGCGGCCTCCAGCGCCGGCGTGCCGCCTTCCAGCAGCGCCCGCAGCGTCGGGTAGCGCGAAGCAAGGCGGCGGCCGAGATCGACCACGCCGCCTTCCACCGCGGCGCCGAAGCTGGCGCCGGCGGCGGTCTCGAAGCTCAGCAGCTTCATCGTGCGCTGGCCATGGCGTGCACGGGCAGGAAGCCGGGCTGGAAGACGCGGTCCGCCATCACCTGGCAGCGCTTCATCATGCGCGGCTCATCGGCGCGGTAATCCGGCAGCGCATTGTGCAGCGTGCCGATATTGTCCCAGATCAGCAGGTCACGCTCCGCCCAGACATGGGTGTAGATGAAGCGCGGCTCCAGCTGATGCGCGAACAGCTGTTCCAGCACCTGGTCGCTCTCGGCCTCATTCAGCTCGTTGATCCGAATCGCGTAGCCGGGGTTGCAATACAGCACCTTCCGGCCGGTGATCGGATGCGTCAGGAACACCGGGTGGACGGATGGCGGGCGGCTGGCACGCTGCGCCGCGGTCAGCGGGCCACGGCCGCTGCCCTTGGCCAGCATGCCTTCCCAGAATTTGTTGAAGTCATGCGTCGCCGTCATGCCCTCCAGCCGCCGCTTCAGCGCCGGGTCCAGCGCGTCATAGGCCGCGTGCATGTTGGCGAACAGCGTGTTGCCCAGCGGCTTGCCGTCCCGCTTCGGCACCTTGTGCGCGTTCAGCACGTTCACGAAGCCCATCGTGTCGCGATAGGACATGTCGGTGTGCCAGTCCTGCCCGGCATCGGCGATGCCGATCGGCTTCCCATCCTCGACGATGTTGGAGAGGATACCGACCTCCGGCACCTCCGGATCCTGGAACTTGCCGGTGACGGAGGCCTGGATGCTGCCGAAGCGCGCCGAGAAATCGCGCAGCGCGGCCGGCGCCAGAAGCTGGTCCGGGAAGCGCAGCACGCCATGTTCGCCGAGCGCGCGCAGGATGGCGGCGAAATCCGGTTCGGACATGGGGCGGGACAGGTCGATGCCGGTGATGGTCGCGCCAAGCACATCGCCGGTGGGACGGATGTCGGGCATGGTTTCCTCCTGACCAGTTTTTCGGGTCACGGCGCCCCTGCGGCCTTCTTCCCCGCAGGAGCAACGCCGTTTCCCGTATTTTGGGAAAGTTAGGCATGCGACCCCGTCGCTCGCAACCCCTATTCGGGGTATTCTGCCCGCATGCCCCCCGAAATGCCGCCCGTCGCATCCCCCGAACCGGCCACCGCGCCGCCCTCCGCCAGCGCCCTGGCCGAGGCTCCGGCCGCGCCCCCGGGCAGCCTGGTGCGGATGCTGGAGGTGCTGGACCAGTTCGCGCCGGACCAGCCGGTGATCCGGGTGGATGATCTGCAGGCGCGGCTCGGCTACACGAAATCCACCGCCTATCGGTATGTGAAGGCGCTGTGTGATGCGGGGCTGCTCGCCCAGGCCTCCCAGGGCCGCTACTCGCTCGGCCCCCGCATCGTCGAGCTGGAACGCCTGATGCGGATCGCCGACCCGCTGCTCCAGGCCGGTGAGGCGGTGCTGCCCGATCTGGCGGCGGAAATGCCCAACAGCATGGTCCTGCTGTGCAGCCTGTACCGCGACAAGGTGCTCTGCGTGCACCGGGAGGGGCCGGAGGCGATCGAGGCCGGGGGCGGCCGCATCAGCATCCTGCGCGCCCGCGGCCTGCCACTGCCGCTGTTCCAGGGCGCCGCATCGCTGGCCATCCTGGCCAGCCTGCCCGCGCCGCGCATCCGCGCCCTGTTCATGCAGCGCCAGGCGGAGATGGTGGCGGCGGGGCTGGGGGAGGATTGGCCGGCTGTGCGCCAGCGCCTGGCGGGCATCCGGCGGGATGGCCAGGTCACCACCGTCGGCCGCTTCAACCGCCATCTGGCGGCGGTCGCCGTGCCGGTCCGGTCCCGCGATGGGTCGCAGATTGCCGGCAGCCTCACCCGTATCATGCCGGCGGAGAGCTTTCCGGCGCTGGATGCCGCCCGGCTGGTCCAGCGGCTTCAGGCCGGCGCCAACGAGGTCT
>NZ_JAUYTS010000001.1 GCF_030695085.1 Falsiroseomonas sp. | reverse complement strand
AGGGCTATGCCACCCATCTCGGCGCCCGCGGCGTGACGCTGTCGGGCGGCCAGCGCCAGCGCATCGCCATTGCCCGCGCCATCCTGCGCGACCCGCCCATCCTGCTGCTGGATGAGGCGACCAGCGCGCTGGACGCGGAATCCGAGCAATCCGTGCAACGGGCGCTGGAGGCGCTGTCCCGCGGCCGCACCACGCTGGTGGTGGCGCATCGTCTGGCGACGGTGCGGAACGCCGACCGGATCGTGGTGATGGAGGGCGGCCGCATCGTCGCGATGGGCACGCATGATGCGCTGGTGCGGGAGGGCGGGCTCTACGCCCGCCTCGCCGCCTTGCAGTTCCAGGAAGTGGCCTGAAGGCTACGCCCGGCGCGCTGGCTCCTCATCCGGCAGGCAGCCCCCGGGGGTGCAGTCATCCACGGTCTTCGGCAGGTCGCGAGCCAGGCGTGCCAGCAGTTCCTGGCGCGAAAGGCCGGTCTGGCGGGTCAGCTCATCCAGCGTCTCGGCGCCGATGGCCCGTTCCAGCCGGTCCGGCGCCAGATCCTGGTTGGGCCCCTGACGGACCCAGGACTCGGCCGTCTCACCCTCGCCCGCGTCGCGGAACCGGGCCAGCAGGTCCCGCAACCCGCCGCTCAATCCGCCGGAGGCAGCGCCGCCGCCGAGCAACCCGCCCAGCATGCCTTGCAGGCCGCCCTGCCCGGCCTGGCCCGGCGCGCCTGAGCCGGTGCCGGCTGGAGAAGCGCCGCGCTGGCCCATGGCACCGTTCAGCATTTCCGAAAGCTTGTCGCGATTCTGGTAGCCAGCGACGGCCAGCACGCCCAGCAGGGCCGTCATGGAGGGGAAGCCGCGGCTCATGGTTTGCTCCGGATAAAGGGGCCACCAGAACCCCTGGGCGACGCCGAAGTTCCGGTAACCGCCCTCAATCCGCGCCTGGCGCGGCGAAGGGCACGCCTACGGTCCGCACCAACCAGGCCAGCCGGTGGCGCTGGGCCGCCTGGGCATGAGCCCGGCTGGCGGCCTCCGCCGCCGCGCCATCCCGCGCCCGCAGCGCGGCGAGGATCGCCTGGTGTTCCGCATGCGCCGCCTCCGCCCGGCCGGCCACGGTCAGCAGGCTGGGCAGCAGGGCCATGGTGGCGGAAATCAGTTCCAGACTGCGCAGCAGGTAGCGGTTGTGGGCGGCCAGGTACAACAGACCGTGGAAGCGCTGATTGGTCTCGGCCAAGGCGCGCGCATCGGTGAACAGCGCCGGTTCGCCGGCGATCAGCTCGGCCATGGCGCCGATCTCGGTCGGGCTGGCGTGCTGGGCGGCGAGGCGGGCCGCGGCGCCCTCCAGCTCCTCCCGCATCACGTACAGTTCCACCACCTGCTGGTGGTCCGGGCGTGTCACGCTCAGGCCGCGGCGGGGCTCGTGGGTCAGCAGACCCTCCGATTCCAGCCGGGCGATGGCCTGCCGGACCGGGGTGCGGGAGACACCGAAGCGGGCGGCGAGGTCCGTCTCCGTCACCCGGAATCCGGGTGCCAGCGCGCCCTCGCGGATGGCGGCGCGGATGCGGCCATAGGCTTCCTGGCCGAGATCGCGTGAGGGGGGCGGCTGGTCCATGCCCCAGGGTGTAGCGCAGCCGGCCGGCCCAATGGAACAACCGACTGGACATCAGTGGATACGAGTGGATACAAGACCGCGAGCGTCCAGGGAGACCCCAAAGTGCCGGATTTCGCCCGCCTCTATGACGTGCTGGTGGTCGGCGGCGGCAATGCCGCGCTCTGTGCCGCCATCACGGCGCGCCGGGCCGGTGCCTCGGTCATTCTCTGCGAGGCCTCCCCGCAACCGATGCGCGGCGGCAATTCGCGCCACACCCGCAACCTCCGCGCGCTGCATCCCGGCCCCACCCAGGTGCTGACCGACAGCTACCTGGAGGAGGAATACTGGGACGATCTGAACCGCGTCACCGGCGGCAAGACCAATGAGGACCTCGCCCGGATGTGCATCCGCGCCAGCCAGCACGCGCCGGATTTCCTGGCGAGCTGCGGCGTGGTGTTCCAGCCCTCACTCTCCGGCACCCTGTCCCTGTCGCGCACCAACGCCTTCTTTCTGGGCGGCGGCAAGGCGCTGGTGAATGCGCTGTACCGGGAAGCGGCGAAGCTTGGCATCGTGACGCTGACGGATACCGAGGTGCAGCACATCCAGGTGGATGACGGCTTCGCCAGCGAGGCCATCATCTCCCATTGCGGCTTCCCGCAGCGCATCCGCTTCAAGGCGCTGGTCGCGGCCAGCGGCGGCTTCCAGGCGAACCGCAACTGGCTGCGGGAGTATTGGGGCGATGCGGCCGACAACTTCCAGATCCGCGGCACCCCCTATGCCCAGGGCACCATACTGAAGGATCTGCTGGCGCAGGGCGTGCAGCAGGTGGGCGACCCCACTCAGTTCCACGCCGTGGCGAACGACGCCCGCGCGCCGATGGAGGATGGCGGCCTCGCCATGCGGCTGGATTGCGTGCCCTTCAGCCTGGTGGTGAACCGCGATGTGGAGCGCTTCTACGACGAGGGCGAGGATGTCTGGCCGAAGCGCTACGCCATCTGGGGCCGACTGATTGCGCAGCAGCCGGGGCAGATCGCGCTGGCCGTCACCGACAGCAAGGCGGTGATGAATTTCCTGCCCAGCGTCTACCCGCCCTTCAAGGCCGACAGCATTGCGGAGATAGCCGCACAGGCCGGCTTCGATGCCGGCAAGCTGGAGAAAGTGGTGGCCGATTTCAACGCCGCCGTCCGCCCCGGCACCTTCACGCCGATGGTGCCGGATGATTGCCGGACGGAGGGGCTGGTCCCGCCGAAAAGCCACTGGGCGCGGCGCATCGACACGCCGCCCTACTATGCCTACCCGCTGCGACCGGGGATCACCTTCACCTTCCTCAGCGTGAAGGTGAACGAACAGGCCCGCGTGCTGATGGCGGATGGCAAGCCCTCCGCCAACATGTTCGCCAGCGGCGAGATCATGTCCGGCAATATCCTCGGCCAGGGCTACCTGGCTGGCTTCGGTATGACCCTCGGCACCGTCTTCGGACGGCTGGCCGGAGAAGGAGCGGCGCGCCATGTCCGCAACTGAATTTTCCCAGACCGGGATGAGCAAGCTCGACCTGCTGTTGCAGGAAGCCACCACGGTGGAATCCGACGCCTACCAGGATGCCCGCCGCCAGATGGCCGTGTGCAATGCCTGCCGCTACTGCGAGGGCTATTGCGCCGTCTTCCCGGCCATGGCCGCGCGGCGGGAATTCGAGAAGGCGGACCTGACCCACCTCGCCAACCTCTGCCACAACTGCAAGGGCTGCTTCCACGCCTGCCAGTACGCGCCGCCGCATGCCTTCGGCATCAACATCCCGGCGACCTTCGCGACGGTGCGTCAGGAAAGCTACGCCGAATTCGCCTGGCCCACCGGCATGGGCAAGCTGTTCGATCGCAACGGCACGCTGCTGGCGGCGGCCACGACCATCTTCGTGACGCTGGCGCTGGTGCTGACGGTGGCGCTGCGCGACCCGGCGGTGCTGTTTTCCGCGCAGACCGGCACCGGCGCCTTTTTCCGCATCATCCCGCTCTGGCTGATCAACCTGCTGGCCGGCGGCAGCTTCGGCTTTGCCGTGATCGCCATGGCAATGGGCGCGATCCGCTACTGGCGCGGCACCGGCGGCATGGGCGGCAGCTTCCAGCCGCAGCCGGCGGTCGATGCGGCGGTGGATGTACTGACGCTGCGCAACCTCGGCGGCGGCGGGCATGGCTGCAATGATTTCGACGATAGCTTCGCGCAACACAGGCGCTGGCTGCATCAGGCGATGTTCTTCGGCTTCATGCTGTGCTTCGCCGCGACCAGCACGGGCGCGGTGTACCACCATGTCTTCGGCTGGCACTCGCCGCATGCCTTCCTGTCCCTGCCGGTGCAGTTCGGCACCTGGGGCGGCGTGCTGCTGTGCATCGGCACGGCCGGCCTGCTCTGGGTGAAGACGGTGACAGACCCGGCGCCGGTGGCGCGCAAGCTGATGGGGGGCGAATACGCGCTGCTCGGCCTGCTGTTCCTGATCGGCTCCACCGGGCTGCTGCTGCTGGCGATCCGCCATACCAGCGCCATGGGCATCATGCTGGCGCTGCATTTCGGCCTGGTGCTCGCGCTGTTCGTGGTGCTGCCCTATTCGAAGATGGTGCACGGCATCTATCGTGGCATCGCGCTGCTGCGGAATGCGCGGGAGAAGCGGCCAGCCTAGGGAAAACGGGCGATGCGACATTTCTACGGCTGGGCGACGCCCAATTCCCAGCGCGTCTCCATCATGCTGGAGGAATGTGGCCTGGAATACGCCGTGACCGGCGTCAACATCCGCGCCCGCCAGCAATTCGCGCCTGAAATCCTGGCGCTGAACCCGTATGGCAAGATCCCCATCCTGGTGGAGGATGGGCGCCCGATCTTCGAAAGCGGCGCCATCCTGCTGCATCTGGCGGAACGCCACGGCGTGCTGCTGGGGGAGGATCGGACCACCACCCTGTCCTGGCTGATGGTGGCGCTGACCTCGCTCGGCCCCTTCACCGGCCAGGCGCATCACTGGACCGAACTGGCGCCGGAGAAGCCGGAAGCCGCCCGCGCCCACACCACGGCGCTGGTGGACCGGGTCTATCGCCTGCTGGATGCGCGGCTGGCGGAGGTGCCCTATCTGGCCGGCGCCACCTGCTCCATCGCCGATATCGCGGCCTATCCCTGGGTGGCGAAGCATGGCTGGGCGGGGCGGACGCTGGCGCCGACCCCGCATCTGGCCGCCTGGTTCGACCGGATGGGCGCGCGGCCGGCGGTGCAGCGGGGGATGGTCGTGCCCGCAGGCGCGCGGCTGGAGTAGGTGCCCGCAGGCGCGCGGCTGGAATAGGGCAAGCAACTTTCCCCGCGTGCCCCGTTCATCTTTTCCCGCTATGCTGCACCGCCGTTGTGGCCACCGAGGATGCACCAGATGAACGCGCAGACCCCGCCCCCCGGACGCGAGCTGATGGCCAGGGGCACCGAGGCCCTGACCCGCTTCGTGGAACAGGCCCATGCGATGGGTGAGGTCGCCCGCAAGCAGATGGCCGCCATGGCCCCGGCGCTGGCCCCGCCACAGGTGATGGATGGCGCCGGCCCCACCGGCTCCGCCTTCTTCGGCCGGTCGCCCTTCGCGCTGATGGCCGATGCCATGGCCTATGCGGTAGATGCCTCGCAGCGTTCCGTCCTGTTCTGGGACACGATGCGCCAGGCCGGCAACGACTTCACCGAGCATGAGAAGGCCGGCTGCCCGCCGGTGCTGATCTTCGAATGGGACATGGTGGTGGATGGCCGGCACCTGCCGCGCCGCTGCAACTACGCCCTGGTCCGCATCAAGCCGCCCGAAGGCTTCCGCGAGGCCGATCCGGCCATGCGCCCCTTCGTCATCATCGACCCGCGCGCCGGCCATGGCGCTGGCATCGGCGGCTTCAAATCGGACAGCCAGGTGGGCGTGGCGCTGCGTCGCGGCCATCCGGTGTATTTCGTGATCTTCTTCCGGGACCCGGAGCCGGGCCAGACCATCCTCGACATCACCGAGGCCGAGGCGATCTTCCTCCGCAAGATTCACGAATTGCACCCGGAGGCGCAGCGCCCCGTGGTCATCGGCAATTGCCAGGGCGGCTGGGCGGTGATGATGCTCGGCGCCTCGGAGCCGGAGTTGACCGGCCCGCTGGTGCTGAACGGCGCGCCGCTCTCCTACTGGGCCGGCGAGAAGGGCCGCAACCCTATGCGCTATACCGGCGGCCTCGCCGGCGGGTCCTGGCCGGCGGCGCTGCTGGCCGATCTCGGCAACGGCACCTTCGACGGCGCCAATCTGGTCGCCAACTTCGAGAGCCTGTCGCCCGGCAACACCAAGTTCCGCAAATACTACAATTTGTACGAGAAGGTGGACACCGAGGCCGAGCGCTTCCTGGAGTTTGAGCGCTGGTGGGGCGGCTACTTCCTGATGACGCGGGACGAAATCCGCTGGATCGTCGAGAACCTGTTCATCGGCGACAAATTCGCCCGCGGCGAAATCTCCGCCGGCAAGGGTGCGTCCTTCAATATGCGCTCGGTGAAGTCGCCGATCGTGGTCTTCGCCTCGGCCGGCGACAACATCACCCCGCCCGGCCAGGCGCTGCGCTGGATCGCCGACGTCTATCGCGACGAGCAGGAAATCAAGACCCTCGGCCAGACCATCATCTACCTGGTGCATGACGAGATCGGCCATCTCGGCATCTTCGTCTCCGGCAAGGTGGCCAACAAGGAACACACCGAGATCGCCAATACGCTCGACCTGATCGAGAGCGTGGCGCCGGGCCTGTATGAGCTGCGCATCACCGGCACCGCCGGCAGCGGGCTGAATACCGGCTATCAGGTGGAACTGGTGGAGAAGACGGTGGCCGATATTCGCCTGTTCTCGGCCGATGCGGAGAACGAGGCCTTCCCGGCAGTGGCGCGCATCTCCGCGCTGAACCAGATGATCTATGATCTGTTCGCCAGCCCCATCGTGCGGCAATTCGCCACCGAGGAATCGGCCGAGCTGCGCCGCCAGATGAACCCGATGCGGGCGCGCCGCTATCTGGTGAGCGACGCCAACCCGATGATGAAGCCACTCGGCGCCATGGCCGATTTGGTGCGTGCGAACCGCCAGCCGGTGGCGCCCGACAACCCCTTCATCGCCATGGAACGCGCCTGGGCCGACAGCGTCGAGCGCAGCATCGATTCCTGGCGCGACTGGCGCGATTCCATGCAGGAAACCGCCTTCCACGCGGTCTATGGCACGCTTTCGGCGCTCAACGTCGCCTCCGAGATACCGACCATCGATGTGCCGCCGGAACTCGCCGGCGAAACGCCGGATGTGCGCGCGGCGCTGGATCGGGTGGCGGAAGGTGGCTACGCGGAAGCGGTGGTGCGGATGATGATCCTGCTCGCCAAGGCCCGCGGCGGCGTGCGGCGCAACCGGCTGGCACGCTCGAACGCCCTGCTGACCACGGAGGAGCCCTTCGCGCAGCTCACCGCCTCCGCCCGCCAGGCGCTGATCCGGGAACAGACGGTGGTGGTGGAGATGGCGCCTACCGAAGCCTTCGAGACGCTGGTGAAGCTGCTGGCGACACCCGAGGACCGCCGCCGCGCCCTGGCGGCGGTGGCCGATGTGGCGGGGCCGGAGGAGGAGCTTGGGGAGCCGGCCCAAGCCATGCTGGCCCGGCTGCGGGGGCTGCTCCTGCCCGCGTAGCCGCGCCGATTCAGGGCCCGGTGGATTCATCACTGGGCAATGGCAAGGTGGGATCATGCCCTCGCATCCGGTGCCCCCGCGCCGGATTCCAAGGCCGCAAAAATTGCGGCGCCGAGGCAAGAGGGCCAACCCCAATGCTGCTGAACCCCACCGGCACCGGCCGGACTGCCCGCGCGCCCGATTTCGTGGCGGCATCCCTGCTCACCTCCGCCGACGGCGCGGAAATCCACCTCGTCGCCCGCGATGGCCGCCTGCTGCGGCTGCCGACGGATGAGGCGAACGCCCGTCAGCTCATCATCGGCCTCTGGAAGGCCCTTGACCGGGAACGGTAGCCCGCCAGGACAGCGTTCCGGGATTGCGCGGCGCCACGCGGCTTCTATCGTGCCCCCTTCGGGGAGCAAGCACATGGCGGAAACGCGCAAGGTTGCGATTGTGGGGGCGGGGCTGATCGGCCGCGCCTGGGCCATGATCTTCGCCCGGGCCGGCTGGCGCGCCGCCCTGCACGACCCCTCCCCCGCCGCGCTGGATTCCGCGCCAGGTCTTTGCCTGGCTGGGTTGCAGGAACTGGCCCGGCACGGGCTGTGCGATGACCCGGAGGCCGCCGCCGGCCGCATCAGCGTCGCCCACAGCCTGACGGAGGCGCTGGCCGGCGCCGAATTCGTGCAGGAAAACGGGCCGGAGGATGCCGCGACCAAGCGCGCCATCTTCGCGGAGCTGGATTTCCTGGCCGCGCCGGATTGCATCCTGGCCTCCTCCACCAGCGCCATCCCGGCCTCCGTCTTCACCGAGGGGCTGGCCGGCCGGGCGCGGTGCCTGGTGGCGCATCCGGTCAATCCGCCGCACCTGGTGCCGGTGGTGGAGCTTTCGGGCGCGCCCTGGACCGCGCCGGAGACCATTGCGCGGGCGCGCAAGATCTTCGCCGATATCGGCCAGGCGCCAATCACGGTAAAGCGGGAAATCGAGGGCTTCGTGTTGAACCGCCTTCAGGGCGCGCTGCTGGCCGAGGCGTTCCGGCTGGTGCAGGAAGGCTATGTCTCGCCGCAGGATCTGGACACCACGGTGGCGGAGGGACTCGGCCTGCGCTGGTCCTTCCTCGGCCCCTTTGCCACCATCGAGCTGAACGCGCCCGGCGGCATCCCGGATTACTGCGCGCGCTACGGCCCCTTCTATGGCCGCATCGCCGCCGCACCGCCGAGCCCGGAGGTGTTCGGTGCGGCGGGGATTGCCCGCATCATGGAGCAATGGGGCGAAACGCCCGATCGGGCGGAGATCACCGCCCGCAGCGCAAGGCGCGATGCAAGGCTGGCCGCCCTGGCCGCCCACAAGAAGAAGGTTGGAGAGGCATGAGCCGAAAAGTCATCATCACCTGCGCGGTCACCGGCGCGATCCACACGCCGAGCATGTCGCCGCATCTGCCGATCACGGCGGAACAGATCGCCGACGCCGCGATCGGCGCGGCGGAAGCCGGCGCCGCCATCGTCCATCTGCACGCCCGTGATCCGGTAGATGGCCGCCCGGACCAGTCGCCGGAGGCCTTCGCCCCCTTCCTGCGCGTCATCAAGCAGCGCAGCGACTGCGTCATCAACATCACCACCGGCGGCGCGCCGACCATGACCATCGAACAGCGGGTGAAACCGGCGGCGAGCTTCGCGCCGGAAGTGGCCTCGCTCAACATGGGTTCGATGAATTTCGGCCTGTTCGGCATGCTGAACCGGTTCAAGGATTTCCAGCACGACTGGGAACAGCCCTACCTGGCCAACAAGGACATCCTGTTCCGCAACACCTTTGGCGATATCGAATACATCCTGAAGACCTGCTCGGAGAACAACACGCGCTTCGAGTTCGAGTGCTACGACACCTCCCACCTATACAATCTGAAGTATTTCCTGGACCAGGGGCTGGTGAAGGCGCCGCTGTTCATCCAGACGGTGTTCGGCCTGCAGGGCGGGATCGGCGCGCACCCCGAGGACGTGATGCACATGAAGCGCACCGCGGACCGGCTGTTCGGCGACAGCTACCGCTGGTCGGTGCTCGGCGCCGGCCGCAACCAGTTGCCGATCGCCGCGATGGCGGCCGCGATGGGCGGCAATATCCGCGTCGGGCTGGAAGACAGCCTATGGGGCGGCCCGGGCCGCCTGGCGCGCAGCAATGCCGAACAGGTCCGCAGCGCGCGGCAGATCATCGAGGGGCTGGGCCTGTCCGTCGCCACGCCGGAGGAGGCGCGGGAGATGCTGTCGCTGAAGGGCGGCGACCGGGTGAATTTCTGAACGACATCCGTGAGAGTACGGAGACCCGACGCAGCCTCTCCTTCACGACGGGGGCACCACGGGCAGGCGCACCCGGTCGCGTCCCTCGCGCCGCAGCAAGCCGGCGCGTTCCAGCCGCGCAAGCGCCCGGTACGTCGCTTCATGGGAGAGGCCGAGTTCGGCGGCGAGCGACTTCCAGGAGCACCCGATGCGGCGCGTGCCGTCAGGCTCAGGCGGCAAGGCGTGCAGCATATCGAGCAGCCGATCCGCGGCGTGCGGCAGGGCAAGGCGTTCCGCACGCGCCCGCTCGGCAACGAGCCGCGCCGCGAGATGGGCTGCAACACGCCAGGCGAGATCCAGATCGGCCATGGCCGCACGGCGGAGGTCTGCGACGCCGTAGATCGTGACGAAGCCGGGGGCGGCGCAGATCGCGTCGCAGTGGTGATGGCTTTCGAAAAGGCTTGCCTCGGCAAACGTATCGCCCGCCTTCGCTCGATGAAGGATGAGCCGGCGTCCCTCCGAGGAGAGGCGGACAAGCTCCAGCGCCCCCTCGCGCACGAGGACGAGCCCAAGCGCGGGATCGCCCGCCCGGAACAGTGCCTCGCCGCGCGCCAGGCGCCGGTCTCGGCCAGGTGGCAGGGCCAGAGGCAGATCGTCATTCATATGATCCCGGTCATAGCTGCCCGGAGCCGCTCCGCGCTACCCATTGTCGTATGAACCACGCAATCGCGCTTCCCATCGCCGCCCTCGCCCTCGTTGTTACATGGTCCGCAATGGCGCAATCCAGCGGGCGGCACGGGGAACATCATGGCCACAGCGCCCCGCCAGGCGCAGTGGAGTCGCAGCCCTATGCCGGTTTGGAGAGCCGCCGGATCAAGGCGCTTTCGGAGGCAGAGACGGCGTCCCTCCTCCAGGGGCACGGAATGTCGCTCGCCCTGGCAGCCGAGTTGAATGGCTATCCGGGCCCGATGCATGTGCTGGAACTCGGCGACGCCCTGGGCCTTACACCCGCCCAGCGGGCGATGGCCGAAGGGCTTCATGAGCGAATGGCGCGCGCGGCACTTAGCCTCGGAACACGGATCGTGGCGATGGAGGCGGAGCTGGACCTGCTATTCGCGACCGGGGCCGCCGAGGCGGGAAGCCTGGCGGCGCTGACAGCCTCGATCGGCGCCCTGAATGGAAGGCTCCGCGAGGTTCACCTCGCTGCACACCTTGCCATGCACGATGCCCTCAGGCCCGAACAGCGCGTGAGCTATGCACGGCTTCGGGGCTACGCAGGCGCACGCTGAGGCGCTGGTCCGGGGAGGCGATCCGGCGTCGCGCCCCAGCGAATCGCAGGCCAGAACCGGTCGCTGAAAGGCGCCCCTACCCGTGGATGTTCCCGTTCCGCGCCGACCAGCGATAGGTGATGTCGCCATACTGCCGGCCGACGATCCGCAGCGGCAGATCCGGCCGGTAGATCTCCATCGCATAGGCCGGGCGGTAGTCGCAGACCAGCTTGCCGGTGGCATCGGTGATGTAGACCCAGGTCGCCGGCCCGACCCGCCAGGTGACGCCACCATGATGGGCGATGGTCATCGCCACGATGCCCCGGCCGGAGGCGCCGTAATTGCGGACGGAGCGGATGAAGGGCCGGTAGCGTGCCGGTTCATTCGCCACTGCCGTGGCGATGATGCCATCCTCATGATCCTCCACCAGCGCCTTCACCACGCCCGTGACGATGGCAGCACCCGAGCCGATGGCCCCGCCGACCATCGAGGCGACGCTGCCCATGCCCCACAGCGCGATATCCCCCGGCTGCGGCGCCTTGCCGCTGATGATCCAGACCGCCGGCTGCACCAGCGCGCCCACGCCATTGCCGACAGCCCCGCCCAGCGCGGCGCGCCCGGCCGTGCCGGTGCCGCGCTCGATCAGGCGCGAGATGGTCTCGGACGCGATGGTCTGCGCCGACTCCCGCCCGATATTGGAGGAGTTGTTGATCAGGTCGGTGATGCCGTTCGATTCCGCCGGCGGGGTGAAATCCCCGGCGGCGGGCTGGGTGCTTCCGCTCATCGGCGAGGGCTCCTGACTGTCTTGCCGGGCGCAGGTTAACCAGCCGCGGCGCCTTGCCGCGTTTCGCTCTGCTTCACGCGATTACGCGTGATGGCAGGCCACCAGCGCGCCATCCTCACGCGGCGTCAGAGCCGGGCGTTCGGCGCGGCAGATGTCGGTCGCCTTCGGGCAGCGCGGGTGGAAGGCGCAGCCGGAGGGTGGCGACAGCGGGGATGGCAGCTCGCCGGCAATCGGCTTGAAGTTCGCCGCCTCATCGCCCTGCAGCCGCAGCTTCGGCACGCTGTCCAGCAGCCCCTGGGTGTAGGGGTGGCGCGGCGCGGCGTAGATGCGCGCGGCGATGCCGCTTTCGACGATGCGGCCGAGATACATGATGGCGACGCGGTCCGAGACATGCCGCACCACGGACAGGTCATGCGAGATGAACACGCAGGTCAGGCCGAGGTCGCGCCGCAGATCCAGGAACAGGTTCAGGATCTGCGCCTGGATCGAGACATCCAGCGAGGCCACCGGCTCGTCGCAGACCAGCATCTCCGGCTGCATCGCAAGCGCCCGCGCGATGGCCACGCGTTGCCGCTGGCCGCCGGAGAATTGGTGCGGGAAGCGCGTGGCGAAGGCAGGGTCGAGGCCGACGCGCGCCAGCCATTCCGCCACCATGCGCGGCGCGGCAGCGCGGGTGGTCAAGCCATGGGTGACGGGGCCCTCGGCGATGGTCTCGCCAATGCGCATGCGCGGGTTCAACGAGGCGAAGGGGTCCTGGAAAACCGTCTGGATGCGCGTGGTGGCCTTGTGCCGCCCGGCCATGGGTGCCGCGCCGGAGACCAGCACGCGGCCGCTGGTCGGCGCCATGATGCCGGCCAGCATGCGGCCGAGCGTCGATTTGCCGCAGCCGCTCTCGCCCACCAGCCCCAGCGTTTCGCCCGCGGTGACGGAGAGCGAGACGTCGGACACCGCCTGCACCGCCCGCCGTTCCACCTGCGCGCCCAGCGCGCCGGCAATGCGGTCGCCGAGCGACAGGCGCGGGTCGAAGCGCTTGGTGACGCCTTCGGCGACGAGAACCTGCTCCGCAAGCGGCCGATTCACGGCGCCGCGCCCTTCGCCGCTCTGCCGATCGGGCGCACTCACGCCGCCACCCCCAGCGGATGATGGCAGCGCACCAGCCGGTCGCCCGTCACCACATCCGGCGGGTCATTCGCACAGACGGCATCGGCGCGCGGGCAGCGTGGCGCGAAGGGACAGCCGGGCGGCAGGGCAAGCAGGCTCGGCGTGGTGCCGGGGATCTGGTTCAGCTTCTCGCCTGGCTTCGCCGTAGCAGGCAGGCTGTCCAGCAGCCCGCGCGTGTAATGGTGGCGCGGCGCGCGCAGCACCTCTCCCACCTTGCCGGATTCGACGATGCGGCCCGCATACATGACCAACAGCCGGTCCGCGAGGGAGGAGACGGTGGCGAGGTCGTGGCTGATCCAGACCAGCGCCGTCCCGGTCTCCCGCGCCAGTTTCTGCATCTCCGCCAGGATCTGCGCCTGGATCGAGACGTCGAGCGCCGTGGTCGGCTCGTCCGCGATGATCAGGTCCGGCCCATGCAGCAGCGCCGTCGCGATCGCCACGCGTTGGCGCATGCCGCCGGAAAATTCATGCGGATAGGCATCCAGCCGCGCCGCCGCATCCGGAATGCCGACGCGAGTCAGGGTGCGGGTCGCCAGGTCCCGCGCCGCCGCCTCGCTCGCCCCACCATGCGCGCGCACGGCGAGCGCCATCTGCTGGCCGATGGTCAGCACCGGGTTGAGCGTGGCCGCCGGGTCCTGGAACACCATGGCGATGCGCTTGCCGCGCAGCCTGCGCATCTCCGGCTGCTTGAGACCCACCAGTTCCTGCCCATCGAAGCGGATGGAGCCGGAGACGATGCGGCCGGGTGGATCGACCAGCCCGATCAGCGAGAAGCCGGTGACGGATTTGCCGGAGCCGCTTTCGCCGACCAGGCCCAGGATCTCGCCACGTGCCAGGCTGAAGGACACGCCTTCCACCGCTTTCACAACGCCGGCGCGGGTGAAGAAATGCGTGCGCAGATCGCGGACTTCGAGAAGGCTCATTTGCGGAGCCTCGGGTTGAACTGGTCGCGGATCTGGTCGCCGACGATGTTGATGGCGACGATCAGCAGGATCAGCGCGATGCCGGGATAGACCGAGATCCAGCTTCGCCCGTTCATCATGTAGGGAAAGCCATTGGCGATGAGCATGCCCAGCGAAGGTTCGGTCGGCGGCAGCCCGAGGCCAAGGAAGGACAGCGTGGCCTCCAGCGCGATGGCATTCGCCACCTGCACGGTGCCGACCACGATCAGCGGCGGCAGGCAGTTCGGCAGGATGTGGCGCAGCACGACGCGCCAGCTCGGCAGCGGCGTGGCGGAAGCGGCCTCCACATAATCCTTCTGCCGCTCCGCCGTGGCGGCGCCATAGGCGGTGCGGGCAAAATACGCATATTGCGCGGCCACCAGCGCGATGATGAGCTGCGTCTTCCCCTGCCCCAGCACCGCCACCAGCACCAGCGCAAGCAGGATCGCGGGGAAGGACAGCTGCAGGTCCACCACCCGCATCACCAGCGCCTCGACCCATCCGCCAAGATGCGCGGAGAGAATGCCGAGCGTGGCGCCCAGCGTCATCGCCACCGCGCCGGCCACCAGCCCCATCTGCAAGGAAATGCGGAGCCCGTAGAGAATCGCGGAAAGCAGGTCCCGCCCCTGCGCATCCGTGCCCAGCCAATGCGTGTATTCGCCGGAGCCGACATAGCCCGGCGGCCGCCGCGCATCCATCAGGTCGAGGATCGCCAGGTCATAGGGGTCCTGCGGCGCGAAGATCGGCGCCGTCAGCGCGGCCAGCACCACCAGCACGACGACCGCGAGCGCCACGACGGCAACCCAATTCTCCCGGTATTCCCGCCAGAAGCTTTTCACAGGCGCATCCGATTCAGCTTTCCGGTGCTCGCCGGCTGCGCCCTGCGATCATCGGATACAGTCACGCCGCGCGCCCCCGCCGCAGCCGCGGGTCCAGCAGCGCGTAGGACAGATCGACCACCAGGTTGATCACCACGAAGAAGAAGGCGACGAGCACGAGATAGGCCACCATCACCGGCCGATCGAGCGAGGTGATCGAATCGATGATCAGCTTGCCGACTCCAGGCCAGGAGAAGATCGTCTCCGTCACCACCGCAAAGGCCAGGGTGGAGGCAAATTCCAGCCCGAACACGGTGACCAGCGGAATCGAGATCAGCCGCAACACGTGGCGCCGCAGGATGGTGAATTCGGAAAGCCCGGCGGCCCGGGCGAATTTCACCGTATCGGTCAGCATCGTCTCCCGCGTCCCGGCGCGCGCCAGGCGGATCATCATCGCCAGCTTGAACAGCGACAGGTTCAGCGCGGGCAGGATCAGGTAGCTCAGCCCCTCGGCGCTCAGGAAGGACCAGCCGATGCCGAACACCTCGACCAGCGGCCCGCGATCCCCCGCCGGCAACCAGCCGAGATTGACCGCGAAGGTCAGGATCAGCAGCAGCCCGACCCAGAAGGTGGGCACGGAGAATCCGAGCACCGACACCGCCATGATGGCCCGCGACGAGGCCGCCTCCGGCCGGTAGCCGGCATAGATGCCGAGCGGAATGCCAATGAAGGCGCCGATCAGAACGGAGGCCAGCGCCAGTTCCAAGGTGGCCGGCAAGCGTGCCAGCACCAGTTCCAGCACCGGGATGTCGAACACGAAGGACCGCCCGAAATCGCCCGAGAGCAACCGCCCGAGGAAGGCGAAATATTGTTGCCACAACGGCAGGTCCAAGCCGTAGCGGCGGATCACATCCTCCCGGATGTCCTGGGTCGCGTCCGGGGAGATCAGCACGTCGATCGGGTTGCCGATGGCGTATACGCCAACGAACACGAGCGCCGACATGGCAAGCATGACGCCGACGGATTGCAGGAGTCGCTGGATGATGAAGCCGAGCATTGCGGTGCAGTATCGGGGCATGGACAGCGGACGCAAGCCGTTCCTACCATCACCGTGACAGGACGCTTCCCCGGGAGACCATAAATGGCCCAGACCTTCCGTCGCCTCGCCTTGGCGGCCACCACCAGCCTCCTCATGACGGGCGTCGCCGGCGCCCAGACGCTGAACCTCGGCGTGCGCGCCGGGCCGGAAGGGGTGGACCCCCACTTCACAGCCACCGGCACCCATGCGGAGGCGCTGAAGCATGTCTTCGATACGCTGGTGACCAGCGGCGACAATCTTCAGTTGGAGCCCGGCATCGCCGAAAGCTGGCGGCCGATCGACAACACCACCTGGGAATTCAAGCTGCGCCAGGGCGTCACCTTCCATGACGGCAGCCCGATGACGGCAGAGGATGTGGTGGCCTCGATTCGCCGCATGCAGGTGCTGTCCGGCCCGAATCCGACGCGCATCTATGTCCGCAGCGTGAAGGATCTGCGGATCGTCGACCCGCACAGGCTGCATGTCATCACGGATGGCCCCGCGCCGACGCTGCCCAATGATTTCATTCGCGTCTTCATCACCTCCGCCCGCGCCACCGCCGGGCTGACGCCGGAGACCAGCAACGAGGCCTTCAACACCGGTCGCGCCGCCATCGGCACGGGGCCCTACCGCTTCGTCTCCTGGACCCCGCGGGAGCAGTTCGTTGTGGAGCGCAACGACGCCTATTGGGGCGGCGCGCAGCCCTGGGCGCGGCACATCCGCCGCGAAATCCCGA
This sequence comes from Falsiroseomonas sp., assembly GCF_030695085.1. Lineage (GTDB taxonomy): Bacteria > Pseudomonadota > Alphaproteobacteria > Acetobacterales > Acetobacteraceae > Falsiroseomonas. The sequence goes on along the minus strand of NZ_JAUYTS010000001.1, from coordinate 20,809 downwards.
ACGACGCCGCCCGAGTCGCGCAGCTTCGCACCGGCCAGGTGGACATGATCGTGCGCGTGCCGGCGGCCGATGTCTCGACTCTGGAACGCGACCGCGCGCTGCGCGTGGTGAAGGCGGACACGGTCTATGTCTTCAACCTGCAGCTCGACTACCGCGAGACCACGCCGCAGGTGACGGCGCGCGACGGCTCACGCCTCACCGCCAACCCCTATCGCGATATCCGGGTGCGGGAGGCGATGGACCTCGCGATCGACCGCCGCGCCCTGGCCGAGATCGCCATGGAGGGCCTCGGCACGCCGCAGGGGCAGATGGTCACGCCCGGCATCTTCGGCTTCAATCCGGCCATCCCGATCCCGACGCCGAACCTGGCCCGCGCCCGCACCCTGCTGGCCGAGGCCGGCTACCCTAACGGCTTCCGCATGGTGCTGAATTTCACGAATAACCGCCTGCCGGGCGACAATGGCGTGGGCACCGCGCTGGCCCAGATGTTCGCCCGCATCGGCATCGAGGTGCAGGCCGCCGGGCAGCCGGCGGCGGTGATCTTCCCCGCCCGCGCCCGTGGCGAGCTGTCCAACATCATGGCCGGCTGGGGCACGCTGACCGGCGAGGCGAACTACTATTATTCGTCGAACGCCCATACCAACAACCCGGCGCTGCGCCTCGGCGCCTTCAACTGGCATGGCTATTCGAACCCGGAGATGGACCGGCTGATCCAGGCCGCCTCGGTGGAGTTGGACACCAAGAAGCGGGAGGAGCTGCTGCACCAGATCGGCGTGCTGTTCACGCAGGAACGTGTTGGCATGCCGCTGGCCTCCGTCGGCTCCGCCTGGGCAATGCGTCGGGACCGGGTGAACCTGGTCCGTGCACGGACGGATGAGGACACGCTGGCGATGGACATCGTGCCGACACGCTGATGTTCATTCCGGACCACAACTGGATGGATATCGAGGCGCGGCTGCGCCTCGATGACCGCTGCGTGCTGCCGCTGGGCAGCACGGAACAGCACGCGCAGCTTTCGCTGGCCACGGATGCGATATTGGCGGAGCGCGTATCCCGCGAAGCCGCCGCACCGCTGGGCGTGCCGGTGTTTCCCGTGATGCCCTTCGGCCTCGCCCCCTATTTCGCCGAATTCCCCGGCAGCGTCTCGCTCCGCGTCGCCACGCTGCTGGCGGTGATGCGGGATCTGGTAGACAGCGCGCGGCGCGTCGGCTTCCGGCGCGTGCTGGTGGTGAACGGCCATGGCGGCAATGCGCCGGTCGCCGCCCTGTTGCAGGAGATGATGGCGGAAACGCCGGGCCTCAGCCTGAAATTCCACAACTGGTACAATACGCCGCGCGTCTGGGCCGCGGCGCTGGCGGCCGATGGCTCGGCCAGCCACGGCAATTGGTTCGAGAACTACCCCTGGACCCGCCTGGCCCATGCGCCGGCCCCGGAGGGCCGCAAGCCGACCCCCGACCTGGCACGCATGAAGGCCAGCGGCCCGGCGCAGACGCGGGAAATCCTGGGCGACGGCGCCTTCGGCGGGCCGTGGCAGATCGACGACGCGACGATGCAGAAGATCTGGGAAACCGGCGTGGCTGAAACCCGTGAGGCGCTGGAGGGACCATGGCAGACCCGATAATCATCTGGGGCGCCGGCGCCATCGGCGGCACGCTCGGCGCCTTCTGGGCGCGGGCGGGACACGACGTGCTGCTGGTGGACACCGTCGCCGAGCATGTCGAGGCCTGCCGCACGCGCGGCCTGCACATCAGCGGTCCGGTCGCCGATTTCACCCAGGTGATCCCGGCGGTGACGCCGGCGGAACTGACCGGCACCTATTCCCGCATCATCCTCGCGGTGAAGGCGCAGGCGACGGAGGCCGCAATCCCGATGCTGGCGCCGCATCTCGCCCCCGATGGCTTCGTCTTCTCCGCGCAGAACGGGTTGAACGAGATTGCGCTGTCGCGCGCCTTCGGCGCCAATCGCGTGATGGGCTGCTTCGTGAATTTCGGCGCCGATTGGCACGGCCCGGGCGAGATCCTGTTCGGCAATCGCAGCGCCGTGGTGATCGGCGAGCTGGACGGCACCACGCGGCCGCGGACGGAGGCGATGTTCGCGCTGTGCCGGGAATTCGAGCCGGATGCGATCCTCACCGACGACATCTGGTCCTACCTCTGGGGCAAGATGGCCTATGGCGCCATGCTGTTCGCCACCGCGCTGAACAATGACAGCATGAGCGTGAATTTCGGCGACCCCGCCCGCCTGCCCGCCTGGCTGGCGCTGGGGCGCGAAGTGGTCGCCACCGCGCTGGCGCATGGCGTCACCCCGCGCGGCTTCGGCGAGTTCCGGCCCATGGCCTTCGCCCCCGGCGTGCCGGACGCCGAAGGCAAAGTGGTCGTTGACTGGTTGCGCGACTTCAACGCGGTCGGCGCCAAGACCCATTCCGGCATCTGGCGCGACCTGGCCGTGCGCCGCCGCAAGACCGAAGCGGATGCGCAGATCGGCCTGGTGCCGGCCCTCGCCGCGGAGAAGGGCATCGCCGTGCCGGTGATGCGGAAGCTGTGCGCCCTGATCGCGGATATCGAGACCGGGCGCCGCGCGCAGTCCCCCGAAACCTTCGCCGCGTTGCTGGCATGACCGACCCGGTCCTGGCGCATCTGCTGGCCGATCGCACCGGCTTCGTCGCACGGCTGGCCGCGCTGGTCGCCTGCCCCTCCGTCTCCACCGATCCCGCCTATGCGCCCGGCATGGCGGAGGCGCGGGATTGGTGGTGCGCACGGCTCGCCGCGCTCGGTTTCCAGGAAGTGCGGGAGGTTGCGGCCGGTGGCCACGCAGCCGTCACCGCAAGCTGGCACGGCGCCGGACCCAACGCGCCGACGCTGCTGGTCTATGGCCATTACGACGTGCAGCCGCCGGACCCGGTGGCGGCCTGGACCTCGCCCCCCTTCCAGCTCACGCCACGCAACGGAAGGCTGCACGGCCGCGGCGTGTCCGACGACAAGGGCCCCTCCCTGCTGGCGATCGAGACACTCGGCGCCTTTCTCGCGGTGGAAGGCCGCCTGCCCTGCAACGTCACCATCCTGCTGGAAGGCGAGGAGGAAGTCGGCTCCGCGACACTGACCAAGATCCTGGAACGGAATCGCGGGCTGTTCGCCGCCGATGCCGTGCTCTCCGCCGATGGCGCGCGCTGGCGGGCGGACCTGCCGACCATCACGGTCGCGACCCGCGGCGTGGCGGCGCTGGAGGTTTCGGTGCGCAGCGCGGGGAAGGACCTACATTCGGGCCGCTATGGCGGCGTGGTGGCGAATGCGGCGCAGGCCATGGCGCAGCTTCTGGCCTCGCTGCGTGATGCGCGCGGTGAAATCGCGGTGGCGGGCTTCGAGGATGGCGCCACGCCACCGGATGCCGCAACGCGCGCCGAACTCGCGAAAATCCCCTTCGACGTGAAGGCACATGACGCCTCCATCGGCGCACCGCCGAGCGGCCTCACCACGGCGCAATTCCTCGAACGCCTCTGGCTGCGCCCGACGCTGGAGGTGAACGGGATGTGGGGTGGCTATACCGGGCCGGGCGGCAAGACCGTGATCCCGAACCAGGCCTTCGCCAAGCTGTCCATGCGCCTGGTGCCGGGGCAGGACCCGGCGCGGGTGCTGGCCGCCGTCACCACGCATCTGCGCGCCCATTGCCCGCGCGGCGTGGCGCTGGAGATCAGCACGCATCGCGATGGCACCCCTGCCACCGCCGTGCCGCCGGCGCATCCGCTGCTGCTGGCGGCGGAGACAGCGCTGGAATCCACCACCGGCACGAAGCCGCTGCGGGTGCGGATGGGCGCGACGCTGCCGCTTACGGATATCGTCCACCGCGTGCTCGGCCTGCACACCGTCATGTTCTCCTTCGCCACGGCGGATGAGGATTTCCACGCGCCGGACGAGAATTGGCGCGAAAGCGCGATCCCGGAGGGGTTTGCCGCCTGGGTCGCCTTGCTGCGCCGGGTGGGCGCGCTGAAACGCGCGGATTTCGCCGGCTGATCAGGCGGCGGCGGCGCCCAGCTTCCGCAGCCTGCCCAGCCAGGCCTGCCGCCGCGCCGCGTCCTTGCCCCCGGCATTGCCGAGCAGCGTCCAGCGCACCGGCTTCAGCCCAACGAAGCGCAGCAGGTTGCGCTCCAGCGCGTGCAGGGCGTGGGCGCGGAAGAACAGCCGGTAGAGGATGGCCGGCATCCCCATCGTCACCACCAGCCGCACGGAACGCCCGCGCAGCAGCCCGGCATTCAGCCCCCGCGCGCCGCGCGGAAAGGCGAAGCCCGGACGCATCACCTGTTCGAAGAATGCCTTCAGCAAGGCGGGGATATCGCCAAGCCAGAGCGGGGTCAGGATGACGATATGCTCCGCCGCGGATATCGCGGCCTGGGCGGCGGCGATATCCGGCGGCGCCTCCGCCTCCCACGCGGCAGCTGTCCGCAGCGGCGCGAAGCCGAGCCGCGCCACGTCCAGCCGCGTCACCACATGGCCGGCGGCCGCGGCCCCTTCGGCATAGGCATCGGCCAGGGCGTGGATCAGCCGCGCCGGGTCGGGGTCCGGATGGCCATCCAGGATCAGGATGCGCCGGCCGGACCCCGTGCTCATGCCCGGAGCGCCGCGATGGCGGCCTCCGCCAGCGCCTGCGGCGTCGCCGCTACATCCAGCAGGATGGCGCCTTCCTCCGGCGCAGGGGGTTCCAGCGTGGCGAATTGGCTGGCGACCAGGCTGGCCGGCATGAAATGCCCCTGCCGCGCCGCCTGCCGCGCCGCGACCAGCGCCAGGTCGCCCTGCAGGAACACCAGCCGCAGCCCGGGCGCGGGGACCCGCAGCCGGTCGCGATAGGCGCGTTTCAGGGCGGAACAGGTGACCACGCAGCCAATCCCCTCATGCGCCGCCAGATGCGCGCCGATGGCATCCAGCCAGGGCGCGCGATCCGCATCGTCCAGCGGCTCGCCACGACTCATCTTGGCGACATTCGCGGGCGGATGGAAGGAATCCGCATCGTCGAAGCGCAGCCCCAGCCTTTCGGCGATCAGCGGCCCGACGGTGGATTTCCCGGCCCCCGAGACGCCCATCACCAGCACCAGATGGCTCATTTCGGCTCCAGATGCCCGCCAAAGGCATTCCGCATGGCCGAGAGCGACCGGTCCGCGAAGGGCGATTCCTGCCGCGACCGGAAGCGCGAGTACAGCGCGGCGGAGAGCACCGGGGCCGGCACCGCGCTTTCGATTGCCGCCTGCACCGCCCAGCGCCCCTCGCCACTGTCGCCGACCCGGCCGGAATAGCCGGAAAGCTCCCCATCCGCCGCCAGCGCCTGTGCCGTCAGGTCCAGCAGCCAGGATGCGACGACGGAGCCGCGGCGCCAGGCCTCGGTGATATCGGGCACGTCGAGATCCAGCCGCAGCTCCGGCGCCACCGCCTCGCTGCCCTGCTGGCGGAGCAGTTCCAGCCCCTCCGCCATCGCCTGCATCATCCCGTATTCCACGGCGTTGTGGACCATCTTGGTGAAATGCCCGGCACCGTTGGCGCCGCAATGGACATAGCCCTGGGGCGGGCGCGGGTCGGCCGCCGCGCTGCGGCCCGGTGTGGGGACGGCCGCTTCCTCACCCGGGGCGAGCGCCTTGAACACCGGGTCCAGCCGCGCGACCGGGGCTTCCGGCCCGCCGATCATCAGGCAGTAGCCGCGCGCCAGGCCCCAGACGCCGCCGGAGGTGCCGATATCCAGCATGTCGATGCCCTGCTCACGCAGCAGCCCGGCGCGGCGGATCGCGTCCTTCCACATGCCATTGCCGCCATCGATCGCGACATCGCCGGGTGAAAGCAGCCCGCCCAACTGCGCCACCGCGTCTTCCGTCGCCGCACCGGCCGGCAGCATCACCCAGACGGCGCGCGGCGCGACCAGGCGGCGCACCAGATCGGGCAGGTCCGTCGCGGCCTCCGCGCCCTCCGCGGCCAGCGCCGCCACCACGGCCGGGTCGCGGTCCCAGACCACGCAGGCGATCCCCGCCCGCATCAGCCGCCGTACCAGATTGCCGCCCATGCGGCCCAGCCCGACCATGCCGAGTTGCATCCCGAACCCCTCCCCCTTGAATCCCGCGCAGGATGCGGGGTGCGGCGGTCCGGGACAAGCCGATCAGCCGCGCGCGGCCAGCGCCATCAGAACCCGTTCCGGCGTCGCCGGCAGGTCCAGCGCCTCCACCCCGATCGCGTCCTTCAGCGCATTCGCCACGCTGATCGCCAGCAGCAGCGGCGGCTCCCCCACCGCCTTGGAGCGGAAGATGGTCTCGCTCCGTGCCGGCGCGCCCTCCAGCAGCCGGACGTTGAAGATGGGCGGCACGTCGCGGGAGCCGGGGATCTTGTAGGTGGAGGGGCCGATGGTCCGCAGCCTTCCCTGCGTGTCCCACCACAGCTCCTCGCAGGTCAGCCAGCCCTGGCCCTGCACGAAGGCGCCCTCGATCTGGCCGCGATCCACTGCCGGGTTCAGGCTGCGGCCGCAATCCTGCACGATATCCGTGCGCAGGCAGCGATGCTCGCCGGTCAGCGTGTCCACGATCACCTCCGACACCGCTGCGCCGTAGGAGAAATAGAAGAACGGGTGGCCGCGCATGGTGGCGCGGTCCCAATGGATGTCCGGCGTGCGGTAGAAGCCGGTGGAAGACAGCGAGACGCGCTCCAGGAAGCACAGTTTTGCCAACTCACCGAAATCAAGGAACAGGTTGGCGCCAACGCGTTCCGCCCAGACGCGGTTGTCGGCGAAGACCACCTGTTCGGGCGAGATGCCGAGGCGCTTCGCCGCCACTTCCGCCATGCGGCCCTTGATCGTCTCGGCCGCATTATGCGCCGCCCAGCCATTCAGGTCGCTGCCGGTGCTGGCCGCGGTGGGCGCCGTGTTCGGCACCTCCGCCGTGCTGGTGGCGGTGATGGCGATGCGGTCGAGATCGACGCCGAAGACATCGCAGACCACCTGGGCCACCTTCACGAACAGCCCCTGCCCCATCTCCGTGCCGCCATGGTTCAGCCGGATCGAGCCATCGGCATAGACATGCACCAGCGCGCCCGCCTGGTTCATGTGCATCACGCCGAAGGAAATGCCGAAGGCCAGCACCATCGAACCCAGGCCGCGCCGCAGCGTCGGATGCGTGGCGTTGAAGGCCGCGATCTCGCCGCGCCGCCGGTCCCATTCGCTGTCGCGCTTCGCCTCCGCCCAGACCCGCGTAATCAGGTCGCCCTCGACCTTCTGGCCATAGGGCGTCTCCTCCCCCTTGCCCGGTGCGCCGAGGAAGTTGCGCGCGCGCACTTCCTCCGGCGGCAGGCCGCAGGCGGCGGCGATGCGGTGCACCACATCCTCCATCAGCAGCGCGCCCTGCGGCCCGCCAAAGCCGCGGAAGGCGGTGTGGGAGACGGTGTTCGTCTTCACCGCGCAGCCGGTGATCGCCACATCCGCCACGTCGCAGCAGTTCAACGCATGGGTTACGGCGCGGAACACCACGCCGCCCGACATGTCCAGCGACCAGCCGCCATCCGCCGCCAGCAGCGCCTGCAAGCCCAGGACGCGGCCCTGGTCATCGAAGCCCGCGGTCCAGCGATACAGGAAGGGATGGCGCTTGCCGGTCGCGATCATGTCGGCCCGGCGCGAAAGCCGCAGCTTCACGGGCCGCCCGGTGGCGCGCGCGGCGAGCGCGGCGGCAGCCGCCACCCAGCTCGCATTGCTCTCCTTGCCACCGAACCCGCCGCCCATGCGCCGGCAGGTGACGGTCACGGCGTTGGAGGCACCACCGAGCACCCGCGCCACCACATGCTGCACTTCGGAGGGATGCTGGGTGGAGGACAGCACCGCCATCTCCCCATCCTCGCCCGGCGTCGCCAGGGCGATCTGGCCTTCGAGGTAGAAATGCTCCTGCCCGCCGGCGCGAAACTCCGCCTCCATCCGGCGCGGTGCGGCGGCGATGGCGCGGGCCGCGTCGCCACGCGCCATGGTCTGCGGCGGCACCACATGCTGGTCCAGCTCCAGCGCACGCTCGATGCTCAGCACCGGCTCCAGCGGGGTGATCTCCGCGCGCACGGCAGCGGCGGCGCGCAGCGCCTCGTCACGCGTGCTGGCGACCACCATGGCCAGCGGCTGGCCGGCGAATTCCACCAGGCCTTCGGCAAACAGCGGCTCGCCCTGCCCGACCGCGGCGATATCGTTGGCGCCGGGAATGTCGCCTGGGCCGAGCACCGCCACCACCCCCGGCATCGCCCGCGCCGCTTCGGTGTGCAGCGCCACCAGCGAGCCATGCGCGACATCGGACAGCACCAGCGCGGCATGCAGCGTGCCGGCGGCTTCCGCCGCATCATCGGCGAAGCGGGCCTCGCCGGTGGTGTGCTTCAGCGCGCTGTCATGCCGCAGCGCGGCGCCCATGCCCTTCATGGCGCGTAGCTCGCCACATCGAGCACCGCACCGGGTTGCGACGCCCGGATATGCAGCCGCTGCAGCAGCCCCTGCGCCACCATCAGCCGGTACGCCGCCGTGCCGCGCCAGTCGGACAGCGGCGCGATATCCTCCGCCAGCGCCTCCGCCGCGGCCGCCACCGCCCCAGCATCCAGCCGCCGCCCCACCAGCGCCGCTTCCGCGCGTGGCGCACGCGCCGCCATCGGACCGACACCGCCGAAGGCGAGCCAGGCTTCCGCCACGACCTCACCCTTCATCCGCAGCCGGAAGGCGGCGCCGACGGTCGCGATATCCTGGTCGTGCCGCTTGCTGATCTTCTCACAGACGAAGATGTCGTCCGGGTCCGGGCGCGGCAGGGTGACGGAGACCACCACCTCATCCGCCGCCAGGTCGTTCATCCGGTAGCCCTTCAGGAAGGCCGCGACCGGCAAAACGCGCTGGCCGCGCACGGAGGCCACGGTCACCGAAGCCCCCAGCGCCAGCAGCGGCGGCAGCGCATCGCCGATCGGGGATGCCGTGCCGAGATTGCCGCCCAGCGTGCCGAGCCCGCGGATCTGCCGCGACCCCAGCCGGGCCAGCAGCGCGGCGAAGGGCGCGAAGCCCGCTTCCTGCCGGAACAGCGCCAGCAGCCTTGCATAGGACACGGCCGCGCCGGCCTCGATGGCTTCGGGCGCCGCCCGCAAGCTGTGCAAATCCGGCACGCCAAGCAGGCAGATCACCTCCGCCGGCCGTTCCCGATGATCGGACACGCGCAGGCCGAGATCGGTGCCGCCGGCCAACAGCCAAGCCCCGGGATGCGCCGCGCGCAGCGCCAGCAGCGCCGGCAGCGTGACGGGACGATGGAACAGCTGGCCCGGCGCCTCGAAGCACGCAGCCTCCGGCGCGGGGAGCACCGGCGCGGGCGAAGCATCGTCGGCAAGGGTCGCGAAAACCTCCAGGATCGGCCGGTAGCCGGTGCAACGGCAAAGATTCCCGGCCAGCGCCTCATGCACCTCGCCCCCCTCCCGCGCATGTGCCCAGGCGGTCATGACGATGCCGGGCGTGCAGAAGCCGCATTGCGTGCCATCGCTTTCGGCCATGGCGCGCTGGATCGGGTGCGGGCCGCCATCCGGCCCGCGCAGGCCCTCCACCGTGCGGATCGCCTGGCCATGCAGCTGGCCGAGCAGGGTGAGGCAGGCATTGACCGGTATGCGCGCGCCATCCGCGGCCTCGAGCACCACGGTGCAGGCGCCGCAATCACCCTCCGCGCAGCCTTCCTTGGTGCCTGGCAGCGCAGCCGGGCCGCGTAGCCAGTCGAGCAGCGACAGGGTGGGAGAGGTTCCAGGCGGCAGGCTGACCTGCCGCCCGTTCAGCTGGAAACCAATGGCCGTGGCGATCATGGCCCGATCCTAGGCAAGAACCGGGCCTGCCGCCTACTCGCTTAGCGGCGCGGTCTCCCCGAGCAGGCGGGCGGCGATGGTTACCAGGCCACGCAGCGGCACCGGCAGCCAGGCCGGGCGGTTGGCGATCTCGTAGCCCACCTCGTAGGCGGCCTTTTCCACCAGGAACAGATCGAGCGCCTGGGTCGCGCCCGGCGGCACCGGGCCGGCCTCCGCCTCCCAGCTCGTATTGTAGGCGGCGAGGAAGGCCGCCTCCGCCGCCTCCCGCCAGCGCGCGATCAGCGCGGCGCGGCGGAGTGTCGGCGCCGCGGTCGCTGTGGCCGATTCCTCGGTCGCGGCGGCCACCGCGGCGGCGTAGTCCATGCTGCGGAGCAGGCCGGCCACGTCGCGCAACGGGCTGTACTTGGCCCGCCTGGCGTCCAGCGTCCGCGCCGGCTCGCCCTCGAAATCCAGGATCACCGCATCGCCGGGCGCGACCAGCACCTGGCCGAGGTGGAAATCGCCATGGATGCGGGTGGCGGCCATCCGCGCCGGGTCGGGCTTGTTAGCGCGCAGCGCGGCCAGCAGCGCGTCCTTGTGCCGCAGCAGCCAGGTGGCCAGCAGGGCGGACTCGCCCACCAGCCCCGGCCGGGCGATCTGCTCAAGGGCGCGGGCGAGCATGGTCTCGGTCTGCGCGACCCACTCATCCACCATCGCGGCATCGGCGGTTTCCGGGGTGAAGTCCGGGTCGTCCGACGGCCGCGCGAGCGCCAGGTGCAGCTGGGCCAGACGCCTACCGATGGCCTCGGCGAGCGGCAGGTAGCCGGCCAAAGGGTCCTCGGGCTCGGCTTCCGTCAACGCGGCATCGTCCACGGTGCGGGCCAGCCAATCCAGCGTCCAGCCCCAGGCATCGCCCTGGTTGCGGCAGAAGGCCTGCAGCACCATCAGCGTGTGCGGCACGCCATCCGCGCCGACGCGCACCACTTCGCCCAGCAGCGCCGGCGTACCGGGATAGCAGGAGTTGGTGAGATGGCGCGCCATCTCGGCTTCCGGATGGCGGCCCGGCAGCACGCGGCGGAACAGCTTGAGGACCACCGCCTCCCCGATGATCACGGTGGAGTTGGATTGCTCGACGCCGAGGCGCCGCACATCGGGCAGTTCCGGCAGCGCCATCTCGCGCAGCGTCTCGGTGGCCGTGAAGTGCAGCTTGCCCTGCGGCGTATCCATCGTGCTGCCCTTGCGGCAGGCGGCGAGCATGGCGCGGACGAAGCCATCCACCGCCATGCCGTCCGTCAGCAGGCCGACGCGCGGACCCTGGCGCAGGCGGGCCATGGCGAGTTGGCCGGCCGGCAGGCCTTCCTCCTCCACCGGCACGCGGGCCAGCGGCAGCGACCAGCGCGTGCCGTCCGGCGTCTCGATCTCGGCCAGGATCATCAGCGGGTTGGTGTGGAACGGCACCGCATAGGCAAAGCGCGGATGCCCGGCCGAGGCCTGGTCCTTCTGGCCGAACCAGCGGCGGCGGCGCAGCCATTCCGGCAGCACTTCCCGCTCCAGCACGCGCCTTGCCTCATCCAGCAGCGTCTGCGCACCGCCAGCCTTCATGTCGGCCGGCGCCACTAGGGTGCGAAGCTCCGGCAGCGGATCCGGCGCGGGGCTGTGCCAGGGCGGCAGCTGGGCGTGTTCGGCCAGCAGGAACCACATGAAGGCATAGGGCGGCAGGGTCAGCGGATAGGCGCCGGAGCCTACCGGCGGAAACGGCGTGCCACCCAGCATCTCCACCGGCACGCGGCCATGCAGGCTGGACAGGTCCAGCTCCACCGCCTGCGCGGCGCGGGACAGGTTGAAGACGCAGAGGACGACATCGCCCTCATGCTCACGAAGATAGGCGAGCACCTTGCGATTGCCCGGATACAGCAGGCGCATGGTGCCGCGGCCGAAGGCGCGCGAGCGGCGGCGCACCGCCAGCATGCGGCGCGTCCAGTTCAGCAGGCTGTGGCTGTCCCGCGCCTGGGTCTCCACATTCAGCGTCTGGTAGCCATACATCGGGTCCTGGATGGTCGGCAGCACCAGCGCCGCGGGATCCGCGCGGGAGAAGCCGCCATTGCGGTCCGGCGACCATTGCATCGGCGTGCGCACGCCGTCGCGGTCGCGCAGGAACACATTGTCCCCCATGCCGATCTCGTCGCCGTAATAGATGACAGGCGTGCCCGGCATGGACAGCAGCAGCCCGTTCATCAGCTCGATCCGCCGCCGGTCATTCTCCATCAGAGGCGACAGGCGGCGCCGGATGCCGAGGTTGATGCGCGCGCGCCGGTCGGCCGCATAGATTGACCACAGCGTGTCACGCTCCGAATCGGTCACCATCTCGAGCGTCAGCTCGTCGTGGTTGCGCAGGAACACGGCCCATTGGCAGCCATCCGGGATTTCCGGCGTCTGGCGCAGGATGTCGGTGATCGGGAAGCGGTCTTCCTGCGCCACGGACATGTACATGCGTGGCATCAGCGGGAAGTGGAAGCACATGTGGCATTCGTCGCCGTCGCCGAAGTATTCCTGCACATCCTCCGGCCACTGGTTGGCTTCTGCCAGCAGCATGCGGTTCGGATAGCGGTCCTCCAGCGCCGCGCGGATGCGCTTCAGGATGGCGTGGGTCTCGGGCAGGTTCTCGTTGTTGGTGCCGTCGCGTTCCACCAGATAGGGCACCGCATCCAGGCGCAGCCCATCCACCCCCATGTCGAGCCAGAAGCGCATGACGCGCAGCACGGCTTCCAGCACGCGGGGGTTGTCGAAGTTCAGGTCGGGCTGGTGGCTGTAGAATCGGTGCCAGTAATGCGACTTGGCCACCGGGTCCCAGGCCCAGTTCGATTTCTCGGTGTCGATGAAGATGATCCGGGTGCCGTCGTAGCGGTTCGGGTCATCCGACCAGACGTAGAAATCCCGCTGCCAGGACCCGGGCGGGGCGTGGCGGGCGCGCTGGAACCAGGGGTGCTCGTCGCTGGTGTGGTTGATGACCAGCTCCGTGATCACCTTCAGCCCGCGGTTATGCGCCTCCCGCACCAGGCGCCGGAAATCGGCCAGCTTGCCGTAATCGGCATGCACATCGGTGTATTCGGCGATGTCGTAGCCATCGTCGCGGCGGGGGGACGGGTAGAAGGGCAGCAGCCAGATCGCATCCGCGCCAAGGCCGGCCACATGGTCCAGCCGCGCGATCAGCCCGGCGAAGTCGCCGATGCCGTCATCATTGCCATCCATGAAGGATTTCGGGTGGAGCTGATAGATGACGGAATCCCGCCACCACTGGAGATCCCGATCCGCGTGCGGCCGTTCCGCCTGATGCCGCCCGGCCGGGTCCTTCACCGTCCCCTTGGCCTGATCCTTCGCGCCGCTGCGTCCGTCCGCCATGCTGGTCCCCTTGGTCAAGGAACGGAAACGCGAGGCAAGCCACGCCGTTCCGCCCCTGGCGTCGATCCGGCCCCGCACCCCCTTGAAGCTCCATTGGGGGAAGCTCCGTCGGGACTCGCACGGCCGCGGCGCCCATCCTGCCGCTTTGGCAGGGCCGCTTCCTGTGTGTCGCCGCTGCGCGCGCCGCGGGCAAGCCGGAAGCGCCGGAATTCAACGCGACCATGCCGGGCCCGGTAGCCAGGCCGGGCGAATTGTCGTGCTTCGTCGCCATATTCGAGACAGTCCGGCGACCTTCGAGGGGACCTAAGGTGCGGCCGCTTTTTCCAGGTCTGTCTCAGGAATACGGAAATCCGATGAAAACGTAGCCCACCTGGCGAATCGTGATGATGCATCGCTCACCCAGGTCGGGGGCCAGCTTCTGGCGCAGATGCAGCACCGCATTGTCCACCGCCCGGTCGCCGGGCCGCCAGGCGCGCCGGAACACCTGCTGGGTCAGCGCCTCCCGCGTCTGCACCTCCCCGGGGCTGGCGGCCAGGGCGGCGAGCAGGTCGAACTCCGCCCCCGTCAGGTCCAGCAGGCTGCCATCCGGCCGCATCACCCGGCGTTCCACGGCCTGCAGCCGCCAGCGGTCGCGCCGCGGCGGCGCGGCGGCGGCCAGCTTGCCGGGGCGGCGGATGCGGGCCCGCAGCCGCGCCACCAATTCGCGGCCGGAGACCGGCTTCACCAGGAAATCATCGGCGCCGAGTTCCAGCCCCAGCACGCGGTCCGTCTCCTCCCGGTTGCCGGTGACGATCAGGATCGGCGCATCGGTTCGCGCCCGCAATTCCGGCAGATGCGGCAGCGTGTCGACCGGCCCCAGGCGCTGGTCGAGGATGATGGCGTCCAGCCGATGCGTCTCGACGATGGCAAGCGCGGCGGCGAAGGAATTGGCCACCACGGTCCGCAGCCCATAGCGGGCGAGATAGGCCGCCATCTCGTCGGTCAGCTCGCGCTCGTCATCCGCCAGCAGCACCAGCGGCATCGGCGCCTGGCCCGGCAGGGCGGCTTCCTCATCCCGCGCGTCCCGCTCTGCCAAAGCAGCCCCCGGGCGGGCGGCAATCGTCCGCGACGTCATGCTTTGTCTCCCGGACCGGGGCCTGCTTCCGAAAATGAAGACGTTCCCCGACATGCCGGTCTACCCGAGGACGCGCCTCGACGTCGAGCGTCCGTCTCAGCAACAGAGAGATTTCTTACCACTAAACGCGACAACACGGCGACGCGTTAACCTTCCATTCATTCCTCCGCCTTCACGGGGCGGACCGGTCCACCGGCCACCGTCCTACCCTCCAAGACGGAGCCGCCACCCATGAACATGCCGATCGGCCTTGGCAGCGCCCACACCAACCCGGCCAAGGCGCTGCGCCTCGACCGCCGCCAGCAGAGCTTCGCCGACCCCGCCGGCCGCTTCGGCGTGCTGGTGGTGGATGACGAGGCCGCGGTGCTGGAGGAACTCTCCGCCATGCTCGGCCGGCGCGGCCTGAACGTGCTGGCCGCAGGCTCCGCCGAGGCGGCGCTCGGCGTGCTGCGCGGCCGGCGCGACATCGCCACCCTGGTCAGCGACATCCGCATGCCGGTGATGGATGGCCTCGCCCTGGCCGAGGCCGCGCTGCGCGGCCGGGCCGAGGCCGAGGCGCTGGAGGTGGTGCTGGTCACCGGCTATGCCTCCGCCGCCCAGGGGATCGCGGCCTCCCGGCTCGGCGCCTTCGGGGTGCTGGAGAAGCCGATGCGCGGGGCCGACCTGGCGCAGATGGTGCAGGATGCGCTGGCCCGCGCCACGCTGCGCCGCGGCGCGGTGGCGGGTTCGGGCGTGGCTTCGGGTGCTGGCGGCGGCGCGGTGCCGGCCGCGCCCTGGCCACCCACCCGCCCAACCGGCACGCTGTTCACCCCGGTGGCCTGGCGCCCCACCGCCCCGGCCGGACTGCGGCAGATCTCGCCGACCGGAATGCCTGCCACAGAGCATCCCCGGACCGAGGCAGCCAACCCCGCCCGCACCTGCAACCCGGCCTGGATGCGCCCGGCCGACCCGCAGCGCACGGCCGAGCCGCCGCTGAACCCGACCCACGCGGCGGAAGCCCTGCTGCACACCCTGGCGCAGCGCCTGGATGCCGCCGGCAATGGGCTGGAGACCATCGCCCAGGATCTGCGCGGCCCGCTGGGCGACCTGCTGCGCGCGGCACCGCGGGTGGATGCCAGCGCCGGGGAACCGCGCCGGCTGCTCGCCCTGCTGGATGACCTTATGGACATCGCGGCGCTGGAGGCCGGCACCGCCGTGCCGCAGCCGGCGCCGATCTCGGCCCATGGGCTGCTCGGTGCCGTCGCGGTCCGGCTGTCGGCGCTCGGGCTGCGCTGCGGCCGGCGCATCATCCTCCAGCCGGATGCCGACCCTGCCTTCCAGCTCGATACCACCCGCCTGGTACGGGCGATGGCACTGCTCGCCTGGGTTGCCGTGGGCGCACGCCCGGCCGCCGGGGCGGCCGAGCTGTCGATCGATGCCGGCGCCGGCCAGGCCCGGCTCGACCTGGTGATCCGCCCGGCCGATCCGGGCCAGCCCGCCACCGCGTCCGCCACGCCGCCAGCGCCGCAATCGCCGGCGGAATGCCGCCTGCCGATCGCCATCGCCCGGCGCCTGGTGGCGCTGCAGGGCGGGCGGCTGGATGTCTGGACCCTGCCCGAGGGCTGCCTGCGCGCCCGGCTGCTGATCCGCAGCAGCTGAGCGCCGCCCGCCCTTCCCACCGCACCGCCTCATGCACGCCACCCGGTCTGGTTCCTTCCGGAACCCGGACCGGCCAGCCGCAGCCTTGACTGGAGATCACCCGATGCTCGCCGAATCGCAGATGCTTCCGGATGCCGCCGAAGCCGAGGAGACGCGGCTGGAATTGACGCCGCTGGCCCGCCGCACCCTGCTGGCGGCTGCCACCGCCGCGCTGGTACTGACCCCCGCCTGCGGCGAATCCTGGGCGCCCAACGCGGAGATCAGCACGCGGGACGACCCGGCCGCCCAGTGGCGCGCCTTCCGCGACCGCTTCATGACGCCGGAAGGCCGGGTGGTTGATAACGGCAATGGCGGCATCTCCCACAGCGAGGGCCAGGGCTATGCCATGCTGTTCGCCGAGGCCTTCGACGACCGGCCGGCCTTCGAGCGCGCCTATCATTGGGCGCGCACCCATCTGCGCCGCGCCGATGGCCTGTATGCCTGGCGCTTCCGGCCACAATCGCCGAACCCGGTGGCGGATGCCAACAACGCGACCGATGGCGACCTGTATATCGCCTGGGCGCTACTGCGCGCCGCCGATCGCTGGCTGGAGCCGGCCTGGCGCCGCGATGGCCAGCGCATGGCGCAGACCATCCTGCAGAAGCTGGTGCTGGAGGTGGAGGGCCGCACCGTGCTGCTGCCCGGCGCCTTCGGCTTCCTGCACGCCGACCGCGTGGTGGTGAACCCCTCCTACTACGCCTTCCCGGCGCTGGCCGCGCTGAGCCGCGCGGCGCCGGACCGCGCCTGGGGCCGGCTGATGGATGACGGGCTGCAGATGATGCGCGGCATGCGCTACGGCCGCTGGAGCCTGCCGCCGGACTGGGTGGAGATTGGCCGCGGCCGCGCCGCCGGCAGCATGCAGCCGGCGCAGGGTTGGCCGGCGCGCTTTTCCTTCGACGCGGTGCGGGTGCCGCTGCACCTGGCCTGGGCCGGGCTGACCACGGAGCCGTGCCTGCGTGCCGCGGCGCAGTTCTGGAACGACCCATGGATCGCCAGCCGGCCGGCCTGGGCGGATCTCCGCAGCGGCCAGCTGTCGCCCTACGGCGCACCGTCGGGGATCGAGGCGGTGGCGGATGTCACCACCGCGAGCCGTATGGGCCGCGCCATAACCCGGCCGCTGCCCGGCGTGGACAGCGCGCGGGACTACTACTCCGCCGCGCTGTCCCTGCTGTCCCGCCTCGCCTTGCGGGAGAACCCGCGCATGGTGCTCACGGCGCACGCCCATGGCCCGGCGTAGGGCTAACGGGTGTGAGGCTCAGTAGATGTCCGGCTCCGGCGTCGCGGCCCCCGCCTCCAGGAACCGCAGGTCGCAGCCCTCATCCGCCTGGGTCACCTGGTCCAGGTACATCGAGGTCCAGCCGCGCGCATAACGGCGGGTGGGCGGCACCCAGGCGGCCTGGCGGCGCACCATCTCGGCCTCGTCCACCAGCAGGTCGAGCTTGCGGTTCGGCACGTCAAGGCGGATCAGGTCGCCATCCTGCACCAGGGCGAGCGGCCCGCCGACATGGCTCTCGGGCGCCACATGCAGCACGCAGGTGCCGTAGCTGGTGCCGGACATGCGGCTGTCGGACAGCCGCACCATATCCCGCACCCCCTGCTTCAGCAGTTTCTGCGGGATCGGCATCATGCCCCATTCCGGCATGCCGGGGCCGCCCTGCGGGCCGCCCGACTTCATCACCAGCACGCTGTCCGCCGTGACGTCGAGGTCGGGGTCATCCAGGCGCTTCTTCAGGTCGGCGTAATTCTCGAACACCACCGCCGGGCCGGTATGGCTCAGCAGCCGCGGATCGGCCGCGCTGGTCTTGATGACGGCGCCGCGCGGGGCGAGCGAGCCCTTCAGCACGGCCAGGCCGCCTTCGGCCTGCAGGGGATTGTCCAGAGGGCGGATGATGTCGTCGTTGAACACATCCGCATCGCCGATATCCTCCCCCAGCGTGGCGCCGGAGACCGTCTTTGCGGACAGGTCCAGATGCGGGCTGAGCCGGTTGAGGAAGGCGCGGCTGCCACCTGCGAAGAAGAAATCCGCCATCAGCCAGGTGTCGCCGTTGGGGCGCAGATTGGCGATCAGCGGCACCCGGCGGCTGATCGCATCGAACCGTTCGAGGTCCAGCTCCAGCCCGGCGCGGCGCGCCATGGCGATGATGTGGATGATGGCGTTGGTGGACCCGCCAAAGGCCATGGTGGCGGCCACCGCATTGTCGATGCTGCCCTGGCTGAGCAGTTTTGCGGGCGTCTCGTCACCCCAGACCATGTCGACGATCCGCTTGCCGGATTCGGTCGCCATGCGGGGATGCGCGCTATCGGCGGCGGGAATCGAGGACGCGCCCGGCAGGGTCAGGCCCATGGCCTCCACCGCCAGCATCATGGTGGCTGCCGTGCCGGCGGTCATGCAGGTTCCGAAGGACCGGGCCATGCCACCCTCCATGTCCTTCCACTGCGCGGGCGTGATGGTGCCGGCGCGCAATTCCGCATGGTATTTCCAGGCATCGGAGCCGGAGCCGAGGGTCTTGCCGCGCCAGCTTCCGCTGTTCATCGGCCCGGCCGGGACGAAGATGAAGGGCAGCCCGGCGGAAAGCGCGCCCATCACCAGCCCCGGCGGCGTCTTGTCGCAGCCGCCGAGCAGCACCAGCCCGTCGCAGGGCTGGCTGCGGGCCAGTTCCTCCGTCTCCATTGCCAGCATGTTGCGATACAGCATGCTGGTCGGCTTCATGTACTGCTCGGTCACCGGATGCGCCGGCAGCTCCACCGGGAAGCCGCCGGCCTGCCAGACGCCGCGCTTCACCTCCTCCGCCCTGGTGCGGAAGTGGAAATGGCAGGGGCTGAGTTCGGACCAGGTGTTGATGATGCCGATCACCGGCTTGCCGCGGAAATCGGCTTCCGAAAAACCCATCTGCAGCATGCGGGACCGGTGGCCGAAGGCGCGCAGATCGTCCACACCGAACCAGCGATGGCTCCGCAGATCCTCCGGCCGCTTGCGCGCCCCACCCTTATTTTCAGCGGCCATGGCCGTTTCTTCCCCTGCGATCGCGATGGCGGCCAATTTGCCACTCACGCCGGGGCCCGAACAGCCCGTCGCCCGGCGAACGGGGTCCGAACCGCAAGCGGACCGGCTTGACCGGGCCGCCCCCACCCCACAGTTTCGCGCCCCCGGCCTGCTGGAGAGATGATGGCCCTGCTGCTGCCGCGCCGCCCGCTGAAGGCGATGTTCATCCACCAGAACTTCCCCGGCCAATACGCCCACCTCGCCCCCGCACTGGCCCAACGGCCGGGGGTGCAGGTCTGGGGCGTGGGGGAAAAGCCGGGCTACAGCGCGCCGGGGGTGCAATACATCGCCTATGGCGCGCCGAAGGGCGCCGGGGAGCAGACGCATCGCTACCTGCGTCCCCTGGAAGCGGCCACGCGCCGCGGCCAGCACCTGGCGAACAAGCTGGTGCAGCTGCGCGACCAGGGGCTGCGGCCGGATATCATCGTCTGCCACCCCGGCTGGGGCGAGGGGCTGTTCCTGAAGGACGTCTTCCCCCAGGCGCGCACGCTGTACTACTGGGAATTCTACTACAATTCGATCGGCCAGGACCTCGGCTTCGACCCGGCGCAGCCGGTGGGACTCGATGATGCCGCGCGCATCCGGGCGCTGAACGCGACGCAGCTCATCTCCCTGCAATCCGCCGACTGGGGCATCAGCCCGACCCGCTGGCAATGGTCGCGCTACCCGGACTGGGCGCGGCGTCGCATCTCCTGCCTGCATGAGGGGGTGGATACCGAACGCTGCGCACCCAACCCGGCGGCGGTGTTCCGCACCCCGGAAGGCCGCGAATTCCGCCGTGGGGATGAGGTGATCTCCTACGTCGCGCGCAACCTGGAACCCTATCGCGGCTTCCCCAGCTTCCTGCGCGCCCTGCCCCGGCTGCAACGCGAACGGCCCGGGCTGCACACCGTGATCGTCGGCGGCAACGAAATCTCCTACGGCCGCAAGCCCGAAGGCGCGGAGAACTGGAAGGCGAAGCTGCTGGCCGAGATCGGGGATCGGCTGGACCTCAGCCGCATCCACTTCACCGGGCGCGTGGCCCATGATGCGCTGCACGACCTGTTCCGCGTGACGCGGGCGCATGTCTACCTGACCTACCCCTTCGTTCTGTCCTGGTCGATGCTGGAGGCCATGGCCTGCGGCGCCCTGGTGATCGGCTCCGACACCCCGCCGGTGACGGAGGTTGTGCAGCATGGCCGCAACGGCCTGCTGGTGCCTTTCTTCGAGCCGGAGCGGCTGGCGCAGACGGTGCTGCAGGTGCTGGCGGCGCCCGAACACCATGCCGGCCTGGCCGCGCAGGGCCGCGCCGACATCATCGCCCGCTACGACCTGCGGACCCATTGCCTGCCGCGGCAGCTCGACATGGTGGAGAAGCTGGCGGCGGGCGGGGAGCCGGAGGCGGAAATGGGGTAGGCGAAGTTGCGCCACACTTCACGCGCGACCTTCCCGCGCGAGCGCGTTTGTATTAGAAGTGGATCGTCTCTCGTTAAGTGAATCGCCGATGCAGATGCTCCAAATTTCTCATTTTTGGAACATGATCGCGCTGACGTTTCGGACTTGTGACAACCGCTGATACCCGCTGGCGCAGGGAGCTGGAGTGGAATGCCGGAGGAAGCCGGACCAAAAGCGGGTGAACTCCGGTCGGGGAATGTCACGGCGCGCAGCCTGGACATCGCGGGCCCGCTGCTGGTGTCGGTACGGCGCTTTGCCGATGCGCGCGGTGCCTTTGTCGAGACCTATTCGCGGCGAGACTTTGCGGCGATCGGCATTCCGGATGAGTTCGTGCAGGACAACCAGTCCCTGTCGGTC
>NZ_JAUYTS010000240.1 GCF_030695085.1 Falsiroseomonas sp. | reverse complement strand
GATGGCAAGGCCGAGGCCCGTGCCCTTCGCCTTATGGGTGACATACGGTTCCGTGAGCCGCGCGCGATCCTCGCCATCCGGCAGGCCGACGCCATCATCCTCCACCACCACGGCGAAACCTTCCGGCACGGGTTCGACCCGCAGGCCGATATGCGCCTTCTCGCCTTCCTCGCGCGGCACCGCGGCCACCGCATCCGCCGCGTTCTGCAGGAGATTGGTCAGCGCCTGGCCGATCAGGCGGCGGTCCATGGGCAGTTGCGGCAGGTTGCCTGGGATGGCCGTCTCGTAGCGGATTTCGGGGTGTGCCCCCTGCTGCAGCACCAGCGCCTCCCGCACCACCTGGTCCAGGCGGTCCGGCCGGATGACGGGCTGCGGCATGCGAGCGAAGGCCGAGAATTCATCCACCATGCGGCCGATATCGCCCACCTGGCGCACGATGGTGTCCGTCAGCATCCGGAAGGTGTCGGGGTCGCTCGCGATCTCCTTCAGGTATTTGCGCTTCAGCCGCTCCGCCGACAGCATGATGGGGGTCAGCGGGTTCTTGATCTCATGCGCGATGCGGCGCGCCACATCGGCCCAGGCGGCCTTGCGCTGGGCCGATTGCAGCTCCGTGATGTCGTCGAAGGTCAGCACGAAGCCGGCGACGCGGCCCGGCTGGCCCTCGGCGCCGATGCGCGCGATCAGCATGCGGCGATGCGCCGGCGGGCCGATCGGGATTTCGGCGGTGCGGACCCGATCCGGCTGGCCGCGCGCCTCCGCCACCAGGGCGGAGAATTCGGGCGCGATGCCGGCCAGCGGCAGGCCGATGGCGGCATCCAGATCGACGCCGAGCAACTCGCTGGCGGTGCGGTTCGGCAGGTTGATGCGGCCTTCCGCATCCAGCCCGACCACGCCGGCCGAGACGCCGGACAGCACGGTTTCGGTGAAGCGGCGGCGTTCGTCGATCTGCCGGTAGGCCTCCATCAGCTCGCCCCGCTGGGCCGAGAGCTGGCTGGTCATGCGGTTGAAGGCACGGGACAGGCTGGCAAGCTCGTCATCCTGCGTGCCTTCCTCCACTCGCGTGGTCAGATCGCCAGCGCGGACCCGTTCGGCCGCGGTGATCAGGCGGGAGATCGGGCGGGCCATCTGGTTGGCGAAAAGCAGCCCCACCAGCACCGCGGCCAGCAGCACCAGCAGCGCCGCGCAGGCGAAGATCAGCGCGAAGGTGATCTGCAGGCTGCCGCGGTTGCGGTCGAGCTGGTCATATTCCTGGAAGGCGAGTTCCGTGGTCCGCATATGGTCCAGCACGCTGGCATCCAGCGGCCGCCCGATCAGCAGCAGCAGGCCGGGCGGGATATCGAGGCTGGTCACGGCGCGCACGCGGGCGGCCGTTTCGCCGGGCACCACCGCCACCTCCCCCTGCCGCACCTGTTCCAGCGCCCAGCCGGGCGGCGGCTCGATCATCGCGCCGGGGGTGAAGCCCGCGGCGGCCATGACGCGGCCGAGGGTAGGCTCGAAGACCACCGCCTCGGTCAGCCCGCGGATCGAGGTCTGGGTCGCCAGCAGGCGCTCGAAGGCCGGCATGTTGTCGGGCAGGAAGACCTGGGCGGCGCGGTTGAGGTCGGCGGCCATGGCCAGGGCATCGACGCGGATCTCGTCCCGGTGCTGGTCCATCCAGGCGCGGGACGCCACCAGCGAGGCCTCCAGAGTCGATCGCACCCGGTCGCTGAACCAGGCCTGGTTCCCGAGGGTGAAGTACACCGCCGCAAAGGCCGCGACGATCAGCGCCGGCACCACGGCGACGCCGCCGAACAGCGTCACCAGCCGCACATGCAGACGGGCGCCGGCACTGCCACGGCGCCGTTCCGCCCAGACGCGCACCAGGCGGGAGACCAGCGAGGCCGCCAGCAGCAGCAGCACGCCGGCATTGCACAGCACCACGGCGACGATCTGCCCCGGGCTGGTCGGCCCGAAGGGGCTGCCACCGGCCAGCAGCACGAAGGTCGCGATGCCGAGCAGCACGGCCGTCATCGCCAGGCCGAGCGTGGTGGCGCGGCCGAAGAAAATGTCGCCGATCCGCCGCCAGACCAATGCCGTCACGCCCTTCTTGTTTGGACAGACACCATAGCGCGGCGCGCGCGAAAGGTCAGGGCAGGCCCCGCACCACCGGCAGGTCCAGCTCCCGCAGCTTCTTCCGCAGCGTGTTGCGGTTCAGCCCGAGCATGGCCGCGGCCTTGATCTGGTTGCCGCGGGTGGCTGACAGCGCCAGGCGCAGCAGGGGCCGCTCCACCTCCGCCAGCACCCGGTCATACAGGTCACGGATCGGCATGCCGTCCTTATGCGCGGACATGAAGCCGGCCAGATGCCGCTCCACCGCCTGTTCCAGCGTCTCCGGCGCGCGGGGGCCTTCCTCCGGCGGGGCGGCGGCCTCCGCCAGTTCGGAGCCGACGGCATCGGCGCCGATGATCTCCTGCGGATACAGCGCCGCCATCCGGCGCATCAGGTTTTCCAGCTCGCGCGCATTGCCCGGCCAGGCATGCTGCTTCAGCCGGTCCATCGCCCCCTGGTCGAGCTGCTTCTGCGGCAGCCCGGCGGCGCGGGCGCGCTCCAGGAAGTGGCGCGCCAGCAGGGGAATATCCTCCAGCCGTTCCCGCAACGGGGGCAGCCGGATCGGCACCACATTGAGGCGGTAGAACAGATCCTCGCGGAACATGCCGCCGCGGATGGATTGCCGCAGGTCGCGATGCGTCGCCGCGACGATGCGGACATTGGCCTTGATCGGCTGGCGGCCGCCGACGGTGGTGAACTCGCCCTCCTGCAGCACGCGCAGCAGCCGGGTCTGCGCCTCGGAGGGCATGTCGCCGATCTCGTCGAGGAACAGCGTGCCGCCGGCCGCTTGCTCGAAGCGCCCGACGCCGCGGTTCAGCGCGCCGGTGAAGGCGCCGCGTTCATGACCGAACAACTCCGATTCAATCAGCTCGCGCGGAATCGCGGCCATGTTGATGGCGACGAAGGGGCCACTGCGGCGGCGGCCGTAGTCATGCAGCGCCCGGGCGACAAGCTCCTTGCCGGTGCCGGATTCGCCCGTGATCATCACGGTCAGGTCGGTGGTGGTGAGGCGGGCGACCGTCCGGTAGATCTCCTGCATGGCGGCCGAGCGACCAACCAGCGGCAAACGCTCCTCCGGCTCCTCCGCCTCGGCCACCGAGGGCTGGCTCGGCGCCGCCAGGGCGCGGCCAACGACGGCCAGCAATTCCTTCAGATCGAAGGGCTTGGGCAGATAATCGAAGGCGCCGCGCTGGGTCGCCTTCAGCGCGGTCGAGAAGGTGGATTGCGCGGACATCACCACAACGCGCAGATCGGGCCGCACCCGGCGGATGCGCGGCACCAGGTCCAGACCATTCTCATCCGGCATGATCACATCGGTGATCACCAGGTCACCTTCCCCATCCTCCACCCAGCGCCACAAGGTGGCGGCGGAAGATGTTGCGCGGACATGGTAGCCCGACCGTCCAAGTGCCTGGGACAGAACGGTTCGGATCGCCCGGTCGTCATCGGCGATCAGGATGGTCCGGGTGGTGGCGGAGACCGCGGCAACGTCATTCATGCGGCAACTCCGGTTCGGCGGGGATTGGGCGGCGGGACGGGCAGGGACAGGCGGAAGGCGGTGCGGCCGGGGCGCGTATCGCATTCAATCAACGCGCCCTGGTCGGCCACCAGCTTGGCGACGAGGGCCAGGCCAAGCCCCTGCCCGCCCCGCTTCGTCGTGACGAAAGGCTCGAACAGCGTGGCGCGGACCTGATCCGGAATGCCGGGGCCATTGTCCCGCACCACGACCTGCAAGGGCAGGTCCACCCGTTCCTGGCTGCCGGGGACCGCGATGCGGACGCCGTGGTGGTAGCCGGTGCCGAGCCAAATCTCCCCATCACGTGAATCAACGGCTTCTGCCGCGTTCTTCACCAAATTCAGCAGGATCTGGATCAACAGGTCCCGGTTGCCCCAGACCGGCGGCAGGGACGGATCGTATTCCTGGTGGATCTTCAGATGCGCCGCGAAGCCGGACAGCGCGATGCGGCGGACATGGTCCAGCACCTCATGGATGTTCACCTCGGCCTGTTCCACCGGGCGTTCGGAGAACATGTCCATCCGCTCCACCAGGTTGCGGATGCGGTCCACCTCGTCCTGGATCAGCAGGCACAATTCCCGGTCGCCCTCGCTGGCGCCCTGTTCCAGAAGCTGGGCCGCGCCGCGGATGCCGGAAAGCGGGTTCTTGACTTCGTGGGCGAGCATAGCGGCCATGGCGGAGGCGCTGCGCGCGGCGCCGCGGAAATTCAACTGGCGGTCCAGCATCTGCGCGGTGGAGCCATCCTGCAGCGTCAGCACGACCCCACCCGGCATTTCCGGCAGCGGCGCGCCATGGGCGGCCACGCCGAGGCGTCGCAGCCTGGGGCTTTCCAGCGCCAGATCGTGGTCCGAAACCGGCGCATCATGCAGTCGCACCTGCGCCAGCATGGCGAAAAGCCGGTGGTCGCCGGGCAGCAATTCGCGCAGCGAATGGGCCTGCAGCGAGGCGGCCGAGTGCTGGAAGAACAGCTCCGCCGCCGGGTTGGCGAAGCGGAAGCGGTCCTCCGCATCCAGCACCACGGCGGCGATCGGCAGGGCGCCCAGCACCGCCACGGAATCCGGCAGGGCCACCGGTGCGGCCGGCAGCGGCAGACGCAGCGCGCGGGCGGCGCGGGTCAGGGCGGTGGCCCTCATGCGGCCAGCCGCTCCTCGGTGCCGCGTTCGATCAGAGGCAGGTAGAACCGGTCGATCAGCGCCAGCACAGCCTCAACTGAATCCGTGCGATTGACCTCCGCTCGGAACTCAGCCGATCCGTGCAGGCCTTTGGAATACCAGGATACGTGCTTGCGTGCGAGGCGCATGCCCGGGTCGCGGCCATGGTGGTCCAGCATGGCGTGGTAATGCGCCAGCAGGGTCCGGTATTGGGTGATGAGGTCCGGCTCCGGCGGCAGGATGCCGGTGGCCAGGTAGTCGGCCACCTGCTTCGGCAGCCAGGGGCGCCCATAGCAGCCGCGGCCGATCATCACGCCATCCGCGCCGGATTGCCGCAGGGCCTCAGCGGCGTCCTGCGGGGTCAGGATGTCGCCATTGACGATGACCGGGAGGTCCACCGCCGCCTTCACCTGCGCGACGAAGGCCCAATCCGCCGTGCCGTTGTAGAACATCTGCCGGGTGCGGCCATGTACCGTGACCATGCGGATGCCGCATTCCTGGGCGATGCGCGCCAGCTTCGGCGCGTTCAGCGACTGATGGTCCCAGCCCATCCGCATCTTCAGCGTGACGGGGACCGAGACTGCCTTCACCACCGCCTCCAGAATTCGCGCCGCGCCGATCTCATCGCGCATCAGCGCGGAGCCGGCGGATTGGCCGAGCGCCACCTTCTTCACCGGGCAGCCGAAATTGATGTCCACGATGCTGGCGCCATGCTGCACCACCAGCTTCGCCGCCTCCGCCATCACCGCCGGGTCGCAGCCGGCCAATTGGGTGGAGGACCCGGCGCCATCGACCTCCACCATCTTCAGCGTGGTCCGATTTTCCCGCACCATGGCGTTGGAGGCGATCATCTCGCTCACCACCAGCCCGGTGCCCTGGGCGCGGGCCAGGCGCCGGAAGGGCAGGTCCGTGACGCCGGACATCGGCGCCAGGATCACCGGCGTCTGGATCACCACACCGCCAAGGTCGATCGGGCGCAGCCGGCTCATGCCGCCATGTGGGTCGGTCGAAGGGATGGTGATGCTCATGATTTGGGCAAGATAAGGGGCGTCACGCCTTTCGGCAATGCGAAGCATGTGGCCTGCCGCTGGGATGCCACTTATTCCGGCACTGCGTGCACCCCTGGGCCGATGCCAGGCCCTCGGCTAGTTTCCAGCCCATGCAATGCATCGCCCTTCTGATGGCCGCGGGCAGCGGCAGCCGCTTCGGCGCCGACCGACCCAAGCAGTTCCTGACCCTGGCCGGCAAGCCGGTGCTGCGCCATGCCGCGGAAGCGCTGCTGCGCGACGGTGGGGTGGACGCCATCCTGCCCGTCTGCGCGGCGGATTCGCTCGGCCTGGTCGCCGCCATGCTGGAAGGCCTGCCCTGCCTGCCCCCCATCGCCGGCGGCGCCACCCGCCAGGACAGCGTGCGCGCGGGGCTGGAGGCGCTGGCGGCCAAGCCCCCTGCCCTGGTGCTGGTGCATGACGCGGCCCGCCCGGTGGTCCCGCCCGGCACCATCGCCGCCCTGCGCACCGCCCTGGCCGCCCATCCGGGCGCCATTCCCGCCCAGCCGGTGACGGATACGCTGAAGCGCGGCGCCCATGGCCGCATCGAATCCACGGTGCCCCGCGCCGGCCTGTTCCGCGCCCAGACGCCCCAGGCCTTCCGCTACCCCGACCTGCTGGCCGCGCATCGCGCCGCGACGGCGGAGGCGACGGATGACGCGCAGCTTCTGGAAGCCGCCGGGATGGCGGTGGCGCTGGTGCCGGGGCACGAGCAGAACATCAAGATCACCTGGCCGGAAGACCTGGCCCGCATGGAGGCCGCCCTGACCCCCAACTTGATCCCGCGCGTCGGCACCGGCTTCGACGTGCATCGCCTGGTGCCCGGCCGCCCCATGGTGCTGTGCGGCGTCACCATCCCCGGCCCGATGGGGCTGGACGGCCATTCGGATGCCGATGTCGGCCTGCACGCGCTGTGCGATGCGATCTATGGCGCGCTGGCGGAAGGCGATATCGGCCGCTGGTTCCCGCCGAGTGAAGCGCGGTGGAAGGATGCCGACAGCGCCCGCTTCCTGACCCACGCCGCCGGCCGCATCGCCGCCCGTGGCGGGGTGCTGGCGAATGCGGATGTGACGCTGATCTGCGAGCGCCCGAAGATCACCCCGCATGCCACGGCGATGCGGGAGCGCCTTGCCGCCCTGCTCGGCGCGCCGCTGGACCGCATTTCCGTCAAGGCGACCACCACGGAACGCCTGGGTTTTCCCGGTCGCGGCGAGGGCATTGCCGCCCAGGCCGCCGTCTGCATCCTGGTCCCGGCCTGAGCGCTACCCGACGCGCTCCAGAATGGAGCAGTAATTCGCCACCGCGGCGCCGCCCATGTTGAACACCCCGGCGCGGTCCGCCTTCGGCAATTGCATGTCGCCCGCCGTGCCGGTGAGCTGCATCGCCGCCAGCACATGCATGGAAACCCCGGTGGCGCCGATCGGGTGGCCCTTGGATTTCAGACCGCCGGAGGGGTTCACCGGCAGGCGGCCATCCTTGGCGGTCCAGCCCTCCAGCGCGGCGCGGGCACCCTGCCCCTCCGGCACCAGGCCCATCGCCTCGTATTCGATGAGCTCCGCCACGGTGAAGCAGTCATGCGTCTCGACGAATGACAGGTCGGACAGTGCCATTCCGGCCTGGCCGAGCGCCTGGCCCCAGGCGGCGCGCGCCCCCTCGAAGCGGATCACGTCGCGCTGCGCGATGGGCATCAAATCCGTCGCCTGCACCGCGGCGCGGAAGCGCACCGCCTTGGCCATGCCGCGCGCCGTTTCCTCATCGGCCAGGATCAGCGCGGCGGCGCCATCGGAGACCAGCGAGCAATCGGTGCGCTTCAGCGGCGGGGCGACGAAGGGATTTCTTTCAGATTCAGCGCGGCAGAAGGCGAAGCCGAGGTCCTTCCGCATCTGCGCATAGGGGTTCGCCACCCCGTTCTTGTGGTTCTTGGCCGCAATCGCGGCCAGCGCGTCGGATTGGTCGCCATGGCGCTGGAAATAGCTTTCGGCGATGCGGCCGAAGACGCCGGCGAAGCCCGCCGGAATCTCGCCCTCGTCCTTGCGGTAGGACGCACCCAGCAGGATGTCGCCGATCTGCGGCCCCGGTGTTGCCGTCATCTTCTCCGCCCCCACCACCAGGGCGAAGCGGCCGCGCCCGGCGGCCAGGAAATCCAGCGCGCCATGGATGGCAGCGGAGCCGGTGGCGCAGGCATTCTCGTACCGCGTGGTCGGCTTGAAACGCAGTTCCGGCACCGATTGCAGCAGCAGGGAGGCGAAGAAATCCTGCTTCGAGAAGCCACCATTGAAGACACCGACGAAGGCACCATCGACCTCCGCCGCGCCGATCCCCGCATCCTCGATCGCGGCGCGGGCGACGCGGCCGAACAGGCTCTCGATATCCGGGTCATCGAGTTTGCCGAAGGGCGTATGCGCCCAGCCGATGATGCAGGCGGTCATGGCGGCTTCTCCCTGTCCTGGAGTCTGTCAGGCGCAGATAGAAGCGCCTGACAGACTCTAGCCTATTGTTTTATCGTGTGATTCACGTCTTTCGGCGATTCCGCCTCAGACGATCACACTCTAACTCAACATCCAGCTCGGCTTGCGGCGCTGCTTGAAGCTGGCGATGCCCTCCTCGGCCTCCGGGCTGGCGGCGCGGCGGGCGAAGCTCTGGGCGCCGGCCTCGGCATAGGCGGGCGGCGAAACCGGACCGAGGGCGGCAAGCAGCGCCTTGGTCTCCGCCAGCGCACCGGGGGCGCCCTGGAGGATATCCGCGATGGTCGCCTGCACGGCCGCTTCCAGCGCCGCCGCATCCGGCAGAACCTGATGGATCAACCCGGTACGCGCGGCTTCCTCGGCCTCCATCACATGGCCTTGCAGGCACAGCCGCGCGGCCTCGCTCCGCCCCATCCGGCGCACCAGCCAGGGCAGGATCTGCGCCGGCACCAGCCCGCGCCGCACCTCGGGCGCGGAAAAGCGGGCATCGGCGGATGCGAGGCAGATATCGGCGGAGGTCACGAAGCCCAGCCCGCCGGCATAGGCCGCGCCCTGCACCGCCGCGATCACCACCTGGGGCAGTTCCGCGATGGCGGCGAAGCGGGCGCCGGTCTTCTGGTTGCGGGCCTGCTGGCGGGCCAGCTTGTCTTCCGGCGATTCGACGGCGCCGACCTCCGTCAGATCCAGCCCGGCGCAGAAATGGCCGCCGGCGCCCGAGATCACCAGGACGCGGATGCTGGTATCTGCCTTCAGTTCCGCCAGCAGCCTGTCCAGCGCCTCCACCAGCGCCTGGCTCATGGCGTTGCGGCGATGCGGGCGGTTCAGCACGGCACGCACCACCGGTCCGTCCCTGGTCACCAGAACGGGGTTTTCCTCGGTCATGCGCGGCGTTTCCTTATCCCGTGAGGGGCCGAAGGCTCGTCCCAGGGCCGGGCAGCGTCAAGCCGGGGTCAGACTCCCTGGCATTCTCCCTCCCTGGCCCCCTCCCGCTGCTGCGTCCGCAACGCGGCCATCTCGCTGCGCAGCGCGACCAGCTCCGCCCGCAGCGCGGCGATTTGTTCGCCCACCGGGTCCTCATCCACGGCAGCGCCCAGGCCATAGCCGATCGAGGGGTCCTGGCAGGGTTGCCCGCGGGGTGGGCGGGCCGGAATGCCGACCACGGTGCAGCCCGGCGCCACCGGCGCCACCACCACCGCATTGGCGCCAACCCGCGCGCCACGCCCGATCCGGATCGGACCCAGCACCTGCGCGCCGGCACCGATGGTGACCTGGTTCTCCAGCGTCGGGTGCCGCTTGCCCGGCTGGCCGGAGAGCCCGCCGAGGGTCACGCCGTGATAGATCAGCACGTCATCGCCGATCTCGGCCGTCTCGCCGATCACCACGCCCATGCCGTGGTCGATGAACAGGCGCCGGCCGATCCGGGCGCCGGGATGGATCTCGATGCCCGTCAGCCAGCGCGCCAGATGCGAGGAAAACCGCGCCGCGGCCGGCAGGCCGAGTCGCCAAAGCCCATGCGACAGCCTGTGCCACAGCACCGCGTGCAGCCCGGCGTAGCACAGCATCGCCTCCGCCCAGCTCGGCCGCGCCGGGTCGCGGGCGCGGATGGTGCGGGCCAGCTCCATGATCTCGAGCGCCATCGGCGGTCACTCCAGCCAGGGCGGCGTGGGCAGGCCACGCTCGCGCAGGAAGCCAGGATTGAACAGCTTGGATTGGTAGCGCGCGGCGCCATCGCACAGGATGGTCACCACGGTGTGCCCGGGCCCGAGGTCGCGCGCCACGCGGATGGCGGCGGCCACATTCAGCCCGGCGCTGCCGCCGACCGAAATGCCCTCATGCGCCTGCAGGTCGAAGACCTGCTCCAGCATCTCGGGGTCCTCGATGCGGATGGCGTCGTCGATCAACTCGCGCGCCTGGGCGAGGTTGCCGGGGGCGCGGGCGGCCTGGCCGATGCCTTCGGTGATGGAGGTGCCCTCGGCCCGGGGCGTGCCGGTCTTCACCCAGTCCAGCAGGCCGGAGCCGCCGGGATCGGCCAGCACGATCCGCACGCCGGGCTTGCGCGCCTTCAACGCGCGGGCCACGCCGGCCAGCGTGCCGCCGGTGCCGCAGGCGCAGGTGAAGGCATCCACGCGGCCGCCGGTCTGGTTCCAGATTTCGGGACCGGTGGTTTCCTCATGCGCTTGGGCGTTGGCCAGATTGTCGAACTGGTTGGCCCAGACGGCGCCCTGCTCCTCCGCCAGCCGTTTCGAGACGTGGACGTAATTGCCCGGATCGCTGAACGGCTTGGCCGGAATCGCGCGCAGATCGGCGCCGATCATCCGCAGATAGTCCAGCTTTTCCCGCGACTGGGTTTCCGGCACCACAATCACGCTGCGCCAGCCCATGGCATTGGCGGCGAGCGCGATGCCGATACCGGTATTGCCGGCGGTGCCTTCGACGATGGTGCCCGGCTGGCCAGGCACCAGGCGCCCATCCGCCATGGCGGCGCGGAGAATGCCGAGCGCGGCGCGGTCCTTCACGCTGCCGCCCGGGTTCATGAATTCCGCCTTGCCGAGGATTTCGCAGCCGGTGGCTTCCGAGGCACGCCGCAGGCGGATCAGCGGCGTATCGCCGACCGCGCCCCAGAAGCCATCGGCGATGCGCCCCACCGCGGTCAGGCCTTCACCTCGACCCAGCGGAGATAGGGCCGCTCTTCCTCCCACCCCTGCGGGAACAGCGTCTTGGCCTGTTCGTCGGAGATCGAGGGCGGGATGATGGCGCGGTCACCGGGCTGCCAGTTGACCGGGGTGGCCACCTTCTTGCCGTCCGTCATCTGCAGGCTGTCGATCACCCGGATGATCTCATCGAAGTTGCGGCCGGTGCTGGGCGGATAGACCATGAACAGCCGCACCTTCTTCGCCGGGTCGATGACGAAGACGGTCCGCACGGTGATGGCGGGGTCGGCTTCCGGATGCACCATGCCATAGAGCGCGGAGATCTTTTTTTCCGGATCGGCGATCATCGGGAAATTCACCGCATGGCCTTGCGTGTCGGCGATATCCGCCTCCCACCCCGCATGGCGATCGAGATCGTCCACGGAAAGACCGATGATCTTGACACCACGCTTGTCGAATTCCGGCTTGAGGCGCGCGGCCTCGCCCAGTTCCGTGGTGCAGACCGGGGTAAAATCCTTCGGATGGCTGAACAATACGCCCCAGGATTCGCCGAGCCATTCATGGAAGCGGATCCGGCCCTGGGTCGTCTCGGCCTCGAAATCCGGGGCCGTCTGGCCGAGCTGGATTGTCATGGCGTCACCTTCCTCTTTGTCACGGGCCGCCCCGCAGGAGGCCCTCGACAAGACGATAAGGCTATTCCGAAGACCGATTCCAGCCATGCGGCGGCCATCTTCCCGCCCGCCACGGGATCGTGCATGCGTGCGGCACATGGCCGCGGCGCTTGTGTGTTCCCGCGCTGCCGGAAAGGAAAAGAATCTGCCCTGGAGCGCCGCCAGAAAAAAACCTGATGCTGCGCGCTATTTCTGACGGCGCTGTTGCCGCCCCGTTCCGGGGCGGCAGGCGTGTCGGTGCCTCAGGCCAGGAAATCGCCTACGCCCTTGCCCTGGGCCAGCGCCTCGTTCAGCCAGCCAGGGCGGCGCCCGCGGCCGGACCAGGTCTGGCCGAGCGGGCCGCGGTACTTCACGCCGGCCGGCTGTCCGGCATCCTTGCGCGGCTTGCGGGCGCGCGGCGCCGCAGTTTCCGCCGCGCGGCCATAGAGCTCATTCACCGTTACGCCGAGTTCGGCCGCCTTCCGGGAAAACTCCTCCATCAGGGCGATTTTCGCATCCTCCAACTTCTCTTTACGCTTTTCTTCTGCCGCAACGATCAGCGCGGTCAGTTCCGTCACGCTCATCGAATCAAGGTCGAAAGAAGATTTCGTCGCCATGGTGGTGCTTCCTAGCCATAAGTTTCCCATTGCCGATTATTCCGCCGGCGCCGATTCGGCAAGGGCTCATTCCCGTGATCACGCCCTGTTTGGCCCGGCGTTAGCCTTTCGACACAGTTTGTAAACCTGGCGCCCCGCCTATTTGAAACGCGGTGCACTGCGGAATTAGGCGCCTGGATCATCCGATCTGTTCGGAATACAATCGACGCACCGCAACGCCGCGATGCCACATAAATTGGGAATGTGGTCGGCGTTGTTCACGGATGTGGAGATTACAAGGGTCGCGGCGCGGGATGTGACGACCTGGTCCGGCAGCATCTGCGGCATTCCCGGCGGAAGACCCGATTGCCGCGGCGCCAGCGCCGGGCCTCGCGACCAGGGTTGCGCCAATCCTGCAAAGCCAGGGCCTGGGGCGTGCTCCGCGCCAATGGATGGAACTTGCCTCGGGCGGCAGACTGATCCGGCCCGGTATGCAATTCAGTCTCCGGCCCGCCCTATGCGGTGGCGATAAGCGGCAGGCTTCACCGGCGACCGGCCTGGAACACGCCATTGCTCTGGGCACCCCGGACGCAAACGCGGGCTTTGTTTGGAAGGCCTGCGCGGGGCAAAGGCGGCGAAGATGTTGGCGCACCCGGAGGGATTCGAACCCCCGACCAACGGAGTAGAAATCCGATGCTCTATCCAGCTGAGCTACGGGTGCGAAACCAGGGTCAGTGGGACCAGTTCTCGCCGCGGCCGAACTTGAAGTTATCGGCATAGGCCTTCGGCCTGATATCCGCGCGCACCACGGGCGGCATCGCCACCTCATAACGCCAGCCCTGCTGTTCGGCATAGGCGATGGCGGCCTCGGCGGTGGCGAAGCGCAGCTTCACCTGGCCCTTGGTATCGCCCGAACCGGGCCAGCCGGTGAGCGGGTCCAGCCGCTTCGGCTCCGCCGGTGCGAATTCAAGCAGCCATTGCCCGGCGCCGGCGCGGCCGGATTGCATGGCGGATTTCGGCTGGCGGTGGATACGGACAATCTGGCTGTCGCGCGACATGCGGCTGCGGTCTTCCTGCAAAGTCTACGGGCTCGCCGGCCAGCATACACAAAACGATTGCCATTGTCGCCGGGGTGGCGGCGGCTGCGACGGGCGGATCTCCGCTAACCAAGGGTCAAGCCTTGCGCGCCGACACTGCGGCCCCAGCCGGAGGCCGCCTTGTCCACCCCCCTGATCACCCCACCCCTCATGCTGTACGACCTGCCGGAAGCCGCGGTCTATGCGACGTTCATGCTGGGTGCGGCCGCCCTGGCGGCGCTGGCCTGCCGCGCCATCGCCCCTTTGCTGAACCTGCCCGACAACAAGACCCATGTGGACATGGCGCTGCGGACCACCGCCGCCGTGGTTTCCGCCCTCACCCTCACCCTCGCCTTCTGCGCCATCCAGGCCCGCACCCAGCAGGCCGAGGCGCAGCGCGTGGTGGCGGAGGAAGTGGCGGCGATCGGCGGCATGGGGCGGCAGGCGGTGCGGCTGGGGGCGGAGGGGGTGTCCCTGCATGCCGGGCTGGTTGGCTACGTCCGCAGCATCATCGCAGCCGAATTTCCCGACATGGCCCTGAACGGCCGCAATGCGGAGACCCAGCGCCTGGCGGAGGCGCTGGAACATGCCGGCTACGTCACCGCCGCCGGCCTCACGGATGTCATGGCGCAAGACCTGCTGCAGAACCTGGAGCAGTTGGACACGGCGCGAGAGGAACGCCTGCGCCATGCGGAGGATGCGCTGCCGGGCGCCTTCTGGACCCTGATCCGCCTGCTGATGCTGCTGCTTCTGGCCACCGGCGCGCTGTACCCGCCGAAGCCGCATGTGCTGCTGATGCTGGCGATCCAGGCCGCCGGCGTGGCGGCGCTGGTGGCCTTCGTTTTCCTGATGGACCGGCCCTTCCGCGGGCAGATCGCGGTCTCCTCCGCGCCCTACCAGGCCATGCTGGTGAACCTGACGCATCGTGCGGAGGTGGCATCTGCCGTCAGGCGCGGGCTGCTGGCGGCCCAGCCGCCCCAGCCGTCGTCGGATACGGCGCGGCTCGCGGCAGATGACCCGGCGCCCGTGACGCCCTAAACACCTCCTATTCATGGAGGGTCCTCATGGCGTGGGTCTATCTGGTCTTGGCCGGGTTGATGGAGATCGGCTGGGCAATGGGGCTGAAGCAGACCCAGGGCTTCACCCGGCTCTGGCCCTCCGTGCTGACCATCGGCGCCATGGCGGTCAGCTTCTGGTTCCTGGCGCTGGCGCTGAAGGCGCTGCCGATCGGCACCGCCTATGCGATCTGGACCGGGATCGGCGCGGTCGGCACCGCCTTCTTCGGCATCTGGCTGCTGGGCGAGTCGGCGAATCTGGGGCGGCTGGCCGGCATCGCGCTGATCCTGAGCGGGATCGTTGCGCTGAAGCTGTCTGATTGAGCCACCGCTTGACGCGCGCGCGCCCCTTCGCGACCGTCCCGCGGCAATGGAGGACACGATGATGACCGAAGAACTGGAAAAGCTGGCGAAGTGGCGCGGCTTCGTGCCGGATGATGAGCTGGAGACCTACCGCAAGGGCGGCTTCGCGCGCCGCATCGGCATCGGCCGCCGTCCGGCGCTGCTGAACATCGATACCACCTACATGTTCGTCGATCCGGCCTATTCGCAATGCGGCCGGGAAGACCCGGCGCTGATCGCGGCGCTGACCCGGCTGACCGCGCTGTTCCGGCGCCTCGACCTGCCAATCTACTACAGCCGCCGCGATGACCGCACGCATCCCAGCTATCGCGGCATCTGGAACCTGAAGCTCGGCACCGCGAATGACTACCAGTACAGCCGCGACCCGCGCGCCGATGAATGGCCGGAGGCCTATGCGCCGCGCGAGCAGGACCGGGTGGTGATGAAGAACAAGCCCTCCTGCTTCTTCGCGACGCCGCTGGAGGCCTTCCTGCGCTATGATGAGGTGGACACCGTCATCATCTGCGGCGTTTCCACCAGCGGTTGCGTGCGGGCCGGGGCGATGGACGCCTTCTCCCACAATTTCCGCACCGTGCTGGTGGAGCAGGCCTGCGGCGACCGCAGCCCGAGCGCGCATCGGGCCAACCTGTTCGACCTCGACATGAAGTTCGCCGATGTCGAGAGCCTGGACTATGTCGAGCGCGAATTGGAATCGCGCTTCGCCATGCCGCGCGCGGCGGAGTGACTAAACTTCGGTGACGCCGATCATGCCGTCGCGCGTCACCAGCGTTGCCAGCCGCCCGGCGTCCCAGCCTTCGGTGCCGGCCGGGCGCTTCGGCACCACCAGGTAGCGCAGCTCCGCATTGCTGTCGTGCACGCGCAGCTCCACGCCCGGCGGCAGGGTGGTGCCGAATTCAGCGAGGATGCCGCGCGGGTCCCGCACGGCCCGGGCACGGTAGGCGCGGCTTTTGTACCAGGCGGGTGGGCGGCCGAGGATGCTGCGCGGGTAGCAGGAACACAGCGTGCAGACGACCAGGTGGTGGCGCGTATCCGTGTTGAACAGCGCGGCGAGCTTCGTGCCCGCCGCATCCAGCCCGAGCTCCGCCGCCGCGGCCACCGCATCCTCCGCCAGGCGCTGCGCATAGGCGGCATCGGTCCAGGCGCGCACGACGATGGCGGTGCCGTTATGCGGGCTGCGCGCATCCATCCGCGCAATCTCCTCCCGGATCTCCGCCGCCGTCAGCACGCCCTCGGCCAGCAGCAGGTTCCGCATGGCGACCCCGCGCAGGCGCAGCGGGGAAAGCCGTTCCTCCGCCGCGTCATGGTCTTGCTGATAGGGGTGGTGTTCGTGGTCATGGTCGTGATCATGACCGTGATCGTCGTGCTGGTTGTGGTGCGCTTCCACCACGTCCAGCCCGGCATCGCGCAGGCGCTGTTCCTCCGCCAGCACCGCGGCTTCCGTCACGATGCCCTTCTCGATCAGCAGGCTTGAGAAGGCGAGAATCCAGCGTTCGTAATACGGCATCGCCCAATAGGTCTCGGCGTCGAGCTGCTCCTGCACGCGGCGGCTTTCATCCGTGGTGAACAGGCGGCGCTTCGCATCCGACAGCAGCATGCGGATCGCATCCGCTTCCTTCTCCCAATGCGCCGCCTCATGCTCCGCGCGCGGCACGGGGCCGTCGAAGCGGCCGCCGGCATCGTGCGGCGGATGG